>CAVRWS010000044.1:0-14839 GCA_963724815.1 uncultured Acidobacteriaceae bacterium
GTTTGTCGATTGCCCACTTCTCTGCATGTTGCAAGAGTGCAGATCCCATCCCCGTTCCGCGCGCAGAGGGCAGCACCGCCATCCCGCGAATGGATGCAGATTTGCGTTTGACGACGATGGCAACTGTGCCCAAAACCTGGGAATCATGTAGCGCAACCCAAACTGGCCCCTCTTGCATACGCTCTAGAACTTGGGGTGCAGCCAGTGCAGTCGCTTTAAATCCGCCAACGGTGTAAAGGGGCTCGAACGCGACGAACGATTCATACAGTAGCTTCGCAATTTCAGGCGCATCTTCCGGTACCGCGCGGCGAATCTCAGGTTGAGGGGACGGCGGCATTCTGAAGTCTCTTCCGGAGGCGCCTTTCGAGTTAGGCTTGGACCGCGGTTGTTCCGACCCGTTCGATCCATCCGTCGAACGCTTTGAGCGCCAGCTCGCACTGCATGCGATGCCGCTCCTTGCGATCGCGAATCTTTTTCTCGAGCGGGGGCAGAAGGTCAAAAGTGATGTTTGCGGGCTGGAAATTCTTGGCCTCTGAGTGAGTTACATAATGTGTAAGCGATCCAAACGCCGAAGCCCGTGGCGGCGGCATGGGTTCAACTCCGCGAGCCAAGGCCGCGGCGTTCACGCCCGCCATCAACCCAGTTGCAATTGACTCTACGTAGCCCTCAACCCCGCATATTTGCCCCGCAAACAAAAGTCGAGGATGTGCCTTCATCTGAAGTGTCTCGCGGAGAAGTACCGGACTGTTGATGTATGTATTGCGGTGAATCTGCCCGTAGCGCAGAAAGCGGGCACTTTCCAGCCCTGGGATCAGGCGCAGCACTCGAGCCTGTTCTCCGAATTTCAGATGGTTTTGAAATCCGACAAGATTGTAAGAATCAGCTCGCAGATTTTCTTGCCGCAATTGCACGACCGCATACGGCATTCGCCCGGTGCGCGGATCTATCAACCCCACCGGCTTCATCGGACCAAAGCGCAGCGTATCTCGCCCGCGCCGTGCAATTTCTTCAATCGGCAAACAACTTTCGAAATAATTCAACTTCTCCCACTCTCGCTCTTCCACCGATTGCGCGGCCAACAGTGCATCGTAGAAGCGATCGTATTCCTCGCGCGTCATCGGACAGTTAATGTAATCTGCCGAACCTTTGTCGTAGCGAGCCGCCATGTACACGCGCGACATGTCAATCGAGTCCGCTTCCACGATCGGGCTGATCGAATCGTAAAAATATAAGCGGGGGACGTGACTCGGTTCTTGGAGGACACTCAACCGCGCTGTTTCCCCAGTCAGGGCTTCCGACGTTAGCGGCCCTGTAGCGATAATGGTAATGGCGTCGTCAGTTTCGTCGATCTGCGTTACTTCTTCACGCCGCACAGTAATTCGTGGATCACGCAAAATCGTCTCGGTAACTTTTGCCGCAAAGGTGACGCGATCAACCGCCAATGCATGCCCTGCCGGGACTGCGCACTGGCGCGCAATCTCCAAAAGCAACGAGCCTGCTCTCCCCATTTCTTCCTTCAGCAGCCAGGGAGCCGTATTCTCGGAATCTGATTTCAAAGAGTTCGAGCAAACCAGTTCCGCAAAATCCGCGGTCTGGTGGGCTGGGGTCGATTGCATTGGCCGCATCTCAAACAATTCCACATCGATACCACGCCGCGCACATTGCCACGCAGCCTCCGATCCTGCCAGTCCCGCCCCGATGATTTTGACCATGGACATTTCTTTTCACTTTCTTCGCGGCTGGCGCAGTTCGTGAATTGTTTCGTTTCTTTCGAGCATTTCCACGAACTGCCGAATTTTTGCCACCCGGGTTGCAGCTTTCTTCACGGTTTGAATGCGGAAGAGAATGGCATAGCGGTTAGCTCGATCGAGTGAGAGAAAAAACTTTGTTGCTTCTGGACTTGCATCTAACGCCGCCTGCAGATCGTCAGGCACCTCGGCTGACTTGGGCGAATCGTAAGCCGATTCCCAGCGTCCGCTTCTCTTTGCACTCTCGATCGCCTCCAAACCCGCAGCCTGCATGCGGCCCTGCGCAATCAGCGCCAACGATTTTTCCCGGTTGATCTTTGACCAGACACTTTTCGCGGATCGAGGGACGAATCTTTGTAACCAGGCCTGTTCGCTTTCAGGTTTCTTCTGACCGTCGATCCATCCGTAGCAAATGGCAATCTCCAGCGCTTCGCCATACGAAACTGAACGTAATCCTGAGCCTTTCTTCGCCAACCGTAGCCATAGCCCATCAGACTCACGATAGTTGGTTTCGAGCCACTCTTCCCACTGTCGCTGGCTTGAAAATAGCCGCACTGGTCCGGCGGCGTTTGCTTTAGCGCTCTTTGATTTTGCCTTCACAGGATTACCGTGACCTGGTTTTCCGGAGTGTCGAGTCTCAACGCGAACAGACGCTCCACGAGAGCAATGGTAGCAGGAAGAAGAAGCGCAGAATGAACCGGGAAGTCGGGAGGGCGCTAATGGTTGATGAGTGTTGAATGGCTGGCTACGCACTCCCAACTCTCGTTGCGGCGGATCCAGGTATCGGAAAATCGTTCACGGAGCGTGTAGGGTTTGCCGTTCTTCTCGCCAGTTTCGCGATAAATTCCTTCGACCACGGCAGCAGCCCCGTAAAGATGAACAATCATCGATTCGCTCACGATCCGCTCGGGTTGCATCGTCTGCGATTGTACACTGGAGAGGTATTGTTGCTTGTCCATCAGCGTGCCATCGTAGTCCACGTAAACTAGTTCCGGTCCCAGCAATAGCTTGAGCGCAACCGTATCTTTTTGGCGCACCGCCTGATTCCACGCGTTTTCTAGAGCAAGAATTCTGCTGCGGTCGCCATCGGACTTGCCGGCGGCCTGCGCGTTGAGTTGCGCAGAGAGCAGCAGAACAATGAGAATAACTTTCCGCATGTCAGCTCCTTTGGCCCGCACGAGACGATGAGTGTCCGCCGTAACAGCAAGCAGACCTCAGTGCACGATCGGAGTGGTGGCGGCGGCCACGCACATCCAATTTCCGTTCGTGCGTACCCAGATGTCCGTGAATCGACCATGCCGCAGGTAAGGCCTGCCTTTCTCCATTCCCTTGACCCGGTAAGTCCCGACCACGACTGCGGTGTTTCCGAACATTTGGACATTCATCTCTTCCGCCACAATCTGCTGCATGTGGGTAGTATTCCCTTTCACGCGCCCCAGGTATCCGGTTTTCGTCAACACCGCGCCGTCATAATCGACGTATATCAAAGACTCGTCGAAAATTGCTGAGAGCGCCTTCACATCCCCGCGTTCTAGCGCCTGATCCCAGGCATGCTCCAAAGCCAGTACATTCGACCGGGCGCCGGAATTGTCGGATGTTTGCGCCGCGGCGAATTGAACTGCTGGACAAAGCAGAACAAGAACGAGAGCGATATTTTTCATGGCATAGTCTCGTTAGACAATATCGGCATTCCGCAACCTTTTCTGTAGTGCACGTCTGAGCGTCGTCGCGGCGCGCGCGATTCCTCTATGATGAGCAAAGTCATTCTGAACGGGAGGATTCAATGGCACGCATCAGCCTGATCGCACCGGAGTCGGCATCCCCGGAAGTACGAGAGATTTACGACACCACGCTTCGCGGCAAGCCCGGCAATGTGCAAAGGGCGCTGGCCCATCGCCCCGAGATGCTTAAGACCTTTCTAAGTTTCTATGCCAGCGTGGGACGGTCTCTCGACCGCAAGTTGTATGAACTGATCTATCTTCGGGTGTCTTTGATCAACGGATGCCGCTATTGCACCCAACACCATGTCGCGTCGTCGAAGCGCGTGGGTCTCACGGCGGAAGATTGGACGGCACTGAAGGCAGGAAATTATTCGCGCCACGGTGAGAAAGAACGGGCCGCCCTGGTTTACGTCGAACGGTTAACGCGTGCCCCGCACGAGATCACAGAGAGTGACTTCGACGAACTGAAAAAACATTTCTCCGACCCGGAGATCGTCGACATTCACATGCTGGCCGGGCTTGCGAATCTCACTAACCGCTTCACCGATCCGCTGGGTTTGGAACTGGAATTTCCTGAGGAAAAGATCTAGCAGGTGCCACGGATTTTCACAGATCACCACGGATGAACCAGACTTTGCTTTGGAGCTATCCGTGTAAATTTGTGGCTATAGAATCTGTCGCGAGTCCCCCACACGCTTGGTCACGCGCTCGCGATCCAGAAATTCCAGCAGCGGAATGGCATATTTTCGACTCACTCCGGTCAGTTCCTTGAACTTGCCAACGTCGATGGTTGCGGATTTCAATTTGTACGCTGCCATCAGCCGCCGCAACCCTTCCAACGCGCTGCGATGAAAAACTAATTCATCTGAAATTTTGATCAAGGCCTTGTCGCGTAGCAGCAACGTCACGATCTTCTGGGCTCGCGCTTTGTCGATCTTCAGCCCAGCGAGAACTTCGTGGAGTGCCGGCACGTTCAGCCCAGCCGTCATAAACGCGCTTTCGATCTTTTTCTTCGACTCCGCTTCTTCATCCTTCATGACCACGCCATGGCCGGGCAACCGCACCAGATCGCCGAGGACTTCGATCTTCTTATCCCGGACCAGAATGGCAATAGCTGCATCAAACGCTTCAGCTGACCCCGCGATTTGATCCCGCAGTTGTTCCTTGGCAGTGCCTGCAACCAATGGGTTCCTCTTGTGAAAATCCTCAACCGCGCTTACCAGGAGGAATTTAAGCGCTTCCAGGGCGGGAGCATCGATGAGCAAGTCTTCAGCTCGCAGGATTCGGCCGTCTTTGAGAGCAACGGCTAGCTGTATCTCAATAAAGTTCTTCGTCCATCCAGTCTCCGCAATCAATCGGGAGACGGCAATCCCGTTATGATGCCGTCTTGCGATTCGCGCTGTCAGAATCGATTCCGCACTGCCGCTGGCCAGCACCCTCGCGAACTCGACTTGTCCCGGCATGCGCGGAAACGGCGCCGCATCCAGCACAACTCCGCCGCCAATTGTCACCACCGGGGAGAATTGGCGCAGGATGAATCGGTCTCCCGGCAATAACAATGCCGGCTCTGGTAGTTTCACCCGGGCGAACGACTGCTCGCCTGGCGCGATCTGCTTGGTCCCAGCCAAAATGATTTCCGCCACCGTCTCCATCGTGTACGAATGAAGATGTACACGCGCTCGATTCTTCAACGGACGAGCGGCCGAGGCAAGCAATCGGAGAGAGACATCTGCCTTCCGAGTTTTCTCCAGCGTCGCTGGCGGAACCAGAGTCATCCCGCGTGATAAGTCTTCCGTGCTGACACCCGCAAGATTTAGAGCGGTTCTTTGTCCAGCGACCGCTTTCTCGGCAATCTCTCCATGTACTTGCACCCCGCGCACCCGAACGCGGCGTCCGGTAGGAAAAACCTCCAACTCGTCTTCGCGACGAATCGTCCCTGCTACCAACGTTCCGGTCACGACCGTGCCGAAGCCTTTCATGGTGAATACGCGGTCAATCGGCAGCCGCGCGATGGCATGGGAGTCCCGCAATTGTACCTCCTGCGCAGCGGCAACCATCGCGCGCTTGAGTTCTTCCAGCCCTGAGCCGGTTAAAGAACTGACGGAGATGATCGACTTTGGTTTGTCGAGGAATGTTCCGCGCAGAAACTCTTCCACTTCCAGCCGCACCACATCGAGGGTCTCCGAATCCACCGAGTCGGATTTCGTCAATACTGTTATGCCCCGCCGCACGCCCAGCAGTTGCAGGATGTCGAAATGCTCCCGCGTCTGCGGCTTGATCGCTTCATCCGCGGCAATCACCAGCAGCACCAGATCGATTCCGCCCACTCCCGCCAGCATGTTGCGCACAAAACGCTCGTGTCCTGGGACGTCGACAAAACCCAGCCGCAAAGTTTCCCCAGCCGGCCCCGGCAAATCCATATGTGCAAAGCCGAGGTCGATGGTGATGCCGCGGCGCTTCTCTTCCTGGAGCCTGTCCGCATCGATCCCGGTCAAAGCTTTGACCAGCGCAGTTTTACCGTGATCGATGTGTCCGGCAGTGCCGACAATGATCGATTTCATCTGCTAGGCATCTTACCGGAACAGGCAAGTCGGTAAACCGCTCGTCATTACGGAGCAGGGGCGCCCCGCGAATCCGGGCAGGAACTGCAATCTCTCGATTATTTCTTCTTGGGATGTGTCGCTTCTCTATCGGCTTCCAGGGTAACGTCAACTTCTGCACCCTCTTTAAGGCCAACCTCAACGCCGTTTTCTCCGGTAAGCGAGTTTTCGATGCGGATTTCTCGGTACAAATCGTCCGCCCCCTCAATCGAGATTTGCGCCTTTTCCGGTTCGCCTGGCTCCGAAGGCTTTATGATTTTCTCCACGGTTCCAGGCAGTTTAACGCTTGGCTTCTCCGTCATAAGCTTTCCTTTCAAAGAGTCAACGCCTTTGTTAAACATTTCAGAAAACTAAGGGCGAATTCTTTTCAAAGCCTCCAAAAAATCGGCGGACACTTCACGAATGCGTTGCAGCCGCTCCTTCTCTCGACGTAATTCTTCCGGGGTAATCCCCAGGAATGTCTGACTCGCAAGACTCTCAATTTGCTCTCGCATCAGCCGCTCGAGTTCCGCGCTCAGTTTTTCGACGCCGGCACGATCCATAAATCACGCTGTCATTGAGGGCCGTAGTCTCATTAGTGGAGCTGTGCCCCCAAGTTTCTTGCAGCGAACCGCGGAGTTGGCTCATATACTTTTTCGGCGCTTGCGATGGTTGGCGCAAACCATCATTCGAAGAGAGCCGGCTGCCCATGTCAAGATTCAAAGCTGGTGATGAACCTGCAGCCAAGCGGGTCACACGACCTCGCAATCTTTCAGTGCAAGCTAGTTGGAACACCGGCCCGAAACAATACAGGGAAACCTGTACTGGCACGGGTTTGTCGGCGGTCATCGGACACGACGAAGTGACTCGGGTCATTGCCAACAGAGCCGAAGGAACATGCCCCGCAAAATGACCTGCGAGCCCTAACGAGTGCAAGCGCCCTATGTCTTCGTCCCTATTGCGGGCTTGGAGGTGACTGCGATTCTTCGATTATTGTTTCGGAGCAATACAGGAAAAACTGTACTTACATCGAGACTTTGTCGGACTCGATACACACGACGCGGCAACTAACTTAGCAGAAAAAGAAACCAACCGTCCGGCAAACATAATCCCGTCAAGCTTGCTACCGTTTAGGACAGGGGCAGGAGAAAGTTGTTCGGAATTAGAACTCACCTCACCCACCGCGCGTTGGTCTCTATCTCAATCTTGCTACTGTCCGCGAGTGCATTCTTAGTGCAGAACGGATGCGGCGACGCTCCGCATACTCCAATTCAGCACGTTGTAATTATCTTCCAGGAGAACCGTACGCCGGACAACTTGTTTCGTGATCCAGTGCTGATCTCGCGCGGGGCAGACATCGCCAGCAACGGTGTGAATTCGAAAGGCCAAACGATTCCGCTGACTCCGATCGACCTGGGGACGAACGGGAGCGATCCGGATCACTATGATCTGAGTCATACCCACCGGGCATTCTTACGGATGTGCGATTTGCGTCAGTCGACGGCCCAATGCGCAATGGATGGCGCTGACCTAGTATTTGTAGCTTGCAGCCCGGGCTTTCCCGCCTGCCTTTCAGCCAATCCCCAGTTCAAATACGTGAATCCGATTGACGTCCGACCTTATTTCCAAATGGCCGAGCAGTACACATTTGCCGATCGCATGTTCCAGACCAATCAAGGCCCCAGCTTCCCGGCTCATCAGTTCATTCTTTCCGGCACTTCGGCGCCTACTGCAACTAGCAATTTGTTTGCGGCCGAGAATCCGTTCAATGTCAACCTCACAGGCTGCATTGCTTACCCCACCGCGAGGGTGGCGATGATTGACGCTACGGGTCGCGAGGCGAGCAGTCAGTACCCATGTTTTGAACACCCGACATTAACTGATTTGCTCAACAAGAAGTTCGTGAGCTGGCGCTACTACGCTCCCTCGGCGGGATCGATTTGGACTGCCCCCAATGCAATACAACACATGTGTGGACCCAACGTGGCCCCTCCGAATGGCACAGCCTGCGTTGGAGCCGATTGGACCGATCATGTAGTGCTGGCAAGTCCGCAGAACCCCGCTCCCGTGCTAACAGACATTGCCAATACCACAGCTTCCAGACGTGAGCTGGATCATCCCAAATGGTCTGGAATCCGATCATGCGCAAGGTAACGACGGATCCGGACCGTCATGGGTTGCGGCTGTCGTGAACGCCATTGGAAACAGCCCCTACTGGTCAAACACGGCCATCATCATTACATGGGACGATTGGGGAGGATGGTACGACCACGTGCCGCCACCGAAGATGCTCAACTCTTACGAGTACGGATTTCGCGTGCCGATGATTGTGGTGTCGCCCTATGCCAAAGCAGCCTACATCTCCCATATCACGCATGATTTCGGAAGTATTTTGAAATTTGTTGAGGTTACGTTTGCTCTGCCGTCGCTCGGCTACGCGGACGCTCCCGCCGACGATCTTTCCGACATTTTCAACTTCAGCCAGCAGCCACTTCCATTTCACACGATTAACGCTCCACTAAAGGCGGCATACTTCCTCAACGATACACGGCCGCCCACGGATCCTGATGACGACTGACGCAGATGCAGTGGTAGCGGGAGTCGCAATCGAGCCCCCGTGCCTGTTTTTTCGTCCTTACGCTTTGATGTGGCAGCTGGCCAGCCCGCGCTTCTCTAGATACTGCTGGTGATAGTCCTCAGCGGGATAAAAGGTGACTGCAGGAACAATCTGCGTGACGATGGGCTTGGGGAAGCGGTGGGCCTTCTCCAGCGCTTCCTTTGAGGCCTGCGCGGTGGCCTGCTGCTCCGGCGAGTGAAAAAATATGGCGGAGCGGTACTGCGTGCCCCAGTCTGGCCCCTGGCGGTTGAGCTGCGTGGGATCATGGTTTTCCCAGAAAACCTTCAGTAAATCTTGGTAGTGGATCTTGGCAGGATCAAATTCCACTTCTACCGCCTCGGCGTGGCCAGTGCGGTCTGTGCAAACTTCTTTATAGGTTGGATCTTCGGTCTTCCCGCCGATGTAGCCCACGCGCGTCCCCAGCACACCCGGCATCTGCCGAAAGGTGAATTCCACTCCCCAGAAACATCCGGCTGCAAATGTGGCTTTCTGCATCTAAATTCGGCTCCTCGTAGACCGCCTTCCTGGCGGCATTGCGGCGGGCATGGTCTCCGCTCGTGTAACGCACTCTATTAGATGACGAACTGGGCAGAAAGTCACGTTATTGCATAGTCACGTTATTGCAAAGTGTACGCGATGAGCCCGTGGCCCTCTGGCAATTGACGTTCCGGCAGGATTCGAGATAAAGTTCCGCCAAGGTTGTTGCAGGAGTATTTCCAGGAGAAGTCTGTGGTTTTGAGATCCAGCCGGGCTAGACGCGTGCCGAGGTTTGCCCTCTGGTTGCTTATTGCCTTCTCAATGGCGCAGACCGCACTGGCTGCTGTGATCCCGGCTGCTAACTTCAGCCCGCCCCGTCGCGTCGGTTACAGTAATGGCGATCAATGGGAACCGGCGCTGGCGACCGACGGCCAGGGACACATCTATATTCTGTTTCCTCAATATGGAGCGGTAGCCGACTGCCGCGCATGCGCTACGCCAACTATCTCGCTGCTGGTCAGCAATGATAACGGAATGTCGTGGGGAGTTCCGCATTCGCTCGCGCCTTCGTTGACCGGCCAGTTTGATCCCCAAATCGTCGTTGACCCCGTCGATCGGCAAACCTTATATGCCTCCTGGCTGCAGGACAATAAACGTGATGTGATCGTGGCACGGTCACAGGATTTTGGCCACACCTGGTATTTTTCAGTGGCGGCGCGTTCGCCGGATGATGCCGATAAGCCGGTGTTGGCTGTCCACGGCGCTGACGTTTATGTGGGGTTCAATCACGAGCAAAATTTCCTGGTAGCCGCGTCTCATGATTACGCGCAGACTTTTACATCGGCGGCGGTGAATCCTGGCGCAAAGCCCGGCTGGTCGCTGGCCGGGGGCGCGACGGTCGATGCCAGCGGCAACGTCTACTTTTCATGGACGGCTTACGCGCGGCAGGAATCGAGCACCCGCCCCGTTAGCCTTTACGTTAGCCGGTCCTCGGATAGCGGACTTAGTTGGAAGACGGCGCTGCTGGATGTTTCAGGCGCGGCGCCCGATTGCTCCGCCGAAGGTTGCGAAGCCGGCTATCTTGGGGCACAAGCTGCGCTTGCTTCGGACGCCGCCGGAACTCTTTACGTGTTGTGGAATGCCGGCACCACAAACGGTGGAAACGAGCGCATGTTCTTTTCTTCTTCGACCACGGGCGAAGCAAGCTGGTCGGCCAGGACGGAAGTCTCGTCCGCACAGCTTTCGGCAGAGCACTGTTTTCCTGCCATTGCGGCAGGCGAGGCGGGGGATGTGCGTATCGCTTGGATGGATACGCGAAATCAGCCTCCGGGAACTCAGCCACTATGGAATGTTTTTGAGCGCAGTTCGAGCAACGGGGGAGCCACATGGTCGTCTGAAGCTCAGCTTTCTGGGCCGGAGCGCGGCTACGATTACATCCTTCCCGAAGGTTTCCGCTTTCCGTTCGGCGACTACTTTTCGATTGCCATCGACAACTTGGGAAACACCCACGTCGTGTGGGGCGAGGGGCGCAATTACAAATCGCCAGGGTCGATCTGGTACACCCACGGGCGTTAGTTCCGTCCTGCTGCTGTGGCAGACCATTCTTATTCAACGATCAGTCCGCCAGTCAGGTCTGCCAAGCGTGTGACTTGGTGATCCTGGCACCAGCGCTGCAGGTCGCTGACAATTTTCTCGGTAGCGCAAGGGTCCCAATAACTCGCGGTTCCGATCTGCACCGCGGTTGCACCCGCAAGCATAAATTCCACGACGTCCGCAGCGGTGGAAATGCCTCCCATGCCAATCACTGGAATGTTCACCGCATGTGCCGCGTCGTAGACCATGCGCAGAGCGATCGGCTTTATGGCAGGGCCAGAGAGTCCGGCGGTGACATTAGCAATACGCGGTTTGCGCGTATCGGCATCAATGGCCATGGCCACGAAAGTATTCACCAGCGAGACTGCGTCGGCGCCCGCCTCCTGCGCGATGTGGGCCATCTGCGCGATGCTGGTCACGTTGGGCGAGAGCTTCACGATCAGAGGGCGGCGCGCAACCCGCTTCGCTGTAGTCACCACTTCATCGAGCGACCGCGGATCGCTCCCGAACTGCAAGCCACCGTGCGCTGTGTTAGGGCAAGAAACATTGAGTTCGTAGGCCGCGATGCCTTCGCCGTCGTTGAGAATCTCGATGGTTCGTTCGTAATCCTCGCGAGTGTAGCCGAAGATGTTGGCGAAAACGGTGATGTTCGTAATCTGCCGGAGTTTGGGCAGCTTCTCTTCCAGAAATGCGGCAGCGCCAATATTTTGCAGGCCGATGGCATTGAGCATGCCGGCAGCGGTTTCCCATAGACGCGGCGGCGGATTGCCGATCATCGGTTCTCGCGAGAGCCCCTTGACTACGAAGCCGCCCAACTTGTCGAGGTGGACTACGTCCTCGAATTCGACGCCATAACCAAACGTGCCGCTGGCGGCAATGATCGGGTTCTTAAGCGGGATTCCAGCGACGCTGACGCTGAGGTCCAAGGCCGGTTTGGCGCTGTCAGAAGCTGGCGTCACTGTGGACTCCTCTGCGCATTTGATCCTGCAGGAGTTGGCTCTGCTGCACTTTCCGCGTGGTGAGCCGGAGCCAGCGCCTCGGTCAGCACTCGACCGACAGCATGAGTGGGAGCGTTGATGCCGAGTAGCGATGCCAACGTCGCCGCCATATCGACCGGCTCCGAATGTGTTCGATAAGTGCCCGGCCGAAACGGCAATCCATAAAAAGCCAGCGGCACGTGGGTATCGTAGGTGTAAGGTGATGCGTGGTCCGTGCCCTTTGCAGGGCCGACCGTATAAGGCTCCTGAACTCCCATCACATACCAGCCGCCTTCAGGCGAATAACTATTCAAAAACTTTCTACCGAGAGTCGTATCGGGTATTGCGCCTTCGGCCAACTGTGTCTTGGTGAAGTACGCGCGCAGTCCTGCCTGCTTCATCGCCTCACCCACTACAGCTTCGGCTTCTTGCTCCTTGATATGAGCCGCGATGAACGCATCCTGATCGAGCCACGCAAGCGGATAGTCGAGTTTGATGTAAGTGGCTGAGTGACCCGGCGAAAACTTCGCCGTCACCGCGCCATTAATTTGCGCTTCGAGCTTACCCGCATCCAGATTGGCGGCGGGAATGCGCAATCTCTTTGCGGCATCGGGCAATGCGGAAACTCCATGATCGGCTGATAGCGCGATCCACACATTCGCCAGACCGATCTGATGACCGAGAAAGTTGAAGAAGTCGGCCAGCTCGCGATCGAGCGCCAGCGCCATCGCCGCCATCTCCGGCGAATCGGGACCGACCTGATGTCCAAGAATATCGTTTGCGGAAAGACTGATGGAAAGTAAGTCCGTGGCCCGTCCGCCACCGAGACCTTCATAAACCACCAATTGCTTGGCGAATTCCAACTCGTATTCGTTGGCAAAGGGCGTAGAGCCGATCACTTCGTAAAATCCGGCATCGGATCCATCCTTACTCTTGCGATGGACCGTTGAGCGCAAAATGTCGCCATTACTGTTCTTCCAATCGCGGTCCCAATATTTCGCGGCGCGATTCCCTGAATTGAAATCCTGCGCCCACTTGGGCAAGTCGCTGCGATAGTACGTGGAAGTAATCCATGCGCCGCTCCTGGGTTCAATCCAGTACGCCGCGTCGGCGGCAAAGCCTCCGGGCAGCACGGCAGCGCGGTCTTTCAGCGAAACGGCGAATACGCGCGCCTGTCCCTGGGTAGCAAGTTTGAGTTCGTCGCCTAAAGTATCTGCTAACAAATTGTGTGGCGATGCTCCTGTCTTTTCTTCGGGGACACCCACAAGCTTGGTGCTGTCATCCTCAACCGAAGTCACCATGCGCTTCTTCCGCGGATCCCACCATTCATTGGCCGCAATGCCGTGACCGTTGCTGTAAGCCCCCGTAAAAAGCGTGGCATGTCCGGGAGCGGTGCGCGTATTGGCGTAATCGTAGTTGCAGTCAGTAAAGTTGGCCCCATGATCGAGCAGCAAGCGGAATCCGCCTTCACCGAACTGATCGCGATAGCGCTCAAGATAGTCGCCGCGAAACTGGTCGATCACAATCACGACCACCAGCTTGGGATGGGCGTTATAAGCCGAGGCAAAACTCGCCACAACGCAGGCCAACAAAAGCGCAAAGATGATTACAAGCCGCGCCGCCGCAGAAGAATAATGGCGCGCAGGTGAAGAGCGGGGGAGAGATCTCATCGCGAAGCTAGTTTACACAGTGGGGCGTGCCGCGGCCAAAAGAAGAACCAACTGTTGCCCCGGGAGCGTTTCAAGCTGACTCCCCCACCCGCTATAATATTGGGTTGCGTCCGGTCCTCTGTTCCGAACCGTGGGCCGCGTGAAAGGAAATCATGCCGACTGACATCATCATGCCTCAGATGGGCGAATCCATCGTCGAGGGCACTATTACCAAATGGCTGAAAAAGCCTGGCGACAAGGTTCAGCGCGACGAACCGCTCTTCGAAATCTCTACCGACAAAGTTGACGCTGAGATTCCCGCCCCCGCCTCTGGCGTTCTGCAGGAGATCAAAGTCTCTGAAGGCAGCACGGTCGGAGTGAACACCGTCGTCGGCACCATCTCCGTGGACGGTGAAGCCGCGGCCGCCCCGGCGAAAGCCGCGCCAATCGCCTCTGCACCGCCTCCTGAAACAAAGTCAGCCGGGGAAAAAGAAGAGAAGAAAGCCGCCACATCGCCTCCCGTGCCAGTCGCCAGCGCAACGCCCGCCCAACAGTCGGCGGAAGATGGTGCCAAGGAAGCCCGTTCGTCCCCCCTCGTACGCAAGATCGCCCGCGAGCACGGCGTCAATCTTTCGCAAGTCTCCGGTACCGGACTTGGCGGCCGCATTACCAAGCAGGACATCATGGCCTTCATCGAGCGCCCGGCTTCTTCACCGGCCGCTGCCGCGGAACCCGCCTCTCAGCCCGCGCCTGCCGCCGTCCGTCCGTCCGCTCCGGCGGCCTATCCCGGCGACCTTGTTCCCATGACGAACATGCGCAAAATCATCGCCCAGCGCATGATCGAATCGCGTCGCACTAGCGCTCACGTCCACTGCATGTATGAAGTGGATTTCACTCGCATCGTGACCCTGCGTGCCAAACAAAAAAATGCTTTCGAGCAGCGCCACGGCGTCCGCCTCACCTTCATGCCGTTCTTCGTCCGCGCCGCCATCATCGCACTGCAGCAATGGCCCATCCTAAACGCCACACTCGAAGGCGACAACATCCGCTACCACCGTCAGATTAACGTCGGTATCGCCGTCGCCCTCGATTGGGGTCTCATCGTACCTGTCCTGAAAAATGCCGGAGACCTCAACTTTCTCGGCTTGCAGCGCGGCATCACGGACCTTGGCGAGCGCGCGCGCACCAAGAAGCTCAAGCCCGAAGATATCGAAGGCTCCACGTTTACTGTTACAAATCCCGGCCAGTTCGGCGCCGTCTTTGGCTTGCCCATCATCAATCAGCCAAACTCCGCCATTATGGGCGTGGGAGGCATTACCAAACAGCCCCTGGTCGTTACCGATAAAGAAGGCAACGATTCGATTGCCATCCGGTCGGTCGTTCACCTCACGCTCGGCTACGACCACCGCCTGATCGACGGCGCCATAGCGGACCAGTACATGGCTCTGGTGAAAAAGACGCTTGAGAATTGGAATGAA
>CAVRWS010000045.1:0-45230 GCA_963724815.1 uncultured Acidobacteriaceae bacterium
GGGAGTCGAACCCGCGTCCGAAAATGTTACTGGTCAAGAGACTACATGCTTCTCGCGTTCATGCCCCAGGCGTTGGGCGCCTTGCGGCGCTTCCCCCGGGACGTTCGCGGCCCACGCTCAGAACGGACAAGAAACGCTAGCCGCTAGCCTGTGATCTTAACCTCTCCACCCAGACGTGGCGGAGAAGGCAGCCCTCTGTGTGACGCTCGCTCACCGCCCAAGGGCGAAGCGGTGGAAAGCGGATGCCTAATTAATTAGGCTGCGTATGCCATTTGTTGATTGGCAATTATCATTTTGCACGCGATTACGGGTGTGTGCACCCCGGCATGCCTCTTGGCCGCAAGCATCTCCGTCGAAGCCGTGACGCCCCCATTTGGGATAGACCATTCAAAGAGCTGATTCCAGACTAGCTGAAGCATTTGGAAGTCAACCGCCGTAGGATTATCTCAATCTGCCGTGAGCACAACCGCTCTGCCTCTGCGGATCCGATGTTTGTTTTATTGCATTGCATTTATTTTATTCATGCTATTCTATTGCGGCTGAAGCTAATTCTGTCTAGGATGGAGCGCCATGAGAGACGCAGATCGAATTCAACGCTGGGCAGAGAAAGGTACGTAATTCCCGCTCGTGCCCGCAACGAGGCGCGGTTTTCAATCAGAGCTGGGGATGTTGTGCGGGAACTGACGCTCAGTGGTGTTAACCAGGTTTGCAGCGCACTGAAGACTCGAAAATTCCTGCAGGATAACAACCTGCGACTCGTGGGCAGCAGCGGCCCGCCATCCGGTCAGAGCACAACCGTTACCTATACCTACGAATTCGTCGCCAAGGAAAAACACGATAAGGGAACTGATCGTCAGGATGCCTGGAACCGGCTCCGGGGCGCGCTCAAGGATGTCTTCGCCGAGCTGGGCGGAGGCGAGAACTACCTGCGCAACGAACGCGCCAATTTCTATGGCCCGGGAAAAGACCGGTGAGCCGCGTTTATTGGGACACAATGCTTTTCATCTACTGGCTGGAAGAAAATCCCCAGTTTGGGAGAAGAGTGGATGCAATCTGGTCGCGAATGCAAGAGCGCAATGACCAACTTATTACTGGAGCTGCTAGGCAAATGTTGCCGGAGCCTACAAACGAGGGTGCCAGTAAAGAACGCATCCAGGAGGTGAAAGCGGCGTTGGAGGAGTCGGTCTCAGAGGTAATTGCTTTCACTGCTGAAACGGCTGATGTCTTTGGACGAATTAAGGGTTCGCTGAAAATACCCTCCGCCGATGCTATTCATCTGGCTTGCGCGGCCAGCGCGGGCACAGATCTATTTCTCACCAATGACAGGAACCTGGTCGGCAAGGTTATCCCCGGTATCCAATTCATCGCCGGTCTGGACTCAAACATTCTTTGACGAAGCGTTCGGCGCGAGCGTCGTTTCCAGCATGGCTTTCACCTGTGGCCACTCGGTATCCAGAATGCTGAAATACACCGTGTCGCGGATTCGACCGGCCCAAGTGATCAGGTGCTTGCGCAGCGTGCCTTCCTCCTTCGCGCCGATGCGCAGGATCGCATTCCGCGAACGCTGATTCAGAGCATCCGTTTTGAGTTCAACGCGCATACATTTCCAGACTTCGAAAGCGTGGCGCAGCATGAGGTACTTTGCTTCTGTGTTGACGGCTGTACGCTGCCACGCCGGTGCGATCCAGGTGGAACCAATTTCTACTCTGCGATTCACACGATCGATGTTCATAAAACGTGTGCTGCCGATCACGTTGCCAGATGCACGCTCGACCGTCGCGAACACTATTGATTCGCCGCGTTCCTGCTCGCCCAGCGCCTTCTCGACGAGCTGCTTGAAATCTTCCGGCGTCTGCACGCGGTAGGGAATCCATTGGAAGATGTTATCGAGCGCATCCTGGGCGACTTGCCAGAAGAGTTCCGCATGCTCGCGGCGAATTGGTTCAAGGCGAACGACCGATCCTTCCAGGGTAACCGGAGTCTCGATCTGCAGCGGAGCGGCCGTCAAACTCATTGCACATTTCCTTTCTTGCCGGGTGTTGCGTACCATTATCTTGCATCTCGCGGCGATTGGCGGGCATCTCTAGTATGACTTTGTTAACTTTTGCGAGAACGGAAGGCGTTAACCGGCGATGATTCGATTCGTCCAACACTTTACAAACTGTTGCTGTCAGGAGTGTTGCCGGTGAAATCGCAGTGTCTGCCTTTCGCCCAGATCCCGCACACCACACGGCTTTTCACTGACTTCCTCTCCTATTCTCCCGCCGTTCGCCCGTTCTACCCGCACTCTCCACATTTCGGGGAATGGTTCAAGGCAGAAGCATCCAACATAAACTATGAGCCCGCGCGACGCGAGCGCATCAGCGCGATTCTCGAGCGGCAAAACCAATCCTGGGGTGCATCCCCGCAAACTCTTTCCAACATAACGCGCTTTCGCCGCGGTGCCGCCGCCATCGTGACGGGACAGCAAGTGGGACTGTTTGGCGGCCCCATGTTCTCGATCTACAAGGCTCTCAGCGCGGTTAAGCTGGCTGACGAAGCGACGGCTGCCGGCGTGGATTCCGTCCCCGTCTTCTGGCTGGCCACTTACGATCACGATCTGGAAGAGGTGAATCACGTTTCTGTGCCGGGATCGGACGGCCTGCTGCGTAAGCTCACCACTTCGAGCCACAGCCTTCCCGGCGCTCCCGTGAGCGACGTGCGATTAGGGGAAGAGATTGTGCCAGTAGTTGAAGAAGCCCTGTCGTTGCTGGGGGATTCGGAAGCTGCGCAAAGTTTGCGCGAGTCGTATCGTCCCGGGGAAACACTGGGCTCAGCCTTCGCCCGCTTCTATGCGCGCCTGTTTGCGGCGTGGGGAGTGGTTCTTTTGGACGCTTCCGATCCAGAACTGCACCGAATCGCGGCGCCGGTCTACCGAGCCGCGGTCGAGCGAGTCTCTGAAATCGATGACGCGCTACTGGCTCGCGGAGAAGCCCTAGAAACAGCGGGATATCACCAGCAGGTCAAAGTCACTGCTTCATCGGTTCTGGTATTCACCTTGCAAAGCGGCGTGCGCACGCCAATTCAATTGCGCGCCAAGGGAAACTTGTCTGAGTTTGTGATTGCCAGTGCCAACGAAACCGAGACGTTATCCGCCGACGAGCTAATCGAACGCATCGGAACGAAGCCGGAAAGTTTCAGTCCCAATGTTTTATTGCGGCCGGTGGTGCAGGATTATCTTTTGCCCACGCTCGCCTATGCAGGGGGAGCGGCGGAGGCCGCATATTTCGCGCAGGCCGGGGCGGTCTACGAAAAGCTGCTCGGACGCATCACCCCGATCGTGCCTCGTTTTTCCGCCACGCTGGTAGAACCGAAAATCCAGCGCGCGCTTGAGAAATTCGGGATCGCGGTGCGCGACACATTCCAGGGGATAGAGCCGCTTCGCCGTACTTTGGCTGAACGGGCCATGTCTGCTGATTTGCAGACGGCATTCGAGTGTGCGAACAAATCGGTGGAAGAATCTTTTGCCAGCCTGCATGCGCCGCTCGCTAAACTAGACCCCACCCTCGTTGAAGCCAGCCAAACCGCCGCGTCAAAAGCACATTATCAGTTGGACCGCCTCCGCGAGCGCGCCATGGCCGCAGAATTGCGCCGCAGCGAAGTTGTTGCCCGCAAAGCAGAGGTGCTGAATCAGGCCCTTTATCCCGAAGATGGCTTGCAGGAGCGAGGAGTTGCGGGAATCTATTTCCTGGCTCGCTATGGAACCGAGCTTCTGAGGAGCCTTTACGAGGCGATGCAAACCGATTGTCTTGACCACCAGATCCTCGAACTATAGAAACTGGAACTCTAGAAATCGATAATCGCTAGTGGTTTTCGCTGGTCGCCAGGTAAGTCCCCAGCCCAATCATGATCGCGCC
Organism: uncultured Acidobacteriaceae bacterium; assembly: GCA_963724815.1. GTDB lineage: Bacteria > Acidobacteriota > Terriglobia > Terriglobales > Acidobacteriaceae > Sulfotelmatobacter. The sequence goes on from CAVRWS010000045.1 coordinate 3,897, forward strand.
CGTAAGCGTTCGCTGCCGACGCCGAAACACGGCTGACGAACGGAGGTTTTTCCCTAGCGGTCCCGCCAGCAGGATGACGATCATGTCGGCCGACGTATTCAGAATTACAGAGGCAGTTACCAGAATGACGAACTGAAAAAACACGTGTCCAGACCCACGGTTGACGAACTGTGGAATGAAGGAAAGAAAAAACAGTGCTGTCTTCGGATTGAGTGCTTCAGTTGCAACACCCTGCCATAGCGGGTTGCGCGCTGCCATGGCATTGGGCGCGGAAAAAGAATTCGCCGAACTCGCTTCTGCTTTCTCTGTATCCTTTCTCGCATCGATGATCATGCTCACGCCAAGAAAACACAAGTAAGCAGCTCCCAAATATTTCACCGTTGAGAAGGCCAGGGCAGATCGCGCGAGGATAACGGAAACTCCTAACGCTGCGGCAAATACGTGGATCATGCCGCCGAGAAAGGTTCCCAGCGCCGACAAAATGCCTTCGCGCTTACCTCCAGCCAGGCTGCGGGCAAGCACATACAGCATTCCCGGTCCGGGTGCAATGGCCAGCAACAGCGCTGCGCTAAGAAATAGAAACAGGCGTGCGGTGTCAGGCATGATGATACAGATTTTACTTCAGCAGCTATTTCCCCAGCCAACTTTCCAGTTCCGCCAAAGATTCCATGCGAGGCTCCTTGCGGCCTCGATAGGCTCCGGCCACATCAAACAGTACAGCCCGCATGCCGGCGCTTGTAGCTCCCACATAATCCACGGAGTACACGTCGCCCACGTACAGACTTTCGTCGGCCCGGGCATTCATGGTCTTCAACGCTGCGTAAAAGATCTCGGGACGAGGCTTTTCAAATCCCACGATGCCTGAATCCGTAATCGCTTCGAAGCAGTCGGCGATTCCACAGCGCGAGAGAATATTCTCGATTCTTCCATCGGCATTGGAAATTACCGCAATGCGAAACCTCTTGCGGATTCGATCGAGCGCGGCACGCGTATCCGGTAGAATCTGATCCCAATTGGCCGAGTTCTGCGTGTTCCGCACCAATTCTTGAACCAATCCTTTTCGGGATTCATCGTCGCGGCTTTCCCTGAGATCTTCGAAAAGGTAGGAATGGAAGATCCACCAGAAACTGTGATCGACTCGACCCTGCTGCATGTCGCGATCAAACTCAACCTTGGTCTTTCGCTCCAGAGCCTGCCACTGCGCCAGTGTGGGACGACGATCAGTCGGGATTGGAGACAGCATTTTCGTTCGGTTGGGAAAGAGCAGGGTATTTCCGATGTCGAAAAAAACGAAGCGCAGCCCGGGCATCTTTCCATCTTATCGAAAAGTCTGTACCGGACCCACAAGCAGCGATCCATTCGTTTCAGCGCGAAAATTAAAAGCCATAACCAAGAGGGAAACAGTGTTCACAAAGGGCTTATAAATGTTGGCTTGGTTGAGCCATACTCGTGACCCGTTCCTCGAAAAAATGTAATATCCAATCCAACGGTGCGGCCCGAAGGTTAGCGTTTTATGGCTTTAGCTTTAACAACCCGATGGATGGGAGCGTTAGCGCGCACAAAGTGTGCCGCGCTATCTTTGTATAGCCTGGCGCGTGTTCCGGTGGTTCTCACGGCTTTGCTGCTCTTGCAGCATCATCCCAACCGCCGCAACGATGTGTACAACATTCTCTGGGCCGTAGTTTTCGGATTTGCGACGTTGAATATCCTGAGCTTGGCCGCGCGGCGTTTCGAACCCAATCGCCGTGGACTCACCTTCGGCGAACTGATGGCGGTCCTCATTGTCCTGCTCTCCATTTTCTTGCTGGGCTGGGAGTTGCTCGGCGTCTTTCACATCTTCCCCATCAAACTGCAACGCTAGGCGCGTGCGTCCCAGTTTTGCGGTATGATTCGCAAAGTGGCGAAGAATTCCACAAACTTCGAAATCACCTGTCCCTGCTGCAGCGCGCTGCTGAAAGTGGACGTGGAAACGCGCTCGGTGATCGCCCATACCGCTGCCGTGAAGCCGCGCATGTTCAACGACATGGAAGCCGCCGCCCGCGCCATGAAAGAGCAGGATACGCGCCGCGAATCCATCTTCCGCCAATCAGTTGAAGCCCAGAAGCATGCTTCCGAACTTCTGGAAAAAAAGTTTCAGGAAGCAGTCAAAAAAGCCAAAGAATCGCCGGACACCGGCAAACCGATTCGCGATTTCGACTTGGATTAGCGCTTCAGTAAAATCTGGGGTATGCCGAATCGTCCACTGCTTCTCGGCCACCGCGGCGCGCGGGCTGAGAAATCTGTCCCGGAAAACTCTCTGGCTTCTTTTGATCGGGCTCTTGCCCATGGCTGCGATGGCTTCGAGTTCGATGTGCGACTCTCCGCCGATGGCGTGCCCGTCATCTGCCACGATGCCACGGTTGAGGGGGCTCACGTCGCTCATTCCCCGGCATCGCTGTTGGGACTCCCGCTTCTGCGCGATGTTCTTGAGCACTACCAAACTACGGCTTTTCTGGACATCGAGCTGAAAATCCTCGGGCTGGAAGCCGTTGCTTTGGATTTGCTTCGTGCCTTTACACCGAGCCGTGGCTATGTGATTTCCTCATTTCTGCCGGAAGTGCTACAGACGGTCAACGCCGTTGACGCAAACATTCCGCTCGGGCTAATTTGCGAGACCCGCGCCCAGTTCAACCTTTGGCCCGCGCAGCCTGTTGATTATGTGATCTCGCATTACACATTGACGGAGCAGAATGTCATCGCTGAGATTAAGAGTGCAGGCAAAAAAGTACTGGTCTGGACAGTCAATTCCGTGAAAGACATGAAGCGATTCTCAAAATGGGGAGTGGACGGGATTATCTCGGACCATCCTGAACGGCTTGCTCGCACCTTCGCTGCTACAGCTAATCCGCGGCAGCTTCGAACATAGCTTCGGTGCGTGGCGCAGGCCTTAGAAAAGCGGCACGCTCCATCTCGAGCGCTTCCAGATTCGCACCCCGGGTAAGATCATTCCAACCTAGGACGGCGCCAATGCGTAGTGCGGCTTCACGGCTGCAGGATTCCGACCAGCACGCGCCCAGCGCCACCGGAACTCGTCGCAGCAGGGCATCCCCGAGCGTGACGGCATATTCTCTGCGGTAAGCTTCCACCACTTCCGCAACCACGTGCGAAGTGTGCGGACAAATCGGAGCCCGCATTTCAGCCCCTACCAGTGCCATGCGTGCGATATCGGCTGCGCGTTTGCCGTGCCACTCCAGGATTCCACGAGCGGATTCTTCGCTCACCGCACCGATCCGTGCAATTTCCAAAACCGCATCGTCCAGCAAAGGATCCAGTGCCCGACCCGGGCCCATGGCAAAGGCATTCGGCTCCGCCACTTGCAGCCCGATCTTCCGGGCGCAGGCCCGCCCCAGCGAGGCAGCGGTCGTCAGCTTTCCGCCGATTACCGAGATCATGTGCGCTGCGCCGTCGTCGGCATGGTCGTGCAAAATGTGCTTCCGCGTGACCGCTGAAGGATTATTGTCCGGCGAATAGGGTAGTGGTCGAATGCCGGCGAAAGAATATTTCACACTCTGCGCCGTGATCTTTGCCTTGGGAAATAGTTGTGCGACGGAACGTACAAGGTAATTAATTTCATCCGCCGACGGCACAGTTTTTCCGGGATCGCCGTTGTCGGCCACTTCCGTGGTTCCGACCATGATCTGGTCGTTCCATGGCACTATGAAAATCGGACGACCATCCGGCGCTTCGGTATAAACCGCCATATTCGGCGAACCTGGAAAGCGTGGCACGACGATGTGTGAGCCGCGCACTCCGCCCAGCATTGGCTTGCCCATGCGGATGGACGAGCGCTGGCATACGCGGTCGGCCCATGGCCCGCTGCAGTTGATCACCCATGCCGCGTCTACGCGCGCGTCGCGGCCGGTAATCTGATCGCGCAGCAATACCCCGTGCACTCGGCCATGCGCCACATCCACTGCCAGCGCCTCGGTGTGATTCCGCACCACGGCGCCAGCCTCTACTGCTTCCAGCAGCCACTCTGCAACCAGGCGTTCGGGAAACTCGCACTGGGCGTCTTCATAGTTAAAAAACGACCACTTATGTCCCGCGTCCAGCGCCCGCTCCAGCCTCTTCAATTCCATCTCAGTGCTGTCGATGGGTGGTTTTCCTGCCATGCGTTGGTAAAGCCATAATCCAGCGCGCACTTTCAGCGCGCTGCGTTGGCTGGTTTCGTTCAAAAGCAAGAGGAAGTGCATGGGATGCACCAGGTGAGATTTTTCTCGCAGCAACTTCTCGCGCTCACGCAGCGACTCCCGCACCAACCCGAGCTCCGCGTGTTCCAGGTAACGCAGGCCGCCGTGAATGATTCGAGTCGAGCGGCTGGTTACTCCCGCGGCAAAATCAGTTTGTTCAATTAGTAATGTGTGTTTTCCCGCGCGCGCGCACTCTCGCGCCACAGCCACGCCGTTGATGCCGCCGCCAATCACCACTACGTGAAAGCGTTGACCTTCCAGGCTTGCCCGTGGATTTGCGGCTAAAACCATATGAATTTCGCACCGGAGTAACTTGTTGCAAGGTTACTAAAATTCCGTTGGCCAAGTCACACTTCGACTCCTGGAGTCTGCACTTCGCCGCTCCCAAGCAACAAGTCACCTTGGTGCTGTAACGTGCCTGACCGAAATCCTATCGTCCGGGCTGAAAGTTTGGAGATTACGCAAAAAAGCCGGCCCGCTTGAGCCAACTCGGGCCGGCATCCTGCAAGATGGTTTGTTTACGCGACTTTCCGTTCTTTTTGCCCGCTCGCGTTCGCACCCTTCGAAAATAAGTCGATCATTTGGCGGTTGAACGCCGGAATGTCGTCGGGCTTGCGGCTGGTTACCACTCCGTTGCTCAAAACCACTTCTTCATCCACCCAGGTACCGCCGGCATTTCGAATGTCGGTTTTCAAGGAAGGCCATGAAGTAATAGTGCGTCCCCGCACCGCGCCTGCTTCTACCAGCATCCACGGTCCATGGCAGATCGCCGCCACGGGTTTCCCCTGATCGAAAAAGTGCTTCACAAACTGAACCGCTTCCGGAATCATTCTCAAGTGATCGGGATTCATAACCCCGCCCGGCAAAAGGAGAGCGTCGTATTTTGCGGGATCGGCGGAGTCGAGCGTGACGTCGACCGGCACCTCCTCGCCCCAGTCTTTCTTATTCCAGCCCCTAATTCTTCCTCCTTTCGGAGAGATCACCTGAGTGCGGGCGCCGGCTTCCTCAAGCGCTTTTTTCGGTTGGGTTAACTCCGCCTGCTCAAAGCCGTCGGTAGCCAGGATTGCAATGGTCTTTCGCTGAAGAGTATTTGCCATGAACTTTCTCCTTGAATATTTGATTGCTGTTAAGAGTTGGATGCCATTCGACTGGTCGCGGGTTATCGGAAATAACTCAGCCCGGTTGCATTGCGACATCGGCGGCGGCTCATTTAAAGTGGTTGCAAATGCCCACTACCGGTGAACGTTTTGAACGCGCAGTCGCCATCATGGAGCGCCTGCGGGCGCCGGGAGGCTGTCCCTGGGACCGCGAACAAACTTTCGATTCCATCAAGCCCTATACGCTGGAAGAAACTTACGAAGTTCTCGAAGCGATTGATAATCGCGACTGGAGCGAACTTCCCGGCGAACTCGGCGATCTTCTTCTGCAGGTCCTCTTCTATTCAGAAATGGCTAAGGAGCAGGGAACGTTTTCCATTGACGACGTTCTTGACCGGCTTTCTGACAAGCTGGTGAACCGGCATCCGCATGTGTTTGGCGAGGTGAAGGCGGACACTTCGGCTGAAGTAAAGCGCAACTGGGAGGCGCTGAAGACCGAAGAGCGAAAAAAGCGCGACGGCGGGAAAAATGCAAGTGAAGGCGCGCAGTCTTCCTTTAAGTCAATACTGTCAGGGATCTCTTCCGCAATGCCGTCGTTGCTGGAGGCGCACAAGCTGAGTTCGCGCGCGGCGCAGGTGGGCTTCGATTGGCCGAACATGGAAGGTTTGTTCGATAAACTCGCCGAGGAGACTGGCGAGCTTCGCCAGCACTTGCAGGAATTTCCTGCGCCCGGTCCACGCCCGGAAGGCCGTGGCGTAGCCGGTTCCGGACGGCAGACGGTCCCAGAGGAGCTGCGAGAGCGTCTGGAAGAAGAGGTTGGAGACCTTTTTTTCGTATTGGTGAACATCGCGCGCTATCTCTCGCTTGATCCAGAATCAGCCTTGCGTAAAACCAATCGAAAATTCCGAAGCCGCTTCCAGTGGATGGAACAGCGGCTGAGTGAAAGCGGCGGCACTCTCGAAAGCGCGTCGATGGATGAACTTGAATCATTGTGGCAGCAAGCCAAGCTGCAGGAGAAGCAATCGTGAGCCCGGATGCAATTGCGATCCGCCGCTGTGAAGGGCTTGAAGAGCTCCGAGCCTGCGTTGCTTTGCAAAGGGAAGTGTGGAACTTTACGGACGCGGAACTGGTTCCTCTGCGCATGTTCGTTGTAGCCGAAAAAGTTGGCGGACAGGTAATGGGTGCCTTCGACGGCGAAAGGATGGTCGGCTTCGCGCTTTCTGTGCCCGGCACGCGCTCCGGCCGCGTCTATCTTCACTCGCATATGTTGGCCGTCCACAAGGATCATCGCAACGGCGGACTCGGCCGCCGGCTCAAGCTGCTGCAGCGCGAAGACGCGCTGGCTCGCGGCATCGAGTTGATCGAATGGACATTCGATCCCCTTGAAATCAAGAATGCTTATCTCAATATTGAAAAGCTGGGAGCGATCGCGCGGCGCTATAACATCAACCAGTATGGGATCACATCCTCGCCGTTACAGGGCGGGCTTCCCAGCGACCGGTTGATTGCCGAGTGGTGGCTGAAATCGGGAAGGGTCGAGACTTTGCTGGAAACGGAGAAGGTTCCGGCATTCGAAAAACGGTTAGGCATTGATGTCCCGGCGCAGATATACGAGTGGAAAGCTGCGGCAGAATCTCGCGACAAGGCGCAAGCCGTACAGGAGCGAAATCGCGGACAGTTTCTTCAGGCGTTCGAAGACGGGCTCGCCGTGTTAGGTTACGAACGCGATGCGGCAGGAAATGGCAAATTCCTACTCGGCGGTTGGAGTGAGAATTGGTCGTACGCATCGCCAGAATAATCTGTTAGAAAGACTGGTCATGCAAGAGGCGTTCGATAACCAGCGTTTTTTCCGCGCGGCTGTGCCGCTCTCTGCTGAATTCAAAAGTTTGCTCTTATGAAGATCGAAGCCATCACGCTCCGCGAAATTCAGATGCCGCTCGTTCATTTTTTCGAGACGAGTTTTGGACGCACCTACAGCCGCCGCATTCTCTTGCTCACCGTGCATTGTGAGGGTATGAATGGTTGGGCCGAGTGCGTGACCGGGGAAGATCCTTTTTACAGCAGCGAGTGGATCGAAAGTAGTTGGTCCACCATTACGCATTATCTCGCGCCGTCACTGCTCGGCTGCAACCTCGAATCGGCGCGCGATTGCGCCGCGCGGTTCTCCAAAGTTCGCGGCCATCGCATGGCGAAAGCCGCCCTCGAAAATGCCTTGTGGGACGCGGAAGCGAAACAGAAGAGCATGCCTTTGTGGAAACTGCTCGGGGGAACGCGAACTGAAATTGCTTGCGGCGTTTCAATCGGCATTCAGGACTCCGTCGAACAGTTACTCGACAAAATCCAGATCGAACTGGCCGCTGGTTATCGCCGCATCAAAGTTAAGGTGAAGCCGGGGTGGGACGTGAACGTGCTGGAGAAGATTCGTTCGCGCTGGGCTGACATCACGCTGAGCTGCGACGCCAATTCTGCCTACACTCTGGATCAGGTTGAACATCTGCGCGTATTCGATCAATTCAACCTGCTGATGATTGAGCAGCCGCTTTGGGATGACGACATCTTCTACCACGCGCGCCTGCAGAAAGAACTGCGAACCGCTATTTGTCTGGACGAATCGATCATAAGCGCGCGTGCTGCGGCCGCGGCAGTTGAGACCGGCGCCTGCCGCATCATCAACATTAAAGTCGGGCGAGTGGGCGGATTCAGCGAAGCGAAAAAAATCCATGACGTGTGCCACTCGCAAAAAATCCCAGTCTGGTGCGGCGGAATGTTGGAATCCGGGGTTGGCCGCGCCCACAATATCGCGCTTTCTACTTTGGAGAATTTCAGTTTGCCGGGAGACGTTTCGGCATCGAAGCGCTACTGGAAGGAAGACATTATTGATCCGGAAGTGCAAGTCTCCCCGCAAGGAATGATTGCCATCAGCAACCAAGCCAGCACCGGCTATCGAATCAAAGAAGACGTGATTGAGAAACTAACCACGCGTAAGGAAACGCTTCGCGCCCGCGTTTGAACCAAAACCGCCAACTCTAGTGAGATTCATTTGCGGTCTTGATGGATTCAGCGAAGTGGTTTTGTGCCAACTTCACTTCTTCCGCTTTCAGCATTTCCACACCCTGGGCAAATGTGGTGCCGTCAGGAACGCGGCGGAAGTCGCTAAATACTTCCTCAGACTTGATCGCGAGACTCTTAAATAGGAGAATTTTTCCGGTAAAGTCCAGGGCCATACGCGAAACTTCCCAGCAGCCGTTGCCAACGTCTCTCTGTTCCACAAGAAAATGTCCACCCGGGTCGAGGTGGCCTAAAATTCCCCAGCCAAAAGCGACCTCTCTGAATAACGTCCCATCGATTTGCGCAATGCGGCGGGCCACCGGATCGATTACAAGAACTCCATTCATGCCGGCGAGAACCTGTTCTGCGTGAGTAGGGGGCTGGTACGCAGGATTGGGGCGAAACTTCAGGCGCAACAGTGTGCGATCTGGGCCACCCACGTGATCGTCCCCAGCTTCTTCTCCATCGTATTGGTAGAGAAAAGCATCGGGCAGAGCTCTTACAATCCGCAGGGTGCGGTCCGCGTTCTCCTGCTCTTGCGCATGTTTGCGGCGCAGTAGTTCCGCGTTGCTTGCCAGGCCTGCCAAGCGACCGTTCTCGTTCTGGATATCCTGGGACGCCAGCGGTTTGTCGTTATAGGCAATGGTCATGCCCGCCATGGCATCGCGGGTTTCCACATAGAGCCGGGTCTGAGAACCCTGGGGAGTTTGCTTGCGGGCGCGAAACATATGTTTCTGGGAATTATTATTTGCCGCGACTTCATTTGCGGCTGTTTCTTGCACCAACTTCAGGCAAGAAGCTGGATCGTAACCTGAAGCGTCCGCGGTCTCAGGGAAAATTGGATAGGCGTTTGCCCCGGCGATGAGAGCAACCAGAAGAACCACGAGAGAGGGCCGCAGGTTTATCCTGATTCGGCTTTTCATAAGGGCTGTTTCTCCCGCTTGCCTCTGGAACTGTACCAATTTAGTTTTAGTCGATCTCTACAGGAAAACGAGTATTTTCTTTGTTCCCAGGCAAGTGCTTGCCGGGTGCTCCGTGCGTTGCGTATAGTCGTTAGAGTACTTTGGTAACGGTTTCTCCGCTTGGAATGATGATTCCAGAGGAATCGCGCACGAATCCTGTGGCAATTATCCCGTATCGATAGGAGCACGTCCAGTGAGCACACCAGCCAGTGGTTTGGCGCAAATCGGCAAATCCGTTGTCATCAAAGGCGAACTTTCAGGCAGTGAAGATTTATATCTGGATGGCCAGGTCGAAGGCAGTATCGCATTGAAGGGCAATAGCTTAACTGTGGGACCCAATGGCCAGGTCAAAGGCAGCGTTGAGGGCAAGGGCGTGGTCGTCCAGGGAAAGCTCGACGGAAACATTCTGGCCAGTGACCGTGTGGAATTGCGCAAGTCGGCCGTCGTTAACGGGGACATTTCGGCGCAACGCATTTCCATCGAAGAAGGAGCCTTCCTGAAAGGCAAAGTTGAAATTCACCGCTCGGATGCAAAGTAGTTTTCCCGGCTTGGTATTGATTAAAATGGGAATGATGGGCCTGGCGGGGTGTATGTCGGGTCGAAGCGGCAGACCGGGGATGGTTGGCAGTAGGGGATCAACCTTGGCAAGTGATCGGTAGGCTAGGAAGTTAAGTGTCATCTGTCTCGCAGACCTTCATGAAATTTTTTCGCGGTTCTTCCGGACCGGAAACGATTCCGGCGCAGGGTTCGCAGAAGCTCATTCGTCGCTCCAGCGGTTTGGGCGAGCTGTCGCGTTCTTGGGAGTCCGCAGAAAACCTGTGTGTGCTTGATCTGGGATCCACCTCGCCCACCAATATTCGCCACTTCACCGAACGCGGCCACAGAATCTACAGCGAAGATCTGCTCACGGCTTCCACCGATCCCGAACTTCTTACCAAGGACGAGCAGGGCGCCGCGATTCTCGATAGCCGAAAATTTCTCGCCGATAACCTAGTCTACCCCGCGGCTCACTTCGATATTGTGCTGTGCTGGAATCTTTCGGACTATCTCGATGAGAGCCTGGTGAAGCCGGTTGTCGGACGGCTATGGTCGGTGCTGAAGCCCGGCGGAATGCTGCTTGCATTCTTCCACACCCGCGATGCCGGCCCGGATTCGCCCTGTCACCGCTTTCACATTGTCGGTACTGACACTCTGGAGATGCAGAAAATTGAGCTACGCCGTGAAGCTCGCCGCGGTCCTACGGGCGCAGTGCACACCGCCATTTCAGATGGCTTTCAGTTGCAACGTGTATTCAACAACCGGCACATCGAGACGCTTTTCCGCGATTTCGCCTCCATCAAATTTTTTCTCGCTCGGGATAATGTGAGGGAAGTGCTGGTCGTTCGCTAGCCGATTCGTTTTTCTGAATCAGAATTTCTCCAGAGAATCACCGCCATGCGGTAGAGAAAGTGGCGGGAAATTTCCAAACGCACCGGTAGTTCGAAACCATTGGGTGGAAGTATGCTTTCAATCTCTGTTGGCACGTAGGCTCTGCGTACGGAAGTCAGACCATCCAGCCAGGCTACGCGGTTCCACATAATTGGAAAGCTGGCAAACGCCGCAGCCAGATGTAATGGGTGACGCACAAGATCGTTAATCAACACGGCTCGCCGGCTCACTCGCAATGCCTCCCCTACGAAAACCAGCAGTTGCCGCGGGCTCAGATGATGAGCAAAGAGGCTGCAGCTTACGATGTCGAACGCTCCATCCTTAAAGGGAAGGCTGAGCGCATTGCCGACGATGCGCTTTTTCTCGCCAGCCTCCCGCGAGTCATGATTGGAATTAGAGAGATGGGAATGCGCCATATCCAGCAGAGTTACATCGAGCACAATCCCGCGCCTTCCCAGTCGCTGCCGTACGATCTCTGGCACCTCGCCCGATCCTGCGGCGACTTCCAGCAGGGAAAGTCGTTTTATCCCCGCCGCCTGAGCCACGCGACCCACCATCTTCTGCGTGGTCGCGACGCCCCCGAACCAGCGGTTGACGCGTCCCAGAACAGTCAGAACAGCTTGCGCTTCGCGCGGCGAACAGGCGTCAGAATCGAGAATCTCCGGTGCGTCGACTCGCTGCATGGAAGGAAGTTTTAATTTGCTGGGATGAACAAGAAGTTCGCCGAAGCTAAACTTCTGCCAGTTCTTCTTCCAGCAACTGCTTGTTATACAGGTCGCTGTAGTAGCCGTTCAAGGCGAGCAGTTCGTCGTGTGTGCCTAGCTCTACGATTTTGCCGTCGTGCAGCACCGCGATCCGGTCAGCGTTCCGCACCGTGGAAACTCGATGAGAGATGAAAATTGTGGTGCGGCCCTGCATGACTTCGCGCAGGTGATTCAGAATTTTGTCTTCCGTATGAGTGTCGACGCTCGAGAGGGCGTCATCCAGAATCAGGATGCGCGGGTTCCGGATCAGAGCGCGGGCGATCGCGGCACGCTGCTTCTGTCCGCCCGACAGGGTGATTCCGCGCTCGCCAACCATGGTCTGGTAGCGCTCTGGGAAGCCTTCGATATCAGCAGCAATGTTAGCTGCTTCGGCCGCATCATGAATTTCCTGATCGGTAGCGGATTCCACGCCGAGCGCTATATTCTCGCGGATACGATCGCTGAATAGAAATGTTTCCTGCGGCACGAAGCCGATGCTGCCGCGCAGTGAGGCCAAAGAAAACTCGCGAATTGGCCGCCCATCCAGTAAAACCATTCCCGGCGCGGCATCGTAGATTCGCGGAATCAAACTGACCAGGGTGCTTTTTCCCGAGCCCGTCGGACCCACGATTGCCATGCTGCTGCCGGCAGGAATGCGCAGATTCAGATTGTGCAGAACGGACTTGCCTTCATACTCGAAATTCAGCCCGCGAAATTCGATCTCGCCCAGTACCTCGTGATCGCTGGCGCCAGATTCGTCCTTGATGGCAGGTTTTTCCTGCAGAATCTCGTTCAATCGCACCAGCGACGCAGTGCCGCGTTGAAAAATATTAACCACCCATCCCAATGCAATGATGGGAAACGTCAACTGCATCATGTAAATATTGAAGGCGGTGAAGGCGCCAATCTGCATGCGGCCGGCCAGCACTTCGCGGCCTCCCATCCACAACACCAGAACCATGGCGAGGCCGAGCATCAGTTCGAGAGTTGGCCAAAGCATGCCCATCAGCCGTACCAGTTTCAAACTGCGCGCTACATATTCCTGGTTCGCGGTTTCGAAGGATGCAATCTCCGCTTCTTCCTGCACGTAGGCGCGAACCACCCGCGCTCCGGAAAAGTTTTCCTGAGCTCGCGCGGAAATATCGGAGAACATCGCCTGAATTCTTTCGAACCGCTCATGAATGCGGCGGCCGAAATATTGAATAGTAACGCTCACAACCGGCAACGGCAGAAACGCATACAGCGTCAGCCGGGGACTGTTGTGCACCATGAACCAGAGCGCCGCCGCGGTGAACACCAGCGTGTTCGCCGAATACATAATCGCAGGGCCCATCAGCATCCGCACTGCATTCAGATCGTTGGTGACTCTTGCCATGATGTCGCCGGTGCGCATGCGCTGATAATAGGAATAGGAAAGAGTTTCCAGATGGGCGAACAGATCGTTGCGCAGATCGAATTCAATGTCGCGTGAGATGCCGATTACAACCCAGCGCGTCAAAAACAAGAAAATGCCGCGCACTGCCGCGAGTGCTAAGACCTCCATCGTAAAGACCAGCAATTTGTGCGAGGTGACACCGCCCTCCAGACTCTGGGCGGCTTGGCCAATCACCCGGGGAAGTCCGGCCCACGCGCCGTTGCTCATCACCACGCAAAATGTGCCAAACACAAAGCCCCAGCGATAGCGCTTGAGATAAGGCAGTAGCGGACGCATGCTGCGAGGAATCATGTGGTTGATGTAGATGAAATTTTAGCAGGCAGGGGTTCAGTTTCGCAGGGAAGACGGCTCCAGGGTTGGGAGAGATCAAGCGATGTTTATCTGACGCTATTTCCGCAGAGGCGAATCAGTCGCCTTGCAGGGAAAGAGGTTCCGCTTCGTAGCGTGGCCGCGAAGCAGAAGGAAATAAGTCCCGCCCGAAGGCGATGGCGCTGACTGCCGCAAGAACCGTCCCCCAGGTGATGAAAAATATCCAACCCAGATCTAAGACGAATACTTGCACCATATCCATAATAGTTCCCCTTGGCCTGAGCGGGAGAAAGGCGGAGCTGGACCGGAACCTAGCTTGCCGCCGCCAGTCATTGCTGATTGTTGATTGCCGATTAAAAATGTTAGGCCCGAACAGGCTTCTCAATCAGCAATCAAAAATCAACAATCAGCAATCCTGAATCCGACTCGGAAAATTATCGGCCAGTCTCTTAGTCTTGGTCCTGCGACGCCGGAGCGTTCTGCATACGTTGCTGCATGCGCGCTGCCCGATTGGCTTCGAACTCTTTCAGTTTGCTCTGCTGATCGGGAGTGAGCATTTGATACAGTTCGTTGTGAATCCGGGTTTGCTCCACTTTCAGCTGAACCAGAGTTTGCGCCTGTTGCGAAACCAAGGCTTGCACTTTGGCCGCATCATAGGTGCCTTCCTCATACTGCTTGAGCTGCTGGTCCAGTTGGCGTACCTGCTGCATCAGCGGGTGAATCGCAGGCCGTTCTTTTTGCAAAGTAGCTTTCATCTGGGTCTTCTGTTCGTCGGTCACACCCAGGTACTTGGCATAAAACTGCAGCATGTGGCCATCCATGCCAAGCGGGCCGCGCATTCCAGAATGCATCGGTGGCGGAGTCGTATCCGCGGTTTGCGATCTTGCGATTGCACTGCCCAACAAAACAGCCAGAGCCGCAACCATAAAGCGAAGACCAATCGATTTCATAAACATCCTTCCTTCAAACCGGCCCTGCCAGGACTTCCTTCAGGAACGCGGCGTTTTTGCGTACAATCATAGGAACACGATTGCGCCGGAAAAGTAGTAAAACGTGAGTAAAAGCGAGTAAAGTTTTGTCATTGACAAATTTCCGAGTTTTGACAATTCTTTACCGGAACCGCCAGTTGCATGGTGCACAATGAGAACCAGAAACATGGAACGCATTCTGGTTATCGACGATGACGTGGAACTGTGCACGCTGGTCGGCGAATACCTGCAGGCGGAAGGCTTCGTCGTGGAAGCCGCGCATGATGGGGAAAGCGGCTTGCAGCGCGCCAGTGGCGGCGGTTACCTGCTGGTGGTGCTGGATGTTATGCTCCCGGGGATCAATGGTTTCGAAGTGCTCCGCCGCATTCGAGCCACTTCGCGTCTGCCCGTTTTACTGCTCACTGCGCGCGGTGAAGATGTAGACCGGATTGTTGGTCTCGAGATTGGCGCCGACGATTATCTGCCGAAGCCTTTTAACCCGCGCGAATTGGTCGCGCGCATTCGGGCGGTCCTGCGCCGCACTCGCGGAGATAAATCGTCTCCAGCCGCTCCCGATGTTGTTCGCGTCGGGGAGATTGAACTTGATCCCGCTACTCGCAGCGTGAGCCGCGACGGCCAGCCCGTGGAGCTGACTTCAGTAGAATTCAATTTATTGGAAGTGCTGCTGCGCGAAGCCGGACGCGTGGTTCCACGCGAACGCCTGGTGAATGCGGTGCTCAGCCGCAAATTCTCACCTTTTGATCGCAGCATCGATATGCACGTCAGCAAAGTTCGCAAAAAACTTGGTGACACCGATAACGACGAGCACATCAAAACGATTCGAGGCGTGGGTTACATCTTTGCCCGTCCGCGGGAAAACGTTGGCGAAAAAGCAAAACTGAAAACCTCGTCATGAAGCTCTTCCTGAAGATTTTTCTATCGTTCTGGGTAGCGCAAGCATTGTTCATCGTGCTGGCCATTTTGGTTACTCTGGCGTTTCGCCCGCGCAGCGCCACCTGGGAGGCGCTGCGCGCTACCGCCATGAACGACGCGGTCAACGCTTATGAAGAAGGCGGGCGAACGCAACTCCGGCAATATCTGGACAACCTCGAGGCGACCCAGCACGTGCGGGCTTATCTGTTCGACGAGCATGGGGAAGAAGTTTCGCATCGCGGCGCCCCCGATTGGGCAATACGCATTGCCTCTGGCGGAGCACGCTCGCCCCGTGACGGAATTGTTTTTCCGCCGCCTCCGGTGCAGCGCGATTCGCGTGCCTCCTCCGACGGAAAACATCGCTACACGCTGGTGATGGGCCTGCCTCCCGGGCCGCGCGTATTTTTCGGGCCACGCGGTATGCCGGTTCCGGGGTTGATCATCGCAGTGCTTTCCTCGGGATTGGTTTGTTATTTCTTGGCTTGGTACATGACCAAGCCGGTGGCTCGCTTGCGCGCCGCCACACAACTGCTCGCAGCGGGAGACCTCACCGCGCGCGCGGGGAATCCAAAGAGCCGCCGCCATGACGAGATTGCAGGTCTGGTGCGTGATTTCGATACCATGGCCGGCCGCCTCGAAACTCTGGTAAAGGCGCAATCCCGCCTGTTGAATGACATTTCGCATGAGTTGCGTTCTCCGCTGGCGCGCTTGAATGTCGCTCTCGGACTGGCGCGGCAGCGCTCCGGACCGGAGAGCGCGAGCATGCTGGAGCGCATCGAACTGGAGGCCAGTCGCCTCAACGAGTTGATCGGTCGCCTGCTCACGCTCGCGCGTCTGGAAGATGGCGAACAACGCGTTCCGACCACTCCCGTTCTTCTGGATGAAGTCGTGCTGAACGTGGCCGAAGATGCCGAGTTCGAAGCGCAGGCGCGCCATTGTCACGTACGCAGCGACATCCTGCCGGGGTCATGGGAAGTTCGCGGCCAGGCATCTTTGCTGCACAGTGCCATCGAGAATGTGGTGCGCAACGCCATCCGTTACACCCGTGAGGGTTCAACGGTTGAGATTCATCTTGAGAGGTCCGAATCCGCCAATGGTGCGGAAGCGGTGGTGAGCGTCACCGATTGCGGATCGGGAGTTCCGCCAGACGCGCTGGAAAAACTGTTTCAACCGTTTTACCGCCTGGACGATGATCGCGGTCGCCAGACCGGCGGAGTTGGATTGGGCTTAGCCATCACCGAGAGAGCGGTGCGTTTTCACGGTGGCCGGGTAGCAGCCTTCAATCGCGCCGAGGGCGGATTGCTGGTAGAAATTCATCTGCCTCTCTTGCCGAGCAGCAGCGCCACGATTTCTCCCCAACCGATTCCTGCAATTCAAGAGGCGTAATCGACCTTAGCCACGACACTCAATCCCAGACCACGGGTAGCGAAAAGCCTTTCAGGCAACTCGCAGTCGCTGGTTCGGTTCCAATGAGACGTGGCGGGGTTTGCTCTTCCCGCGCATTCCTGATACATAAATGGATGGCAATCCACGCCTTTGCAAAGCGTTCCGCCCGGTCAGGCAGCCGGGGAGCGCGGCAGCACGTTCAGAGGAGATAGAGAGAAGAATGCGCACAAGGTTTACCTGGATTTTGGGAGTCGCGGCTTTGATTTCGGCCGCTGGTCTGGTAGCGTGCAGCGCCAAGTATTCGAATACCAACAACGGGTTGGTGGTGGTATCTACGCAGGGCAATGCCTTAATGGATACCTTTAGTCTCGATCTGGGCAATGGACATATTACATGGATTTTCAACAGCGACGGCCCCCCGACCAATGGGCAGCCAACCGTCGTGGTTCTTGATCCGTCGGGTAATTATGCGTACGTGATCGTCACGAAAAGTACGGCCGTGAATGCCAGTATGACCGGCATCGAAACATTTTCCATAGCATCCGATGGTAAGTTAGGCCCCTTAAAGACGACGGCTTTGAACGATGTTGGAACTGCACCCGCGGCCCCGGCGGCGATGGTTATAGATTCTGCGGGAAAATTTCTATTCGTTGCCGATGCTTCAACGGGTACACTGCCAGGGGCGATCTCAGTGCTGTCGGTCGGCAGCGGAGGCACCCTCGCGGAGGTTGCTGGATCACCTTTTGTCTTGCCGGCGGAGCCTGGCGGCACGACTCCGAATCCTTCCGCGCTCGCAATCACTCCGACGGTTTATCCGATCGCGTTTTCGTTTTGCTCTGGGAGCGTGCCTCCCACGACGGAAAACCTCTACGTGACCGATTCCCTGAATTACACGCTTATCAACTACTCGGTCTCGTCGTCAGGCGCATTGAAGGTGGTGCCAACCGCATCAGCGGCACCCTCAGTTCCGACCGGCAGGGTGCCCTTTGGAGTGACGGTTGATCCTTGCAATCGCTTCGCCTACGTATCCAACCAGTTAGACAACAGTGTGAGCGCTTATACGATTTGCAATGTCGTCTCACTTCCGACCTGTGCCAAGGGCGATTTCAGCCTGCTTCCGGTCACCGGTTCGCCGTTTACCACCGGTATCGCCCCCGGGCCACTGCTAGAGGATGCGCTGGCCAATTTCCTGTACGTTTTAGATACAGGCCAGAATGAAATATCGGCGTACCGGATCAGCACGACCACGGGCAGCCTGTCACCCTTAAGTCCGGCAACGATCGCCACAAGTTCGTACCCTACCTCGATGGCTATCCGCAGTGACGATAGCTGGTTGTTTGTCACCAATCTCAACCAGGCCAATCTTTCGCAGTATGCGATTACACCGTCGAGTGGTGGGTTGACACCGCAGACTCCAGTCGAGACTGATAACTTTCCTTGGGGAATAGCGGTGAAGTAACGCGGCATAAAACAGGATTGCAATAAGGTGCGGCGATCAGGTAGGAATTTTCAGAATCAGATAGCTGCCCACCAACGCGAAGATCAGATCCGGCGACCAGGCCGCCAAAGCCGGCGGAAGCTGGCTGAGATCGCCCATCGCCTCGAATAATCGCGACACAACCGTGTAGACCACAGCAATTCCTACCGCGACCGCTACGCCAGTGATGGCGCCTTTCTTGGCTGCAGAAAGAGAAAATGGCACCGCCAGTACGGCCATAATCAGCGTGATCAACGGAAATGACAGTTTTTTATTGAGCTGCACGCGCAGCCGTACCACGTCAAAGCCGCTTTGCTGCAGGTCGCGGATATAGCGGCGTAACTCCTCGTAGTTCATTTCGGAATACTGTTTCACTTCCTTTTTAAAATAGGATGGAGACTCGCTGAGCTCCGGGAAGGTAGAGACCTCAAACGTGCGGTAGCCGCCGATGGCAGATCCGTGCAGCGAACGCTCCCAGCCTTGTTCGAAAATCCAGCGGTTCATACTATCGGCCCAGTGCGCCCGATCAGCGTGTATGCGTTCCGAAATGCTAAAGCTCGTAGGATCGATTTGAAAGATAGTCACGTTTGCGAACTGATCGTGGTCGGGATCGAAAAACTGGTAGTAGTAAATGTCATTGTGCTGGCCAAAAATCCACTTGCGGTCGGGACGCAGATAAGTTTGCGCCGGTTTGCCCTTGATCTGGTTATGGAGCGCCTCCTGGCGCTTGTTGGTATGAGGCAAGTAGAACTGGTCGGCGAAGAATAATCCCACCGCGAGCACTGCCGCCGCGACAATAACAGGCGCGACGATGCGGTAGATACTGGTTCCGGTGGCTTTGATCGCTGTAATTTCGTTGGACCGGTTCATCAGCCCGAAGGTAATGAGTACGGCCAGCAGCATGATTAACGGAGCCACGCTGTAGAGCAGGTATGGAGCAACGTTGAGCAGATACTCTGCGACCACGGTGAAAGGTGTCTGGTTGCGCAGAATATCGCCGAGCAACTCAAACAACGTGAACACCAGCAGCAGTACCAGGAATGACGAGAGAATCATTCCTAGATATACGAAAAAATCGCGCAGCACGTAGTCATCGAGCAGGGTCGGGAAGCTGACGCT
This sequence comes from uncultured Acidobacteriaceae bacterium, assembly GCA_963724815.1. Taxonomy (GTDB): domain Bacteria; phylum Acidobacteriota; class Terriglobia; order Terriglobales; family Acidobacteriaceae; genus Sulfotelmatobacter. The sequence continues at coordinate 23,031 of CAVRWS010000045.1, forward strand.
GAACACGCGCCGCCGAGTGGAGGCGCGCTCGAAAGCATTGGCGCTGTCTCTGCGTCCCAACCGGAATGCGGGTGCGTGGCCATTGGCACGGTGAGGATCGCGTTTGCCCCAGAGCCGGATGGCAGAAAGCGCAATTGGTCGCCGCTCAGCCTGCCACAGCAAAATCGCGCCCGCTGCGAAGAAAGCAAGGTTTGCCAGCCAGGCGCCAAACATTGGCCCGACTTTCCCTTGCCGGGCTAACGACACTCCGATCAACGAAACGAAGTAGTAAACGAAAACCAGGGCGATGGTGAGAACGAACCCGCCGGACTTGCCGCTTTTTTTCGAGGAAAGTCCAAGCGGAATTCCGACCATCGCCAGAACTAAGCAGGCTGTAGGCAAAGCGAAGCGGCGATGAAATTCGATGAGGTACCAGCGCGCGGAAACGGGATCAACGCGTCGCGCATAATCGCGCAGCGCCGAAGTGCTCAGCAGGCCCACCGGAATCTGCTCGTCCGCTTTGTTTTCGGTGGCAGGAAGCTCGATGGGAATGTCAGTCTGCTGGAAGGTTGAAATCTGGTAGTGATCGGCGAGTTTGGGATCGGTTTCGTGGGTGGCGCCGTCGATCAGGTGCAGATGCAGGCGATCCTGCCCTTCGGGCACAAGGATGCCTTCATGCGCCAGCGTGATGCGCGGATTTGAAGGGTCGGACATGTCTGCTAGAAAAACGCCCTTCCATACCGCGGCACCCTGCGCCGTATGCACGTCTTGAACGTAGAGAACGATTTTGGGAAAGCCTTCGTAGAAAACTCGCGGCTGCACTTCAAAAGAGACCTGTGAGCCTTTCAGTTGGTCCTCAAGATGTCCCAGTGAAGCCAGCGACCACGGCGCCAGATAAAGTCCGTTGAACAGCGCCAGCCCCCATGCAGCCGCCACAAAAATTGCCAATATGCGGCCGAAACTCCAGACCCCCATACCGCTGGCTCGCATGGCGGTGATTTCGCTATCGGCGGCGAGGCGGCTCAGCCCAATCAGAATCCCCACCAGCACGCTCATGGGGATGGTGTAGGTGAGCGCGAGCGGCACGGTGTAGAAGAAAATTTCCGCGACGCTGGGCAACGGTGCGCTGGCGCGGACCACGAGTTCGAGAATGCGTCCCAGGTCGCGCGTGAACAGCACGAAAGTGAATATGCCCGCGCCGATGAGTGCGTGCGAACTTACTTCTCGAAGAATGTAGCGGGTAAGAATCCGCATGAGATGCGTTGTGCGTCGTCTAAACGCAGGATAGCACGGTAATTAGCAAGCATCCGGGAGGGTGCTGCAAGCAGCGGATCTGATTGACCCCTCACTCCGCTAAATGTGGTAAGATTTCCTTGTTTCCTTGAATGAGGGATATCGTGCTAGCCAAGAAGACCGTCAAGAACCAAATCACTCTTCCCAAGGCGGTGATCACTCATTTCGATGGGGTCGAATACTTCGACGTGAGCACAGATGGGGCGTGCATCATCCTCCGCCCATTGCAAAGGAGCCGCGCCGACGAAGTGCGCGCGCGATTGGCCGACCTTGGAATCGACGAGCATGACGTCGCGGACTCCGTTCAGTGGACCCGCAAGAACGCTTGAGCCTTAGAGTTGTCTTTGACACGACGACGGTTGTGTCCGCACTCCTGTTTTCGAAAGGCCGACTGGCATGGCTCCGGAGGCATTGGCGCCAACATGGCTGCGTGCCTCTAATTTCTCGGGATACAGCTGGCGAGCTCTCTCGGGTGCTGTGTTATCCAAAATTCGAGCTCAGCCCCGCGGATTCGCGAGAGTTGCTGGCTGAGTATCTTCTTTTCTGTGAAGCAATCGAACGCCGAGAACGATGCCCTATTGTTTGCCGGGACAAAAACGATCAGCCGTTTCTGGATCTAGCCCAAAGCGGCAAAGCCGATGTTCTGGTGAGTGGCGACCTAGACCTGCTGGCGGTGGCTGGGCAAACAGTATTTCTGATTGAAACTCCCGAAGCCTATCGACGTCGGATTTTTCCAGCGTCCTAAATCGTCGCTGTGGGCGCGATCCTTAGCATCAAAGCCTGCTGAACTATCCGGTCTTTAGAAACAGCGCGCCGAGCGGAGGCAAGGTGAGCTTCAGCGAAAAAGGTCGGCCGTGAGCAGGCACTTCCTCGGCCTGCACGCCTCCGAGATTTCCCATGCCGGTGCCCCCGTATTCCAAAGCATCGCTGTTCAAGAGTTCACGCCAGTAACCGCCATGCGGCACTCCGATCCTGTAGCCAACCCGCGTAATCGGCGTGAAGTTGCAAACAATAAGAACAGTGTCCTGAGGATTTTCACTTTTACGCAGAAGGGAAATCGTGCTGGTGAGATTATCGTTGCAATCCACCCACTCGAAGCCAGCAGGATTGTTATCGAGCAAATGCAGCGCAGGCTCTGCGCGGTACAGCCGGTTCAACTGACTCACCCATTCCTGCAGTCCGCTGTGCACCGGATACTGAAGCACGTGCCACTCCAGGCTGGTATCGTGCGCCCACTCGCGAACCTGGCCAAATTCGTCGCCCATGAACATCAACTTCTTTCCGGGCTGGGCGTACATGTATCCGAACAGCAGCCGCAGGTTAGCAAAGCGCTGCTTTTCATCGCCGGGCATTTTGCCGATCAGCGATCCCTTGCCGTGCACCACTTCATCATGCGACAGCGGCAATACAAAATTCTCCTGAAACGAATACAGCATGCGGAAGGTAAGTTTGCTGTGATGGTACTTGCGATGAATGGGATCCTGTTTGAAATATTCGAGCGTGTCATGCATCCATCCCATATCCCATTTCATTCCGAACCCCAGACCGCCGAGATAGACGGGCCGAGACACCATAGGCCATGAAGTGGACTCTTCGGCCGTGGTCTGAATTGCGGGATGCTCCTTGTAAGCTTCCTGATTGAACCGCCGAAGAAAATCGATAGCCTCCAGATTTTCTCGTCCACCGAATTTATTCGGAATCCACTCGCCCTGTTTGCGCGAATAATCGAGATAGAGCATGGAAGCGACCGCATCTACGCGCAAACCGTCGATGTGATATTTGTCGAGCCAAAACATTGCGCTCGACATGAGAAAGCTGCGTACCTCAGTACGCCCATAATTGAAGATATGCGTCTTCCAGTCAGGATGAAAACCCTGCCGCGAATCGGCGTGCTCGTAGAGATGTGTGCCATCGAAATAGGCCAGCCCGTGAGCATCAGAAGGGAAGTGTGATGGCACCCAGTCAAGGATCACGGCAATCCCATGCTGGTGCAGGTAGTCCACCAGATACATGAAATCCTGTGGCGTGCCGTAACGCGAAGTGGGCGCAAAATAACCAGTGGTCTGGTATCCCCAGGAACCGTAGAACGGATGCTCCATGACCGGCATAAACTCGACGTGCGTGAAGCCCATGCGGCCAACATATTCGGCCAGGCGCGGGGCGGTTTCGCGGTACGTTAGCGGACGATTGTGTTCTTCGGGAACCCGCATCCAGGAGCCCAGATGTACTTCATAAACCGCTTGCGGAGCACGCAAAGAATTGCGGGCTTCACGCTTTTCCATCCAGTCGCGATCGCCCCATTGGTAGTCGAGATCCCACACCACGGAAGCGGTGCGTGGAGGCTTTTCGTGCAACAGGCCCAGAGGATCAGCCTTGTCGACGTGATAGCTATGGCGGTTCGATTCGATGTGGAATTTGTAAAGCGCGCCTTTGTTGACTCCAGGAATAAATCCTTCCCAGATTCCGGAATCGCCGCGGCGCTCGATCAGATTACTTCGCTCACCCCAGGAGTTGAAACTGCCAATTACTGAAACCAAGCGCGCATTCGGTGCCCACACACTGAACATGGTTCCAGCCTGACCGTCGCGCGTAACCAGATGGGCGCCCATGGTTTCATACATGCGATAGTTGCTGCCTTCGTTAAACAGGTAGAGGTCCTGATTCGAGAGGAGGGTAGGGCGGTCAGAAGCGGCGGGAGTAAGTATTTCTGCCATTTTTCCGAGTTCTTAGTGTACCGGAAGATAGGAATCGCCATATAGGGGGAGCGATGTATACCGCGCAATTGAAATGGTCAAGGCCCTTATGCGAGTTGTCAGCTGGACACGTCTTCAAGTGTCCCGGCTTAACCGGATGGCCATGCTAGACTGACTTTTCCTCCATGCCCGCCCTGCGTCTGATCCTCCTCTGGCACCAGCACCAGCCTTTTTATAAGGATTTGGTGACGGGCGAATATCGCCTGCCTTGGGTCCGTCTGCATGCGCTCAAAGATTATTACGGCATGGTGAAGTTGCTGGATGAATTTCCTGAGGTCCACCAGAACTTCAATCTGGTGCCGTCGCTGATCGCGCAGATACAGGATTACGTCGCTGGAACCGCGCAGGATCCGTTCCTGAAGGTCGCAGCCAAGCCGGGCAATGACCTCACCCTGCACGAGCGGATATTTGCTCTGCAATATTTGTTTCAGGCTAATCCGACGAACGTGATTGGGCGGTATCCGCGCTACCGCGAGCTTTGGGAGCGGTTTCGTGAGCACGTATTTTCAGCCGAAAAGGCGGAAAAATATTTTCAGCCGCGAGACTTTACCGACTTGCAGGTGCTTTCGCAGATCGCATGGTTCGACGAATTCTTTCTGGAAGAGAAAGACGTTGCCGCACTCATCAAAAAAGAGCGCAACTACTCGCTCGAAGATCAAAGTTTTGTAATCGCTCGCGAGCGGGAGCTGCTGGCCAAGGTTTTGCCGGCCTATGGTGACGCCGCCAAGAAGGGATCGATCGAGATTTCGGCGACTCCTTTTTATCATCCGATTCTTCCTCTGGTCTGCGACACCAACGCGGGAGCCGTTTCCTCGCCAGGTCTGCCTTTGCCGCAAAACCGCTTTCGTCATCCGGAGGACGCGCGCGAACAACTAGTGCGTGCGCTTGATCTCCATCAAGAAGTATTTGGAATGCGGCCGCAGGGCGTTTGGCCGTCGGAGGGCAGCGTCTCGGAAGACACACTGGCGATCGCGCACAGCCTCGGCGTTAAATGGATGGCCACCGATGAGGGAGTTCTCGGCCGCAGCACCGGAGTCTTCTTTCAGCGCGACGGCAACGGTCGTCTACCCACGCACCTCGCGGAGCAGCTTTACAACATTCACCGCTACGAGAACGGGCCGACCGACATGCATATGGTGTTTCGAGACCATACGATTTCGGACTTGATTGGCTTTGTCTATTCCGGCATGGACCCCGGGGATGCGGCTGGACATCTTCTGCGCAACATCAAAGAGGCGGCTCAACCGGTGCTCGCACAGGGGCGCGACGCCGTAGTCTCAGTCATCCTTGATGGCGAGAATGCCTGGGAATATTATCCAAAATCCGGGCGCGAATTTCTGCGGCGATTTTACGATGCGCTGCAGCGCGAAGGAGGGTTGGAAGCGGTCACGGTCTCGGAGGCGATTTCGCGCCATCGCAATGTGTCGCCTTTAAAGGCTCTCGTCCCCGGCTCATGGATCAATGCGAACTTTAATGTCTGGATCGGCGCTCCCGAAGACAATCGAGCATGGGATTACTTGCACCACGCGCGCGAATTTTACGCACAGAATTCGGCGCGCGCCAGCGAAGCGCAACGAAAATTGGCGTTTGAAGAAATCTTGATCGCCGAAGGCAGCGACTGGAACTGGTGGTACGGCCCCGAACATCACTCGGCCAACGATCGCGACTTTGACGAGCTTTACCGCAAGCATCTTTCGAACATTTACCAGGCACTGGGTGCGACGCCGCCCGATTATTTGGCGCAGCCAATTACGGGCGGAGAAGTTCGTCCGGCCTTCACTCCGCAAACCGCCTACATTCATCCTCGCATTACAGGCGACAAAGTTCGCTACTTCGAGTGGATGGGAGCCGCCATTTTTACTGCCGACCAGCGCGCCGGTGCGATGCACGGAAAACAATTCCTGCTGGATTCCGTATATGCCGGGATCGACAGCAGGTTTGTCTATGGGCGACTGGACTTTGCAGGTCCGGTTCCGGACACGGAACTGGATGTGGTAGTGAATCTGGAATCGTGGGCGAGCGAAGAAGCGCGTCCGCGGCGCGCGCTGCGACTCGACGCCAAGATCCGAGACCGCAAACTGACAGAGTGGCAGGTTGAGGGTCGGGAAGAATCGCTGACTGCTCCCTCAGACTCGGCCGAGGAAAGAGCCAAGGCCGCGCTGCTTCGCAACTTTGAATTCCGGTTACCGTTGAGCTGGCTGGTGGCGAAACCTGTCTCGTCGTCCACTCCCGGAGGGGCCGGCGGAACTCTAACTCAGTCCAAGACGGGAATCGCGGCCATCGCGCCGACCAGCCGGCTCAAATTGCGCTTCAGCCTTTGGCACAATCGTTTGCCCGTGGATGCTCTCCCGGTGGAGGGATGGATCGAACTCCAGTTGGTGAGCGAAGCAGAACTGGGAATTTAGAGGCGAAATTTTAGCCAAAGAAAAACGCCGGACGCTGGCGCTTCCGGCATTCTCGAAAGCAGATTAAGTTATTGTCCTGAACTGGCCGCAGCCGGAGTCATCGACAGCGGACGGTCAAGTTCTATGGTGAGAGTAGTTCCGGCAGGCATTGTCGCCGAATGATGCTTGCTCAACCAGTGAGCGCCGGTTGAGCCGGCGCCCACGGCGCCGCCGATCAGCACTCCCGGCGGTCCGCCGATCAGACCGCCAATCAGCATGCCTCCGGCTGTTCCTCCGCCAGCCTCTATTTCATCGCGACGGTCGTGGCCGGATCCTTTAAATTCGCCCTCCTGATTTACGTCGGTCCCTTTAATGTCGGTATCGACCAGCGTAGCGTCAAGAGAAACTCGCTCGCCTCCGGGGAGGACCAATGCTTCGGGCGCAATTCCGATAGTCGGCTTACCCTCGATGCGGCGCGGCTCCGCCACCTTTGTGACGCGGCCTTCCACCATGGCTCCGGCCGGAATCACAGTCTTGCCGTCGATCACGACAGCCTGCGTCAAACGACCCTGGAAAGGATCTCCGGGCTTATTGCTGAAGGTGGCGAGCGTCGTTTCCAGCTTGACCATCAGCGCTGTGCCGGCCGGCACGGGTGCACTGATTTGAGCAGCGCCCATCGCTGCCACCAGCAGGATGCACGGCAGAACTGTCAACTTCTTCATGGTTCCTCCACGGATCTTACAACTACTTAAGATATCCGATTGTTCCTTCTGACTCTAGATTAGACGGATGGCTGGAACAACCGCTGGAGTTGCTTGTGAACCAGCAAAGATAAGGGGCAAGATGTCGTCCGGGAACGATACGATCTGAATGCTAATCACGCGGTCGCGCGCGCTATCACCTCTTGAGGATGTTCGATCCGCTATAATCAACAGTTTTGAAACGACTTCATGGCGAAAACATACAAAGGCATTGGCTACCTGACTGGACGCCGCTTGAGCTTGAACTCGGGCGGCGCCGAAGTGGTAGTCGATGACGATACGAAATCCATTGCAGAGCGAAGGGATGGTAAAGATCTTATGACGAATATAAGCGCAATCATTGGGCGCGAGGTGCTGGATTCGCGCGGCAATCCTACGGTAGAAGCGGAAGTGCAGCTGGCGAGCGGCGTTGCCGGACGCGCGATTGTTCCCAGCGGAGCATCGACTGGCGAGCACGAGGCGGTCGAACTGCGGGATGGGGACGAAACGCGTTTTCTTGGCAAAGGTGTACTCAAAGCGGTAGAGAACGTGAACGGCGAGATCGCCGACGCTCTAGCCAACTGGGACGCCGCCGACCAGCGCGCACTCGACCAGAAAATGATCGAACTGGATGGCACGGAAACGAAGGGTCGCTTGGGTGCTAATGCAATCCTCGCGGTCTCAATGGCTGCGGCGCGAGCGGCTGCCGCGGAATACGGCTTGCCGCTTTATCGCTATCTCGGCGGCGCGGGCGCAAACACGCTGCCCACTCCCATGATGAACATCCTCAACGGCGGAGCCCATGCCGATAACAACGTCGACTTCCAGGAATTCATGGTGATGCCCGTTGGCGCGCCTTCCTTTTCGGAAGCATTGCGTTGGGGCGTGGAAGTTTTCCACACCCTCAAGGGAGTCCTGAAGAAACGTGGTTACAACACCTCCGTCGGCGACGAAGGTGGTTTTGCCCCGTCAGTAAAATCGAATGTCGAGGCCATCGAAGTGGTGCTCGAAGCAATTCAGCAAGCCGGCTACAAACCGGGAGAAGAGATCGCCATCGCCCTTGATCCTGCGGCCAGCGAGTTCTATCAGGACGGCAAGTATGTCTTCAAGAAGTCGGATAAATCCGCCAAGAGTTCCGACGACATGGTCAAGTTCTATGCCAAATGGGTGAAAGACTATCCCATCGTGTCATTGGAAGATGGGCTCTCGGAAGATGACTGGGACGGCTGGCAGATCCTGACTAAAGAACTCGGGAGCAAGATTCAACTCGTGGGCGACGACATCTTTGTCACCAACATTCAGATATTCGCGGAAGGCATCGAGAAGGGAATTGCAAACTCCATCCTGATCAAGCTGAATCAGATCGGCACTGTCAGTGAGACTTTGGATGCAATCGACCTGGGACGACGCAATGGTTACACGTCCGTGATTTCGCACCGCTCCGGAGAAACCGAAGACACTTTTATTGCGGACTTTGCCGTAGCTACGGGCGCGGGACAGATCAAAACCGGCTCCGCCTCGCGCACCGACCGCATTGCCAAGTACAACCAACTGCTGCGGATTGAACAGGAATTGGGCGACAGCGCACGGTTTTTAGGATTGAAGGCTCTAAATTACGAGGGATAGCTTCGGCCTCAATTTGTTTCCGCCGCTATTTAGAATCCCATGGTGTCATCAGCCGACGGCCCGTAAGTCGCAGGTACCGGCTTCTCATTCAAGCGCAGATACACGCCTAGCTGTGCGCGATGATGAACCATGTGATTCAAAAACATTTCCCGGTAAGCCAGAAATCGCTGCCCTTCGAAAATCGTCTTGCCCTGAAAGCTCAGCTTCCAGTTTTCTTTCCAGGCACTGTCCGGCGTGGCCTCAAGCGCGGCGCGAACCTTAGCCGCACCTTCATCGAAAGCTTTCACCAGTTGAGCGGACGACTCGAACGGCAACGGCTTGATGCTGCCCTTGGAGAAGTCGAGTTCAGGCGTTGTGAGGATGGTCAACCCAAATCCCGCCAACTGCGCGACGTGAGGCGCGAGTTTTCCCATCGGCATGGATTTGGCGTGCGGCGCATACTCTTTCTTGTCGGCAGGAACACGCTCCAGGGTGGTGCGCGTCTTTTTCATTTCTTCGTCAAATTCCGGCAACAGCAATTCGCTAATCGGCATAATCGTCTCCGTGGATCAGTATAAATGCCTGGCGCGGCTTCCCTCAAAAAACGCTAAGTCCACACATCTTGACTTAGTCCATGACTTAGCTACAATGAACCTATGGAAGTCAATGTCCACGAGGCCAAGACGCACTTGTCTCGCCTGCTGGAACGCGTCGCCATGGGCGAGGAAGTTATTATTGCCAAGGCGGGCAAGCCGGTCGCCAAGCTGGTACCTCTGAAGAAGACTCCAAAGAAGCGAGTTTTCGGTAGCGCCAAGGGTGACTTCACAGTTCCGGACGATTTCAATGATCCCGATCCCGAGATTGAAGACCTGTTCTATAACGGACCTCTCCTGCCGAAATGAAGGCCATCCTCGATACGCATGCATTCTTGTGGGCGCTTGTTGGGGATGCGAGGATGTCGCGTCACGCGCGCGACATTTTTGCTGGAAGCGCCGATCTTTCGCTCAGCATCGCCAGCATCTGCGAGATTCTTATTAAGGTACAGTCGGGCAGGTTGAATTTCCCCCGGCCTGCCGGTCCCTACGTGCTCAGCAGATTGGCGGAAAACCGGATCAAGACTCTACCAATCAGCATCGATCATTTGCTCACTCTCGAACGTCTCCCGATGCATCATCGCGACCCGTTTGATCGCATGTTGATTGCGCAGAGCATGGAGGAGGACTGGCCGATCATCACGGCTGACCCGATGTTCAGACAGTATCCCATCCAGGTAATCTGGTAACTTCATCTATTCTCCTTTTCAATCCTCATGCAGGGAGCGTTCTCCAAAAAATGCCTCGTCCTAAACCACTCGTTCTGATCATCCTCGACGGCTGGGGATACCGTGCCGAAACCAAAGCCAATGCCATCGCCCTGGCACGCAAGCCTACGTACGACCGTCTGCTGCGCGAATATCCCAACACGCTGATTCACACCAGCGGGCCTTTTGTCGGCCTGCCTGAAGGACAGATGGGCAACAGTGAGGTCGGACATCTCAACATCGGCGCCGGTCGCATTGTTCACATGGACATCACCCGAATCGATCTGATGATTCAGAACGGAGAATTTTTCTCGCATCCGGTGCTGCTGGCGGCGATGAAACATGCGCGCGTGGGCGAACGGAGGCTACATCTTTTCGGGCTCGTCTCCGACGGCGGCGTCCATTCGCAGCAGGCTCATCTCTACGCGCTGCTGAAGATGGCGAAAGCAAAACGGCGTTGGCCGAGTTTTCGTCCATGCGTTCATGGATGGCCGTGACACGCTCCCCACCAACGGCGCTGGCTATCTCGAACAACTGCAGCAAAAAATGCGCGAATATAACTCCGGCAAAATTGCCACAGTGAACGGGCGATACTATGCCATGGATCGCGACCGGCGCTGGGAGCGCATCGCTAAGGCTTACAACGCGATGGTCTTCGCCGACGCGGAAGGGGGCAAGTATGCCGATCCCGTGCAAGGGATGAAAGATTCCTACAACAAGAATGTGACGGACGAGTTTGTCATCCCGTTCGTCTGTACCGACAAGAACGGGCAACCGCTGGCGGCCATTCGCGATGACGATGCCTGCATCTGTTTCAATTTCCGGGCCGATCGTGTCCGGCAGATTACGCGCGCGCTGGCGCGCAACAGCGGACTGAATGCAAAAGGCGGCAGCGATCTTCCCGGTGCGACTGATCTAGACGCTACAATTCCGCGCGATCGCGTGCCGAAGAATCTGCATTACGTCTGCATGACGCAGTACGACAAAAATTTCAGCCTGCCGGTAGTAATTCCGCCGGAATCGATGGCGAACATTCTGGCCAATGTAATGGGCGGACTTGAACATGCGCAACCTGCGCGTCGCAGAAACTGAGAAGTATGCGCACGTTACTTATTTTTTCAACGGTGGAGTGGAGCAGCCCTTTCCCGGCGAAGAGCGCGTGATGGTGCAATCGCCAAAAGTTGCTACCTACGACCTGAAGCCGGAAATGAGTGCTGCAGGTATCGCTGATGCTGTGATAAAAGCTACGGAAGACGGCACGTTCGATGTAATCATCGTCAACTTCGCCAACGCGGATATGGTTGGACACTCGGGAAAAATTGAGCCCACTGTGAAGGCTGTCGAAACCGTGGACGCCTGCCTGGGCCGGATCGAACCCGCAGTGCGCGCGAAGGGCGGAGCGATGCTCATCACTGCGGATCACGGCAACGCCGAAATGATGATTGATCCTGTGACTGGTGGCCCGCACACAGCCCACACCACGAACCCGGTGCCCTTCATCGTGGTTGCCGAAGATGCTAAGCGATTCACTCTGAAGCCGAATGGCTCGTTGCGAGATATCTCGCCTACCATGCTGGGCATTCTGGGCGTGGATGAGCCGAAGGAAATGACGGGAAGCGATCTGCGAATAGCGCGCAAGGTCGACTGATCCTCGATCAGATCGTCCGATCCCTCTCGTGCTACAGTTTTCTCGCGGGCATTTCTTTGCCGGAAACTCATGGAACCGCGGCTCATTTGGATCAATCTGCTGGTGAAGCTGGGCGTGGCTGCTGCCGTGTCCAGCAGTTTGGTGCGTTCCAAAGAATTCAAATCGCTGCTGTTTCGCGAAGAGCGCACATTTCGCCAGAAGGTCTACCTGGTGTTGTGGATGGCGTTGCCCATCATGGTCGGCGTCTGGATACGGTTTACCGCAAAGAGTTTCCTGGCCGGGGATTTGAGTTTTGAAACCGCCCTTTTGCTGGGAGTGATTGGGGGACGCCTGGCCGGTTCTCTCGGCGGGGTCATGATGGGCATTCCCGCGATGCTGCACGGCGACTGGGCGGCTGTGCCGTTCGGAGTACTGTGCGGCTTTATCGCGGGTCAACTGCGCACTTTGGCCGCGGACAAGGATGATATCTGGTCGTTCTCCCCGTTTATTGATCAGAGCATCTTTCGTCTGATTCGGCGCAACTTGCCGCGCCCACGGCTGTTCGACTGGCAAGTGATGTTCTTCACCACGATCGTGGGTTTGCGACTGGTACAGACCGAACTTGCAATGAACTTTCCCCGCTCTATCTTTAGCATGGAGAGTCCAGACAACTGGTGGATATGGGCGGCAATCTACGCGACCTCGATAACGGCTATCGGGATTGAACTCAAGATCTTCAACAGCGTGCGCATCCAGATCAAGCTCGAAGAACAAGAGCGCTTGCTGTTGCACGCGCGCATGGAAGCTCTGCAGAACCAGATCAATCCTCATTTTCTTTTCAACACGCTGAATTCAATTTCTTCCCTAGTTCGCTTGGATCCGGATACGGCGCGCGAACTGATTTCAAAATTAGCCACAATCTTGCGCCGCCTGCTCAATAGTGCGGATTCCTTCGTACCTCTGCGCGAGGAGGTTGAATTTATCGACAACTATCTCGACATCGAGGTCGTCCGTTTCGGAGAAGACAAACTCCGCGTAGTCAAGGAACTTGCGCCCGAGTCTCTCGATGTGATGGTCCCCAGCATGTTGTTGCAGCCGCTGGTCGAGAATTCCATCAAGCACGGACTCGCCTCGAAGGTGGAAGGCGGCAGCATCTACCTGCGCAGCCGTCTGTCCGGGTCGGGTCTGGTGATCGAAGTAGAGGATGATGGGGTTGGCATGGCCGCCAGCCAGTCGCCCGATTCCGTGAGCATACGTGGCGCGGGAATCGGCATGGCGAATATCTCCGAACGACTGCAGGTTTTGTATGGGGATACTGCGCGGATGACGATCGACAGCCACGAAGGCAAAGGAACTCTGGTACGAATCCGGTTGCCCCTGCTGCAAACGGCAGGTGCCGTGCCCGAGGGATTTTACGAAGAGCGTTCAACTACCCGCCGGTAATAAGCTTCGTATTGCGGAACGATCCTGCTGGAACAGAAACGAGCTTGCGCCACGGCGCGCGCCGCCTTGCCCATCGCGCGCAATGCGCTGTCGTCACTGAGAAGTTCGATCGCGTAACGCGCCATTGTGTCCACGTCGCCTACGTCGGCGAGATACCCACTGACGCCATGTTCGATTACTTCCGGCACGCCACCAGTGCGGGTTGCGATGGGCACCACTTCACAAGCCATCGCTTCCAGCGCCGCCAGCCCAAACGATTCCAACTCGCTTGGCATCAGCAGAATGTCGGCGATCCCGAGTTTTTCCTGCACTTCATCCTGCTTGCCGAGGAAGAGCACGTCTTCGTGAATTCCTTTTTGAACGGCCAGCCATTCCGCCACCGAACGGTCCGGTCCGTCGCCGATCAGCATAAGCCTTGAAGGAATTTTTTTGCGGACGCGATCAAAAATCTCGATCACATCCGTCACCCGTTTTACCGGGCGAAAATTGGAGAGGTGTACCAGCAGACGCTCCCCCTTGGGGGCATACTCAGCGCGGCGCTCGGAAGAGTTCGCACATCGGCAATACACATCGCAGTTCACCGAGTTGTAGATCACTTCAATCTCTTTACTGACATCGAAGACCCGCATCGTACGATCACGGAGGTAATTGGAGACGGCCGTGACACCATCGCTCTGGTTGATGGAGTAGCGCGTGATGGGCAGGTAGGACCGGTCCAGCCCGACCAGAGTGATGTCGGTGCCGTGCAGCGTGGTGACAAATGGCAGCCGGCGTCCTCGCGGACCATCGGCTAGCATCTGGCGCGCGAGCAACGCACTTACGGAGTGCGGAATGGCATAGTGAACGTGCAGCAGATCGAGATCGTACAACTGTGATACTTCAGCCATGCGCGTGGCCAGAGCCAAATCATAGGGCGGATAGTCGAATAACGGATACCGGGACACTTCGACTTCGTGATAGTGGATGTTGGGCTCTTCGCCGCGCAGCCGGATCGGCTGGGCATAAGAGATGAAATGAATTTCGTGCCCGCGCTGGGCCAGTTCCAGACCTAGTTCTGTGGCCACCACGCCGCTGCCGCCGTAGGTGGGGTAACACGTAATCCCAATCTTCATTCCGCCTGGACCGCCCTTGAGAGATTCTGTAATTCGATGGTCGAGGGTAGCAGAAGATGCAGATTCTCGGCGAACCTGGGTTTACGCAGAAAGCTTTCTCAGCGAATTACGACAGCCTATTCGCCGGCTTTTTGTCCCTGCACGGAAAGGCCTGGGTCCTGCTTATCGAGATAAGCCTGGAATCGCTTCTTGGAATCTTCCGGCAGACCGCTGAATTCGATTCCCATCCCAACTCCTGGATCCCGGGTACGGACGGTAGCGGAGGCGGAAATACGTTCCTGGTCGATCCAAAACTCTACCCGCAGTACGGTCGAAATCGGCAAGGGCATGACCGTCTCAACATAACAGCCATTACCACTGATGTCAGTGGCATTGACCCGCATCGGAGTATTCACCCGCTCGTCGCGGAACTCCAAAGGGAACGAAATCCGGTGACGCTGGAACTTTCTGCGATTGTCGGGGGTGTAATTCGGCATGCTGGAACGTAGTTCTGGCGGTAACTGCGCCAGCCACGGACACTCCTGGTCTGCCACCAGTTGAACTCCTACCTGAACCTTTTTAAGGCCTCCGGCCTCCATCACCCATATCACCTTGCAGCGGGCTTTTTTGGTTTCGTATTGAACGCCGATAACGTCGCCCACCTTCAACTCATGTTCGAGTCCGCAAATGCAGGCCCCATTTGTGCTTACATTTTGCGCGTTCGCGTTCTGATGAAAAGGCCGGTTATCTGCCCCCATGCCCCACACACGTACACGCAAGTCCAGCGTCGCGCGCGGAGCCGCCCCTGAGGCAGACATGATTAAGAGCCTCCCAGCTTAAGTCTTTAAGCCGAAACTAACCTGATGATACGCTCTAGCCGATTCTTCTTGAGATTACGAAAGTGACTAGTCCTGAGTGAATGAGTGGATTTAAGAACCTGCTCTTACGAGGCACTTTCGATTGAGATGAGTTCGCGATACGAAATCAAGGCAATGCCTTCGGCCTCCAATAACTGTCTGGCTTCAGGCATGGTGAGCACTCGCAATTCGGTTTCTCGCGATTCTCGCAGCCGGGTATTAGCCTGCTGCAATTCCGCATCATTGTAGCCCGGATGACAAACAAATTCCCACGTGCCTTCAGGAATGATGGCGGCGATGGCTCGGAAGAGTCTCTCATCGAGCGCGCCAGTCACGACGATGCCGAGCGTGCCATCGGGAGTTACCATCCCCTGGCGTTTCGCTGCATCATGAAATTTGCCGGCAAGGGTGCGCAGAACTCTCACCTCGGCATAGCGAGTCCAGAGACTGGGTCGCATCAACAATTCTGTCGAAGACAGCGGTTTGCGCGGGCCAAACGGATTGCGGACCGCTCGCACTCCGCAAGCCAGCGCAGCGCGCAGGACCGGCCGCAGCACCGCAGGAAACAAGTGAGTGTGTTTGTGAGAATCCACGTGGGAAACGTTGATGCCAGCCGTTTGGATCTTGCGTAGCTGTGCGCTCGTCTCAGCTTCAATCTCCGCCGGGTCGAAGCGGTTGGTCAGCGCGCGCGCCACAAACGATTTCAAACCATCCCGAAAGCGACCCGTACCTGAATCTCGGGACGTAATCGTGGGCAGGCGAACCGCATCCAGGACTGGTTCGCCATCGATAAACACCAGGTGGCAGCCAACATCGAGCCGGGGAGTTTCTCTAGCCAACCGAATGGCATCGTTAAAGGCAGGCCCACTCGCCATCAGCGTGGTCGAAGTCACAATTCCTCGAGTATGAGCTTCGACAATGGCGCGATTGACTCCTGCCGTGAAGCCAAAATCGTCGGCGTTAACGATCAGACGGCGCACCGCGTCAGTCTAGCAGGGAAGCTCAGCGCAACAGTGGGGAGTGTACAGAATGCGAATTTGGTAGCGTCCGATAGTGTTCGAACTCAGTTCGGCTTAATCCGCTCCGCTTGATGCGGCTGAGGCTTTTGCCGGAGCCAATGCGCGGCCGGCTCGGAAATTAGATTTTGCGAAAGTAGACTCGTTTGCATCATTCGGCACGGATTCCAGCCTGAACTGGTTTACCAGGCCGCGCAAATCAAGCGCCAGATTGGAAAGATCGTTACACGCACTGGCGGTGTGGTTGGCGGCGGTCGAGGATTCCTGAACCAGTTGCGAGATTTGCGACATGCTCGCGTTCACCTGTTGAGTGGCTTCCGACTGCTGATTTGCCGCACCTGTAATTTCGGAAATTACATCCCCCACCCTGGCAGACATCTGGATGATTTCCTGCAAGGCCTCTCCAGATGCGGATGTCTTTTCGACTCCAGCCTTCACGTCGCGCGTTCCCTTGTCCATTGCGCGGACGGCGTGACCGGTCTCTGTCTGGATCGATTCGACGGTGGCGGCAATCTCCTTGGTCGCTTGCGTAGTACGCTCGGCGAGTTTGCGCACTTCGTCGGAAACCACGGCAAAGCCGCGCCCCTGCTCTCCGGCGCGCGCCGCTTCGATCGCTGCGTTAAGTGCGAGCAGATTGGTCTGGTCGGCGATGTCATCAATAACTCCCACAATCGCGCTGATCTGTTGCGAACTGGATCCCAGAGTGGCGATGCTGGCGGCCACACCCTTGGATGAATCGGCGATGCTGCGTATGGTGGCCAGCGCTTCCTCCACTACCTGGCCTCCGCGATGGGCGGCCTCTGCAGCTTTCTGCGAAGAATCAGAAGCACTGATGGAACTATCCAGAACTTGCCGAACCCGCGCCGCCATATCCTGCATAGCAGTAACCACTTGTTGAGTCTGATCGCTCTGCACGCGGGCATTCTCGGCCGACTGTGCCGCAGACGACGAAATCTCCTGACTGGCACTCGCCACCTGTTCGGCCGTCGCCGCGATGGAGTTGATCAACTCGCGCAGCGAGTTCTTCATGCCGTTGAGGGCGGCTTCGGCCTGTCCAATTTCATCGCTCGACGTTACAGTGATATCGGACTTCGCAAGGTTCTTGCTGGCAATCTCCTGGATCATGCCGAGCAGTCCCGACATTCCGCGGGTGATCGAGCGTGCGATGAAGGCTGCGATCGTAATGCCTGCCAGAAAGCCGGAAAGCACCAGCGCGATCGTCACGAAATTCGCTCGCGCCTGGGCTTTGTGCTCCGCCAAAAGGGCGCTCTGCGCCTGAGTGTCCTCCCAGAGTTCCAGTTGCGAAGCATCGTCGGCCACGCTCTTGATTGCCTTTTGTTCTTTGGGTCCGAAAGCCATGTCGGTGGCTTCGTAGTTCCGGCTGGCGAGACGCAAGGCGAGTTGCTGCTCTGTCAGCGAGGTAATGTCTTGCACGCTCAGCAATAGTTTCGCCAGCAGAGCCTTGTCCTTTTCAGCGACCAGCACTTTGCCAAGCTCGTCCAGACTGCTTTGTACTTCTTGTTTAGCCTTACCATATCTTTGCAAAGAAGCCGCATCCCCGGTGAACGTATGGTCGTTTGACGCCTGAATCTGCTTCCGTACGTTTACCTCGGTCAGGGTTGCGTGCTGCTTTCTGGTCAAGGAGTTGTTGGCCTCCTCAGTGGCCGCGGTTACGCGGAGCAGGGAATAATAGCTTACCCCACCCAGCAGCACCAGCAACGCGAGCAAGAGGCCGAACCCCGTGGCTAGTTTTGTCCTGAGTCCGAGGCGGTTCATTCACGTCTCCCGAGTTTCATTTTGTCAAAAGGCAACAGGGGCGTACTCCAGAGGAGCGAGGCGGGACTTGTTTCAATAAAGCTATCGGCGTGAACGAATTAAACTTTAGTCGTCCGATCGCAAAGCGGGCGCTCCGCATCTGACCGCGTTTTCTCGACTCGCTTTGATTGTTCCCGGCGATATCGATGCACGATTTTTTCTTGTGACCAAACTGATCCCCACCCATTGTGTGTGTGCTTCAAAATTGCCCTAAGTCCCTCTCCCAAAGAGTGCACACTTGCGGCTTGACTATCCTATTGATCTGCGAGAAGCTGTCGCCATTTGGGGTAATATCGTGCGGTGTCCCGCAGCTCGGGGAGGCGGATGTGGGTTCGACAATCTCTTCGCTTATTGTCGCAGCAGAAGAAGGGGACAAGCCCGCCGCCGCAGCATTGTTCACTGCCCTTTATTCCGAGTTGCATCGGCTCGCCAAGCGTGAACTGGCGCGGCGCGGCTTACCGGTGAGCCTTAGCGCCACCACCCTCCTGCACGAAGCGTATCTTGACATGGCTGGGCGCGTCGGTCCCTCGTTTCCCGATCGGGCGCGATTCATGGGGTATGCGGCTCGCGTGATGCGAGGAGTGATCATCGACCATGCCCGGGAACGGCACGCCCAGAAACACGGCGGCCTATTTGAGATTACTTCGCTGGACACCGAAGCGATGGAAAACGCGGTGGATCACCGAGAGCTTGTCCGAATCAGCGAAACATTAGACGAGCTTGGCAAAGTGGAGCCTGCCCTCGCCCAGATCATCGACTTGAAGTTCTTCTGCGGCTTCTCGTTCGCGGAAATCGCCGCCATGCGAGACGTGTCAGAACGCACGGTCCAACGGAACTGGGAGAAAGCGCGGATTTATCTCCACCGGAAAATTCGCACAGATTTGTCGGTTTGAGGAATCGCGATGTCCACGCTCAGCCCCGATCAGTGGCAAACTTTGAGTCCATATCTGGATCAGGCGCTCGCAATGACCGACGAGGAGCGTGCCGCGTGGCTGTCCTCGCTCGACGAGCAAGATCCCACACTGGCTGCACAGTTGGCAGAACTTCTCGATGAACACCGGGTGCTGGCGCAGGAAGGTTTTCTGGAGAATAGGCGATGGGCGTTGCCGAACTCCACGGGACTCGCGGGCCAGACAATTGGTCCGTACACTCTGATCTCGCAGATTGGCCAGGGCGGGATGGGAAGTGTCTGGCTCGCCCGTCGCAGTGATGGCAGGTTCGAGCGGCAAGCTGCGGTGAAGTTCGTGAGTGTTGCACTCGCGGGGCACGCGACTGAAGAGCGGTTCAAACGCGAAGGCAGCATCCTTGGCCAGGCTTACGCATCCGCATATTGCAGAACTCCTCGATGCTGGCATTTCCACCGATGGCCGGCCGTATCTCATCCTCGAATACGTGGACGGCACGGCAATCGATCAGTATTGCGACGACCACAAGCTCCATCTGGAGGCACGTGTCCGCTTATTTCTGGATGTGTTGGCCGCAGTGGCACACGCGCATGCAAATCTGATTGTTCATCGCGACATCAAACCTTCGAACGTACTGGTCACCACCGGCGGTGAGGTCAAGCTGCTGGACTTTGGGATCGCCAAACTCCTGGAGGGCGAAGGCCAGATAGGTGCCGCAACCCTGCTTACTCGTGAAGGCGGTTCGGCTCTCACTCCACAGTACGCTGCTCCAGAGCAACTTACCGGCCAGCCAGTCACGACCGCAACCGATGTTTATGCGTTGGGAGTGTTGCTCTATCTACTATTTACCGGTCAGCACTCGACCGGCCGTTGGCTGCAGTCTCCGGCGGAACTGATGAGGGCGATTGTTGAAATAGAACCTGCTCGCGCCTCGAGCATAGTTGCATCGGCTGACGACAAGACCCTGGCCGAAAAGCGCGGCACTACGCCCGAGAAACTTCAGCGCCAGCTGCGTGGCGATCTCGATACGATTGTTGGCAAAGCTTTAAAGAAGAATCCGCAGGAGCGCTACGCCTCAGTCACCGGGTTTGCCGGCGATCTTCAACGATTCCTGAAGCACGAACCGATCAGCGCGCGACCAGATACCTTCGCCTACCGTGCCGGCAAGTTTCTGCGCCGCAACCGCACAGTGGTGACGCTGACTACCATCGCCATTGCACTTGTGATTGGAAGCCTGTCAACTGGATTGTGGATTGCGAATTCGGAGCGAAAGGTCGCCGAACGCCGCTTCGTCCAAGTGCGGCAACTAGCCAATAAATTCATCGAGCTCGATAACGACATCAGGGGCTTGCCAGGCTCGACAAAAGTCAGAATGCAAATGGTGTCTGATTCGCTCGGATATCTGACCTCGTTGGGCAATGAAGCTTATGTTGACAAGGATCTAGCACTGGAAATCGCCTACGCCTATGTGCGCGTGGCACATGCGCAAGGTGATCCAACCTCGCCGAACCTGGGCCAGTTCTCCGAAGCGGAAGCAAGTCTCGACAAAGCGGAAGACTTCGTGGATTCGGTATTAAAAGTCAATCCCACGAGCAGGAGAGCGTTGTTTATAGCAGCAACAATTGCGCACGATCGCATGACCCTTGCCGACGAGCAGAATCGTAGAGAAGAAATGGTGTCTTGGGCCGACAAGGCCTCTCAGCGAGTCGAGCGCTTTATGAGTCTCGGGAATGTGGATCCAAAAGATGTTTACAGCATGGGGTATTTTGAGATGAACATTGCGTACGCTTATGACGACGCCAGGCATTTCGAGGATGCTCTGCGCGCTAGCCAGCGCGCACTGGATATCACCCAACCGGTTGCATCAGCCCATCGAGTTCATGGCAGCATCCTTGGAGCGTTGACAGTTGCGCGCTGGCAAACCGGGGATCTGGATGGAGCATTGCAGACAGCTCAACAGGCGATTCAACTCGATGAGGCGCAAGCGGCCAGCGGACACGCATCCCTGCGTATCAATCTGGCCAATGCGCTGTACACCGAGGGAATGATTCTGGGAAACCAGGATGCGGAACCAAATCTCGGGCGAACTCGAGGTGCGCTGGCTGCTTTCCAAAGGGGGCTGAATATTGGAGAAGAACTGGCGAACCTGGACTCTATCGATTATCTAAGCCGCCATTCGGCGGCCACGATCGGGCTGGAAATCGGCAATATTCTCCGCCACAACCAACCGCAGAAAGCTCTGGTGGTCTATGATCACGCTCTTGCACGCATACGAGAGGCGAAAAACAATGTCAGCACCCAGCTCTGTGCAGCCGACTTGCTAGCTGGCTCTTCCTACGCCTTGCGACGGATCGGGAAAGGTAAAGAAGCCAGACGGCGGATAGAGGAAGCGTTCCAGCTCCTGCGTGACGCTCACCAATATCCAGCCGAAGCCGTGGAACCAATGAGCAGATCCGACCACGTTATGAGAGCCGCGGCTGACGACTATGCCGAAACCGGCCAACCGATGAAAGCGGTCGAAGCCTATCGGCAACTGTTGGACAAGCTCATGGCCTGGAAGCCCGATGTTCAAAACGACCTCCGAGACGCGATCTGTATTTCGCGAACTTGGACCGCGCTCGCAGACATTCTCCGCGGGGTCGGACGGACTGACGAAGCCGCGCGGCTCGAAGTACAGAGAACAGAACTCTGGAACCACTGGAATATAAAGCTTCCTAATGCTTCATTTCTGCTGCGCCAATGGTCGAGCCAGATCGTTCCGCGTGGAGCTTCCCCCACAGAGCCTCAACATTAGCGAAAAAAGCCCTCTTCCAGACTTTCGCCCCGTCACCCCTCTTTTTTCTGGATAGTAACTGACAAATTTATTGGGCACCCCTGTCGTCTTTTTCCCGCCGATTCCGATATTCACAGTAGGGCGGATTGATTCCCTTCCACCCGCAAAGAAAGCATCCACGCGCTTAAAGTGCCGAGCGGGAGAGGCGAGGAGGACTGATCGTTTAAGGGGGCGAGAAGTCCACCTTACTGCGGCAGAAGGCGGGATCGGAGGCAGTCGGGGGGCTGCCTCCATCCCTTTTTCGATACCAACTCGTGCGCGCGTCACGTAATTCCGGTTTGACAGGCTGGGTTCGCGAACAGGACTTGGGAAGTTAATTTCCGTCGTCGGCTCCAAAGCAGAAGGAACAAACCATGCCAGCAGCAGCGCATTGTGCCAGCGGAATGTCGGAAGCTGCGAGGTTTCAAGCACAAGTCTTTCTGCTGGGATATCCATCAAGAAACTACCTTCTAGGAACCACTTCCCCGGGAGATCCCATCAACCACGGGCATACTGTCTGATTCAAATTATATCCGCGCTAAATCCCATTAGCCTGCCGTTTGTTCGTCTATTATTACCC
>CAVRWS010000046.1:0-172193 GCA_963724815.1 uncultured Acidobacteriaceae bacterium
TATGATTTCCTGAACTCGCAAAATATCGATCACGAATTCTTCACCGCCTACATGGAACCCCACCAACTGCAGCAACTGCTCATGCGCCACCTTCAGCTCCCGGGCAGATCCTTTCGGCTCATTCGCACGCAAGTCCATCTGGTATTGCCCTCGTGATTCTTCCTCGCCGTTGGCGGCGAAGTCGTGGCGGACGCCTCCAGGCAATCTGGTTCGCCCCTCTAAAATCATCGGCCTGAAAGAGCAGGACTTTAGCTGAAACGTCTTTTATCCAGCCCAGTGAAAGGCCTTTCTACCGCACGCCCAGAGTAGGTTTTCCATTTTGTTTGTTGTCGGATGCAGCAATTTCAGTAGTGCCGTGATCGCTCAGGATCACGATGTCCACGCGACGATTCTGTGCTCGCCCCTGCGCCGTGAGATTGCTGGCAATCGGGTGATACTCGGCATAACCCGCCGCCGAAAGCCTGCCCGGGTCAAAGCCATGGTCCACCATGAGGATTCGTATCAGTTCCGTGGCTCGAGCTGTCGAGAGTTCCCAATTCGAATTCATCAGCGCGGTATGAATCGGGACGTTATCGGTGTGGCCTTCGATGCTCAACCGGCAAGTCCGAATGGCCAGAATGGAAGCAATGCGATCCAACGCCGGCAGAGCTTGCGGCTTGATCGTCGCCGAGCCGCTGTCGAAAAATCCGAATTCCCGAAGGCTGATTACCAGACCTTCGCTATCGCGATGCAACGACACCTGGTGCAGCGCGATCTCCCCGTGCAGCGCCTGTTCCAATTCACTGCGCAAAGTGGCCAGATCTGTCTCGTCAGAGGATCCCGCCAGAGAATCGGTTGGCGCCGATGCGATACGTCCAACCTCGGCAGTTCTTTCCACGTTTTGAATGGCCTGCACCGTGCTGAAGGGCATAGGGTCATTCATATCCAGAGGAATCTGCGTGGTTGACGCCGGAAACACCCCCAACTCCTGGAATGCCACCTGAATGGCCAGAGAAAGTTTGCCTACCTTTCTCTTATCCACCTGCGAGGAAGCATAGAGCACCACAAAAAAGGCAAACAGCAAAGTAATGAAATCGGCGTATGAGACCAGCCAGCGCTCGTGGTTCGAATGAGGTCGAGAGCGTTTGCGCCGGCTCATTCTTCAGCTACCTCCGGACGGTCCGCGTCTTGATTTGCTTCCACCAGAAAGCCAAACAATTTTGTCTCCAGCATGCGCGGATTCATTCCCTCCAGAATCGAGGCCACGCCTTCCAGGGTCATTTCCCGCTTGATCTGCTGCTCGCGAATGCGGAGTTTCATTTTCCCCGCGATGGGGAGATAAAGAAGGTTCGCCGACCCCACGCCGTAGATAGTGGCCACGAATGCGACGGCTATCCCTCTACCTACTTCATCAATCTTGTCCAGATGCTGCATCACTTGAATCAGCCCGAGAACCGCTCCAATGATGCCCACGGTAGGAGCGAAGCCGCCCGCCGACTCGAACACCTGCGGAGCTTGTTCTTCGTACTCCGCCTGGTTATCGAGCTCGAGCTCCATCATCTTGCGTAGCTCCTGCGGTTCGGTACCGTCGACTGCCAGCATCAGGGATTTTCTGAGAAATGGATCTTCAATTTCGGCCAGTTCCGCATCCAGCGAAACGATGCCCTCACGCCGCGCCTTCTGCGCGTATTCCACCAGCTGCTGGATGGTTGCCTCGGGATCTCCTTGCGGATTAACAAAGACCGAACCCAGTTGCTTCACCGCCAGCAGAAGAATCGGCAAAGGGAACTGCAGCATCACCGCGCCCAGCGTACCTCCGAATACGATCATGGCAGCCGTCGGCTGCAAAATTTGCCCCAGATTTCCGCCTTCGATCAGAAGTCCAGCCAGTACTCCGCCCACAGCCAGAATGATCCCGCTGAGGCTGGCTTTATCGATGCTCACTTCTCCGGCTCCCTTTTGCTGGTTTGCGGACGATCGGGCAACAAAGTGTGAGCAGAAGAACTATCCCAGATCAATGAGAGGCCCCGTAACACCGAGCGCCGAAATGCGATGATCCGCGCCAGAACCTCTTCCGCGCTCTCGCGCACCACAATCTTTTCCCCGTTCACCAGCGTGATCAGGGTATCCGGCGACTGCTCCAAAAACTTGATGAGGTCGGAGTTCACTGTCAAAGCCTGATTGTTGAGACGCGTAAGCCGGATCATGTTTTCCCTTGTCTGCGCTGATGGCCAATACTGCGAGTCTTCGCAGTCCCCTAAGAGCAGCTATCGGCGAACAGGGATTCAGCCTTGTCTGGTGCGAGAAAACTCAGCCATTACGTAGGACCAGCAACCGCCAGTCATTACCCCGAAAGCGGTGCGCTAAAGCTCAAACGCCTTTCGCCGATGGACACAACAGACATTCGGGTTCCGAGCGCAAACGTGGAACAGAAACTCCCCCAGAGATGCAGGGCTGAGGAGGCGTTCCAGGCAGGCGGGACCAAATTTCAGAAAAGGAGAATTACAATGCCTCTCGGTATCCTGAATAACATTCCGTCTCTCGCGGCGGAAAACCAACTCACTCTGACTAGCAACGCGTTGAGCAACACTCTGGAACAGTTATCTTCAGGGTCGCGTATCAACAGCGGCGCTGACGATCCCGCCGGTCTCTCCATCGCCAACGGATTGCAGGCCAATATCAGCGCCCTCACTCAGTCCGTGTCGAACGCCAACGGCGGCGTCGGTCAATTGCAGCTCGCAGATGGCGCGCTGGCTCAGGTCACGAACCTGCTCAACACCGCCGTCACGCTGGCAACCGAATCAGCTACGGGCACGGTTTCCAACGGGCAACGCACTGCCATCCAGGCTGAATATGCTTCGATCCTGGCAGAAATCAACCGCATCGGCACTGCCACAACTTATAACGGTCAAGAAGTATTTCAAGGTGGCACGGCAACCAACCTTAACGCGGCAGCCAGCACCAACAGCGGTACCGCTGCTCCCGTAGCCTTGGACAGCGCCTTGACGGTTGGCGATGCTACTTCGGTCACCGCCGGCGGCGTCACATTCACCTACACCGCCGCCGCCGGAGTTGCCAACCCGAACGCGGAAGTCACCGCCGGTACGGCTCTGACCGCAGCCAGCGCGCTGATTGCCTCAGGAGTACTCACCATAACCCGCGGCGGCGTGGCTACCACTTACACAAACGGTACCGGCGCTGTCACGCTGCAATCGCTGGTCACTGCCATCAACACCGGCGCCAATGTCGCCGGCAGTGGCACTCTCGCCACAACCGGTGTCACAGTCGGCGGCGGAGCCGCCACTGGCCTGCAGGCCGCGATCGTCGGCGGACAATTGCAGATCACCGATACAGCGGGTAATAATGACCTCGCCGTGACCGGCCAGGCGACGGCCATCGTCGCCGGCGAAACGGTTGCCGATTCCACCGCGCCCACCGTTCAAAACCTCATCAATGCAATCAATGCCGACACCACTGTCGGTGCCAAAGCGGCATTGGTCGGAGGCCAACTCCAAATCACTGATCCTCAGAACCGGGCCGACCTCGCCGTAACTACCGATGACACCGTGCTGGGCGCACCTGTCGCTGGCGCGCCAACCTCTTTCGTCAACACCACCACGACGGGAGCGGCCACGGTCAACACCAACGAACTGGCTGGCAACGCCGGAACCTCCGGCACACCCATTACCGCTGCTACGGTATTAACCACCGGCGGGGTCGACCAATTCACCGCGGGAGGCAAGACCTTCACCTTCACTGCCACTGCTGCCCAAACTGTTGGAGCTCTCATTGCAGCCATCAATAATCCCAACGATGCTGCTGGCCTCCACGCTTATCTCGGCACCGCCGGGAACGGCACCACTACACAACTCATCATCACCGACCCCAACAGCAACAATGACGTTGCAGTTGGCGCTGCTAACACCGAGACCGTACTCGGAACCTACACGAACCCAAGCACCACCGGTTCGACCGCCACAAACATCTTCCTCAGTGACTCAACCGCCATCGGATCAAGCCAAATCGCGGTAACGATTGGCGGATTGTCGACGGCAGCCCTCACCAATGGCAGCGGCGGCAGCGCCGTCGACCTGGCGACGACTGACTTGAACACCCAGACCGACGCACAAACCGCGTTGATCTTAATTAATTCCGCCATCACCAACATCGCCAGCGTACGCGGCACCTTAGGTGCAAGCGTCAACCGGCTCACCGCAGCCAGCAACGTCATCAACAGCCAGATCCAAAACCTGACGTCCGCGGAAAACACCATCACCGCAGCCGACATTCCGGCCGCAGTGGCCAACCTGACCAAGTATTCCATCCTGGAACAGACCGGCATCTCCGCTCTGGCTCAGGCCAACCAGCAACAGCAGCTCGTTTTGAAACTGTTGCAGTAGGTTCAGCTCGGTTTGGAGGCAGGGCAACCTGCCTCCTTCCGACTTTCCCTGGGTGATTTGTTATGGGTGTGAGTTCCGCCCTTACGTATCCACCTTCGACCGAAGCTCCGGCCGAACGCGGAAGTGTGCGCGCGGAAGCTCCCACCATTCCCGGCTCAGGAAGCGGTTCAGAAGGGGAAAAATCTGCCGTACAAACTCCGCCGGCAGAGGTTCCCAGCCCGGAAGATGCTGTCAAAGTGCAGTGGAATACGCCGGATCAGATTGTCGTCTATCAGTTCGTGAACCAGCAGGGCAGTCTGATTCTGCAGGTACCGAGTGAGCAAATGCTCAACCTCGCCAGCCAGATCTCCCAAGAACTGGCTCAGGAGGCCGCGCCCAAACCGCCGGCCGGTATCAGCGGAGGAAAAAACCATGGGCATTAGCTTAAATCCCGCTACCATCCTTTCCGGACAAGGCATCGACGTCAGTTCTCTGGTACAGCAGATCATCTCCGAGCAAAGCGGCGAACTAAGCGTATGGCAGGGCCAACAGACAACTCTAGCCACCCAAGAAGGCTTGCTCGAAGGCATGCAGAACAATCTCACGAACCTGCAGACTGCCGTCGCCGCGCTGGCCGATCCCACCGGGGCCCTCGCCGCCCAGGCGGCAACCTCTTCGAACTCAGGGATCTTGACCGCAACGGCTCAAAGTACAGCCATCGCGGCAACTCACAATATTGTGGTCACCAGTCTAGCTACATCGGGCACCCTATACATCGATCCCGTTGCTGCTGGCGCCAGCACATCTTTCCTGGCGACCGGACAAACCACCGCCGACATCAAGCTGCAGGTGGGCGGAGCTTCCGGTACCACGGACGACATCGCCATCACCCAGGGCAGTAATGACACGCTCAACACTCTGGCCAGCTACATCAACACGCAGAGCACCGCCAACGGTTGGGGAGTGACAGCAAGTGTAGTCAGCGATACCAGCGGTTCGCGGCTGGCGTTGTTCAGCCAAAGTTCAGGTGCTGCAGGAGCCTTGGCTATTTCCAGTAATACGAACACCACCCTTAACTTCGACACGCCGGTGGGCGGAACCAACGCCGCACTCACCATCGATGGCGTGCCCTTCAGCAGCAGCAGCAATACCGTGACTGGAGCGATTCAAGGCGTCACGCTAAGCCTCGCCAGCCAGTCTCCCGGCACCTCCGTCCAACTCACTGTGGGACCAGATCAAAACCAGATTACCGACGCCGTCAACAACTTCGTTTCCGCCTACAACACCGTCATCAGTACCATCAACTCCCAATACGTCGTCGATCCCACCGGCGCGATTCCAGCGCCGCCCCTCGAAGCGGACATTTCCCTGCGCTCGCTGCAGTCCAGCATCCTCACCGATGCCGGCTTCGCCGTCGGCGGTAACAGCGGATTAGTAAACCTGGCTTCGATGGGTATTAACATGAACAATGACGGCACGTTAACCGTCGGCTCGACCCCGGCGCAAGATAGCAGTTCGTCCGGCCAGACCTTCGCGCAGGTGCTGGCGGCCAATCCCTC
Organism: uncultured Acidobacteriaceae bacterium; assembly: GCA_963724815.1. Lineage (GTDB taxonomy): Bacteria > Acidobacteriota > Terriglobia > Terriglobales > Acidobacteriaceae > Sulfotelmatobacter. The sequence goes on from CAVRWS010000046.1 coordinate 5,918, forward strand.
CGCTGTTATCAATTTTTTTCAGAATGCCTCCGCAACCGGATTCGCCAACAATTTCAACGCCGACCTCACCAACTTAACCGACCCCACAACTGGACCACTGAATGTGGATCTGGCACAAGATCAAGCGGAAGGCACAGACCTTACCACCACCATCACAAATTTTCAAACCAATCTGACCACTGAGACTGCGGCATTGACCTCGCAGTATGACACCGTCAACGCATCGCTGCAGTCTTACCCGCTGCTCTTGCAGGAAATAACCGAGACCCTCGGCACGCTCGGTTCAGGAACTTCCAGTTCGGGCGCGCTGGTTTCGAGCGGTCCAACTCTCACTTCGGGGCTATAGCAAAATGGATGCCAGAACCTCTTACCGTGAATCGAGCGTGCGCGGCGCCAGCCCGGTACGGCTGGTCATTTGTCTCTACGAGCAGGCCATCGAAGACTTGCGGCGCGCCGTCATCGCCCTGGAAAAAGGTGACGTCGAAACTCGAACCGGCCAAATCAACCATGCCCTGCTGGTCATTGCCCAACTGCAAGGCTCGCTCGATATGGAACGCGGCGGCGACGTCGCGAAAAACCTGGCCAGGTTTTATAACCTGGTCCGCGCCGGCCTCACCGAAGCGCAGTTCAAACAGTCCTCCAACCTTCTGCAGCAGCAGATTTCTCAACTGGTGGAGGTTCATGAAGCCTGGATTGAAGTGGAACGCGCCACCGCGTCGCCGCTTTCTCCTCCGCCGCGCTCACAGCCTCAGGCGTCTTCCGCTTCAGAAACCTCTAGCGCTAACTGGAACGCTTGATGACCATCCAGATGACCTCGCGATCGCAAAGCCTGCGCCAGACCAATCAGCGTCTCGGTCACTGGCTCGATCCCATGCTGGCGCAAAGCGGCGGCCTCGCTGTAGTGACTCCTGAACACATCACGGCGCTGCTCTCCGAACTGTCACGAACGGGCGCAGAGTTACGTTCCAATCCACTTCCCATCAGCGGCGCCGATCCCGAACTCGATCAGGAATTGAATCTGTATCGCCGCAATGTCGAACTGTTGCGCGAGCTGATGCCCTCCATCCACAATCATTTACTGGTCGAGCGCGCTCGTCTCGAAGCGCAGCGGGCACAAGTGCAGTCGGCTGCCGAGTGGGCACAGGCTTCGCGGCAAACGCTGTAGCCGCGGTTTATTCTCCTCTGCTTTCTCTCCTTCTCTCCTTGCGTCTTCTGTATTTCTCTGTCTCTTACTTCAAATATTGGAATAGATTGGTGCTCGCCGTCTGCCCGATGGCCTCAAGCGTCGCCTGCAGAGAGGTTTGCGCCGTAGTCAGATTACTGATCACCGCCGTCAGGTCCGCGCCGCCGACCGTATTCTGCTGCTGCGACAGTTGCGTGGTCTCCGTGCTCAGATAGGTTTGCTGCGCGGTCAGTTCGTTCAAAGCATTGCCATAAAACACGCTTTGCGAAGAGATGTAGTTATTCGCCGCGCCCACCTCCGTCACCGCCGCTTCAATGCCCGTCCCGCTCTGCAGGCCATTAATCAGATCCTGAATGCTTTGAAACACATCGCTGCCGGGTTGAGAAAATAACTGCGAACCCGGCAGATTGGTTTGCAGGCTGAACTGGCTGCCCAGGGAGACTCGATTTACCCCGGTGTTTCCCTGATACGTGACGCCCGAAGTCGAACTGGCATTCAGCACGTAGGGAGTGGTTTGGTTGGCGGTTCCGGCGAATACGTAGTTGCCCTGGTAGCTGAGATTGGCCAGGCTGAGCAGCTGGCTTTGGATGCCTTCCACCTGCGTCGCCAGCGCCTGCCGGTCCGCGCTGTTCATTGTGCCGTTGGCGCCCTCGACTCCCAGGCTGATGGCCTGCTGCAGCGCGGTCGTAACCGCATCCAGGGCGGAATCCGCATTCTGTATCTCCCCCTGGATGCTGCCGATGCTGCGCTCGAATTGATCGGCTTGCGAGCTGGCATTTGCATTCTGCACCAGCAGCGCCGCCGCCGCGGGATTATCCGAAGGCAGATTCACGCTTTGTCCGCTGGCGATCTCCTGCTCGTCGGTATTGACCTGCTGCTGGGTTTGCGCCACAGCGGCGAGAAGATCGGGATACGGATTGGGATTCACTCGCATCGTTTATCTCGCTGATTAATCTCTCGCCGATTACTGTCTGTGGGTTATCCGGTTAAAGTCGTCATCTGGATGACGGCATACATCATGTCGTTGATGGTGGTAATCACTTGCGCCGAAGCGGAATAAGCGTCCTGGTACTGCACCATGTTGGCCGCTTCTTCGTCGAGCGAGACCCCGGAAATCGAAGCCCGCTGATCGTTGAGTTGCTGCAACACCAGGCTGGACGCACTCTGCTCCGCCGAGGCGTTCGAAGCTCCGTTGCCGATATCGAAGACAATTCCGGAATAGTAATCGGACGGGCTCTGGCCGCTGACCACGGCCTGACTGTTGAGCGCATACATGGCTTCCGCATTTCCGTTGCTCCCCGCCGTGCCATCCGAACTGGCGGCGACCAGCGAAGGGTCGGTGATGGCAACCGAAAGATTCGCCGCCGCACCCGCTCCGGACGCGGCCGGAGGAGTGAACAGGTTCGTTCCCGCAACCCCGTTGAGATCGAACCCTCCCGCCTGCACCGTGTTCACCGCATTGGCCAGGCCGGCAGCTAAAGTGTCGAGCTGAGTCAGGGTCTGAGGAATCTCCTGATCGCGGGCTTGAATCGTTCCCCCCAGCTGCCCGGAGGTGATCTGGCTGGTAATGTCATTGCCTTGCGAGTAGACGTCATGCAATCCGGAAGGCGTGGTCTGGGTCTGCAGTTGAAAGCTTTCCTGCCCAGTCACCAGCGGTGCGCCATTGGCGGTAATCAGGGTAAGCGTATTGTCGCTGGGAATCACGGAGACATCGACCAGCGATGACAGCTGATCAATCGCCTGCTGGCGCTGGTCAATAAACGTTCCCGCATTCTCTCCCACATTCTCCAGGTTGGCGACTTGCCCGTTAAGCGTCGCAATCTGCTGCGTCAGTTGATTGATCTGGCCGACCTGCTGCACCACGCTGAGGTCCAGGCTGTTCTGCTGCTGGGTCAGGCTGTTGGCCGTGGTGTTGAAGCTGGTCGCCAGATTGCCCGCCGCGGTGAGCACGCCCTGGCGCAGCGACAGGTCGGCGGGGTTCGTCGAGAGCTGATTGATGCTGTTAAAAAAATTGGATATCGACGTTCCGATATCATCCGTGCTGCTGGCGAAATTAACCTGCGCCTGCTGCAGAGCGGAAGAGAGAGCCGTGAACTGGCCCTGAGTTTGAGTCTGCTGCTGGATCTGCGATTCGAGGATGGGATCGCGAATGCTCTCGATACTTTGCAGAGTGACTCCGGTGCCGAAGGTGAGCGGATCGACCACCACCGGATCGCTCGCCACCAGCACCGCCTGCTCCCGGGAGTAACCCGGAGTATTCACATTGGCGACGTTGTTGGTGGTCGCCGAAAGCGCGCCTTGTTCGGCGATCAATCCGCTTAATGCCGAAGCCAGGCTGGCGTTGAGGCTCGACATGGCTCAGATCTCCCCGCCGCGCTGGTCGTCAAAAGTATGGGGCTGGCTCAAAGCGCTGCTTCGCGCCGGGGGAGGACCGTAGTTCACCGACGGACCCGCCAGGGCATTCGCCAGCACGCGCAGCTTCGCCCGCGCCCGCGCGAGAATCGCCGACTGCAGCCGCAAGGCCTGCAATACGCGATCTTGGCTTCGCTTGAATTCTTCCTTAACCTCAGGTCTTTGCTCTGCATTGAGTGCGGGCGAAGCTGCGGCGAGGTACAGAGCGGGTCGGCTCTGCGCCAGTGGTTTGTCCTGCACGGCGCATTGCCTTTCTTGCGCCACCTCGCGCGCCAGGCGAACGCTCAACCCAACTTGCTCTCTCGTCCCGCGCATAATGCCGGCCAGATCCAGCGCCAGCAAAGCCTCACAGCTAGCAGAAAGACTGGTATGCAATTCACCCATGAGAGCCAGGCGCGCCCGCGCACGTTCTTCGCTTTTCTGCCGACCGTTGACAGAAAGGCTGCCTGCGTCAATGGATTTGTGGGAATGCATGCCGTCTCAAGCCAGACTGTCAATCCGGTGCGGAGGCCGATCCTCCTCTACTGTTTGCTCAGCTCGCTTTGCTTGCTCTGTTTGCTCTGCTTTCTCTGCTTTTTCCACTTGCTCTACTGCCCAGCCATCGATTCCATCCGCGTCCGGAGAGGATTTGTCTCGCCCAGAATCTTTCTTCGCCGAGGACTCGCGCCGGCGCTGCTTGTTCTCGCCGGGCTCGGGCGCGGCCTGATTCTGCGCGGCCGGAGTCGAAGCCACCGGCTCCATCGCGTTCCCATTCAGGGAGCCGGACAATTCCGTTCGCTCGATCGCCATGCTGGCTGTTCCCCGCTGGCGGAAGCTATCACGCCGCCAGCTTCACCATATTCGCGAACAACGCTCCCGCTACCTCATCCGGATTCGGCTGATATTTCCCCGCAACCACTGCTTGCCGCAAAGCCTCCACCTTCCCCTGCGAGGTCTCGGGCAGCTCCGACGCCTGCGCCACCAGGGATTGCACTTGAGAATGGAAGCCGGAGAGCTGCGCCTGATCTTCGCCCAACGCACTTGAACCGCTCGCCGAAGCGAGATTGCCACTCGCCGGCGGCTGATTGCTGGTTCGTTCGCTGTCTGCCACCCGCTGCGCGTCTTGATTGGAATCGATTCTCATGCCATTCCTCCGCTACATATTGCCTGCAATTCAACTATCGGCGAACGGTTAGGAAACTTTAATCATCGCGCCCAGCGCTTGACCGTTTGTCTTCAGTGAATCCGTATGCTATTCCATCGGCATAAGTTAGAGTAACTTTAGCGATCCTGAGAGAAATCTTATTGGGGCGACTTGAGCCCTTGGTGCGCTGCCTGGCTAGCTTCCAGGTGGGCGGTGATCATTTTTGCAATGCCGAAACCGCCGCCTGCGGCTATCGCCGATGCCAGCGCCTGAGTCCCGAGATAGTTGTAATCGTCCTGTCCTGCCATGGCATCCTGCCCGGGAAGCGTAGCGAAAGTTTTCTCCAGAGACTCGAGCACCGTTCCAATCAGTTGCGCCTCAAATTCGCGCGCCGCCTTTTGTCCTTTGCCCAAAGCAGGAGTCGCTAAAGGCGGCAGCACCGCCGCCGCAGACAATGCCGAAGGAGACACACCAGAGATCGGGCTCATCAAATTACCTCCAAATCGGCTTCCAAAGCGCCTGCAGCTTTAATCGCCTGCAGGATCGAAACCACATCCCGCGCCGTCGCGCCGATGGCCTGCAGCCGCGTCACCAACTCCCCCACGCTGGCCCCTTCACTGAGTGCGACCTTTCGGGCGGGACTATCCGAGGCTTTGATATTGGTCTCGGGTAACACCTCGGTCTGTCCGCCGGAAAACGAACCGGGCTGGGAGGCGGTATACGTCGTGGTGACTTCGACCGAGAAACTGCCCTGCAGAATCGATACGGCGCCCAGGCGTACGCCTTGTCCCATCACCACGGTTCCGGTGCGTTCGTTCACCACCACCTTGGCTCTGCGCCGCACCCGGACCTCCAGGTTTTCCAGGCGGGCGAGCAGCGCGGGAAGGTTGGGATTGCCCGGTACCGGAAGCCCGATTTCCACCCGCCGGCTGTCCACCACAAGCGCCGCCGGCGCCGCCAGTTCGCGATTGATCACGGTGGCAACCTCCTCCACCGTGGTAAAGCTGGCCTCGTTGAGCAGCAGCGAAAAATGATGGAGTTTGGTCAAATCCAGCGAGCTGTCGCGCTCGACCAGAGCTCCGTTCGGAATGCGCCCCACAGTGGGATAATTTACCTGCTTGGAGTTCGCCGCCGACCCCACCGCGTAGCCGCCCACCACCAGCGGGCCTTGCGCCGCCGCGTAGACTTGACCATCCGCCGCATACAGCGGCGTCAGCAGCAGTACCCCACCCTCTAGACTCCTCGCATCTCCGGACGAGGAAACGATCACATCCAGCGGCATCCCCGGCCGCGAAAATGGCGGCAGACTGGCCGTGACAAATACCGCCGCCACGTTCTTTACCTGCACCGTAGTTTGCACCACGCTGGGCGGGATCTCGACCCCCATGCGTTGCAGGATGCTGGCCAAAGTCTGAATCGTGAAGTAAGTCTGTTGCTTGTCTCCCGTACCTCTCAGCCCCACCACCAGCCCGTAGCCGACCAGCAAGTTGTCTCGAATTCCCTCCACGCTGGCCACATCGCGGAGAAGGACTTTATGGTCCGCGCCATGATCGGAATTATTTTCCGGATTGCTTCCCGCGCGCTGCTCTACGCTGCGGTCCGTATTATGTACTGCGCTGAAGTCCGAGCTTCGCACCACATTTTGAGCTCCTGCGGACATGCCCAGGCAAACCAGCAGCCCGAACCTCGCCGCCGCTCTCCGGATTTCCCCTGGAACCCTCACCCGACCCATGGCCTACTCCTAGAAATTAAACACCCGCAAAATCCATTTCATTACCGGGTTCGGCGCCCGCGTACTTTCGCTGATCACGCCCTTGCCTTTGACCTCAACTTCCAGATCGCCCACGCTGTTCGAACTGACCGTGTTCGTCGCGTCCATATCACCGGGACGCACCAGTCCGCGCAGCACCACCGTCTCCTTTTGCTCGTTCATCATGATCTGCCGCTCCGCTTCGATCACCAGCGTTCCCCCCGGCAACAGTGCGACAACGCGCCCGGTGAGGATGGTCGAGAGAGCTGTGGTCGTAGTGGCCTGCCCCTTGCCGGCCAGCGCCTGCGCCGAAGTCGGTGAAAACAGGTTGGCAACTCCTTTGGTTTTCAACAGCCCGGGCAATGCGGTGATTCCCGAACTCGCGGAAAAATTGCGGCTCGTGGCCACATCCCCAGTGCTCGTGGAAGACAAGTTTTGCGCGATGCTGATGGTCACCAGATCGCCGACCCGCGAAGCTTTATAGTCAGCCACCATATTGGCCAGACGGCCGCTGTCGATCCACAAGCTGCCGGCGGTAGCCACTGGCGCAACCGATGGCGGCCCCGAGACCCGGCGGATATATTCGGTCAGCGCATCCCGCTTCGGAGTCGTGCCTTTATCTTTCGGCTTCGCTTCAGCTCCGGAAAGCGACAGCATCGCGAGCAGGACAAGCACCCCAAGGCGGTCGAGCAGTCCGTCCACTTTCCGAATTCTGCTATGCATCAGGCGTTCGAAGATAGCCGTCGCGGCTGGCCAGTTTGTCTTCACAGGCTCGCCCGCACCATTCCCGCGCTTACGATTTCAGCCTGCAAGGTTCGCGAGGCATTCTTGAACCGTACTCGCACCCGTTGGCCCACCACGCCGGCCTGCAGACAAATTACCGGCAGAACCACCCGGATCCCCGCTTCATCCCAGGTAAGCATCACCGTCTGTCCGATTTTTACCAGAGGCACAGCTTCGTTCCAGCCGGACTTCGAACCGTCCGACGCTCTGGAAAAAAACTCTGCACTCCCGCCCGCAGATGGATCCGCACGCACCCAAACCAGAAACGGAATGCAATCTTCCGGATGTCCGCAGCGCAAAGCGAACTCGCGGCGTTGCAAGCCAGCGTTCCATTTTGCGGTCACCAGTTCGAGAGGCGCATCTTCCGGAATGTTGCCGGCGGCCGCGCAATCCACATCTTTCTCCGTCAGCTCCCGCCCAGCGCTCGTTTCCGCCCGTGCCGGATCCCCCCGGGAAATAACTCTGGCAATCTCGGCACACGACTTAACCACCCTGGCCAGCCTCACGACAATGCGTTCAGGAATTCTCTGCGGATCGTCGCTGGACAGGTTTCCCCCACGTTCTCCGATCCCGTGAATCAAATCCCGAATCTCATCGCCATTAAACACCCGGACGCTGCCTGCTCGAGGCGCCGCGCCCAGACTCACCCTCGCCGCCCATCGATACCACTGCGCACACGTTCCCGGCGCCAACAAATCTGCCAGGCTTAGTTCGCCTTGCGCGGCTTCCACCTGGCTTCGGACCACCAGCTTCCGGCAAGCAGCTTCGCCGTGGCACAGTAGCGACGATGCCGCGCAACCGACGATGATCAGCGCCCCTACCAGTCGCTTCATGAAATCCGCTCCCGCACCGCCGCTATCGGCCAAGATTGTTAATCGTCTGCAGCATCTGGTCCGCCGCATTCACCACCCGCGAGTTGGCTTCATACGATCGTTGCGCCACGATCATGTTCACGAATTCCGTCACCACGCTCACATTCGATTGCTCCAGCATCCCCTGCACAATGCTGCCCAACCCCTCGCTGCCGTTGGGCGGTCCCACGATTGGATCTCCCGACGCCGTCGTCTGCAAAAGCAGGTTGCTGCCTGTGCTATTCAACCCTCCGGGATTGTTGAACAGCGCCAATTGCATGGTTCCCACCTGCTGCGCCGCAATCTGCCCCGCCAGGGTGACGCTGACCGTGCCATCTGAGCCCACGGTAATCGACGTCGCGCCCGTCGGAATCGTGATCGAAGGCTGCACCGGGTCTCCATCCTGATCGACCAGATTTCCCACCTCATCGGTATGAAAGCTTCCCGCCCGCGTATAAGCGGTCTGCCCGTTCGGCAGCAGTACCTGGAAAAATCCCTGCCCTTGAATCGTCAAGTCCAGCGGATTTCCAGTCTGGCTGAAATCGCCTTGCGTCTGGATCACTTCCGATGCCGCCGATCTCGTTCCCAAACCGACCTGCAAGCCCGCCACCACCGTCGTCTGCTGCGTGGCCGCCGCTCCCGGCATGATCAGGTTCTGATAGATGAGGTCCTCGAACTGCAGCCTGCGGCTGCGAAAGCCCGCCGTGCTTGAGTTGGAAAGATTATTGGCGATATTGTCCAGGTTGAGTTCCTGGGCCGTCATGCCGCTGGCCGCGGTATACAGTGCGCGCATCATGATTATTTTTCTCCTTGGGTTCTTGCTTGGTCTTTTTCGCGCTGCGTCTTCTCGTCTGGCCCTCAGACCTTGGGCAAATCCTGCACCGCAATCTGATTGAGTTGCCCATCGAGCGCGCTCAGCGCCCGCGAAAGCATCTCGGTATTGCGCTGCACCGTAATCAGCTGCACTACTCCAGCAGTCGGACTCACATTGGAACCTTCCAGCATGCCCTGATTCAACGAAGTCTCGGCCGCCACCAGCGCAGAACTCGGGGGTGCGCTGTAGGTCGCGTTGCCCACCGCCGTCAGATTGGTTTGCGGTGAGAATTCCGCCAAACGCAGCTGATCGACCAACGTTCCATCCACAGAGATCGTTCCATCGGAGCTGATCGTGACGTTCCCCGTTGGCAAGATCACGGGCCCCTGCTGTCCCAGCACTGCGTTGCCCTGGCTCGTAACCAGTTGCCCAGTGGAAGTCAGGTGCAGCGTTCCATCCCGCGTGTAGACCACGCCCTGCGCCGACTGCACCGCGAGAAAACCACTTCCGGAAACCGCCACATCCAGCGGATTCCCCGTGGCTACCAGACTGCCTGAAGTCAGATCCAGGCGGCTGCCACTCAGCGCGCCAAAATTATTCATCGCGGCATTGATCGCATTGCCCTGAGCCGCTCCGCTGCCCGTCATAAGCGAACGAAAAGTTGTTTGCTGTCCGCGGTAACCGGTGGTTGCCAGGTTGGCGAGATTGTGGGCGACTAGTTCGAGAGCCTGGCTTTGCGCCGCCAGTCCGGCACACGCTGCGTAATAACCGCTGTCCATGTTGATTGCTCCGGCATTAGAGAAGCACGCGGAAGTCCATCACAATGGTGGGAGCAGATCGCCGGATATGCGGCTAAGTATCCAGAAAGAAGCTTTGATCGATGAAGAAGCAGAAGAGAATTCTAAGAATTAAGTTGAATTGCAGGGAAGCTCTTGCCGGGTGTTCCGCGCGGGATCGGCAAAATGTTCCGAGCGGGGTTGCAGGCAAGCAGACTAGCTGTGAATTTCAAGCGCCGTGATAATCCGCTCTCCTTCAAACAGGAAATTCACTCGCAGGGTGCTGGGATCTCCCAAAGAGTGACAGTTGTAATCTCCGCCCGTGATTACTGTCGGTACAGAGAGCATGCAGCCGTCTCCCAAACCGGAAATTTTGTTCTTGAAATTTCCGGCAACCATATTACAAATTTCTCCTAACGCGTCCCACATTTCGCTGACAGCTTTTTCCGGGTCGATGCCCAGCATCTTCGAGGCCATGCGTGCCCCCGCCCGGGAAGAGCAGCGAATCGTCAATACCCCGCACAGCGAACCCGCAAGCCCTACCATGGCCGTAACATCGAGGCCATCGTCCATTACCGGCTCCGGATTGACTTCCAGGTGGCTGGCTAACATGGTTTCGAAAACTTCCTGCGCCGCCAGTTCAAGCACCGGATGCCAGCTCTGGTGGGTATCGGCCTTCGGGCTGGCTCCGCTGGCGCTCATGATTTCCCCGCCAGCACCGGTAGTATGTGCTCCTTCACCTGATCTGCCGTAAAAGGCTTGCGCAAGTATCCCTTCGCTCCAGCCGAGAGAGCTCGAACCACATGGCCCTCGCTGCCTTCAGTGGTAATCATCACCACCGGAACTCCTTTAGCATTCTCTACGGTCGGCAATTGCTTCACAAACTCCAGCCCATCCATCACCGGCATGTTGATATCGCAAAGGATGAGGTCCACTTTAGAGTCGCGCAATACCACCAGAGCCTCGGCGCCGTTGCCCGCTTCGAAGACTTTTTCCAGCTCAATCCCCGCCTGCCGTAGCGAGCGCTCCACAATTTTTCGCATCACCGAGGAATCATCCACGATGAGAACCTGCACCTTGTTCATGGTTTCCTCTGCTCCCACGGCGCTCCGTCTGCTTTCCCCAAAAGGCGCCTTAGAGGTTATCGGCACATCGCGCGAAGACTTTAAAGCGCGACTGGCAGAGGAAGAGAGATCGGATACACCATCGGCTCGGCGCGAGCCCTGCCCGGCGCGCGCAGAACAAGATTCACCGCTTCGCGGCCTTGCCCTTCCAGCCGCACCCAGATCTGGGAGCCGCACTGCGCCAGACGCACCTCCTCGGCTTCCACCTTGCCTGCGTAGCTGCCGATAATCCGCGCACATTCACTCGCGTCCTTGATCCGTTCAAAAACCACGTCCTTTACCACATGACGCTGGCCCAGCACCTGCAAACCTTTTTGCAAAATGCTGGGAGACACCAGGCAGACTTCCGTCCGGTAGCCCAGCATCTGCTCGATGGCATAAAGCACCCCATGATCAATGCCTTCACTGAACGCCATCAGGACGGTTTGCGTGGATTCGGCAAACTGCGCCGGCATCATGCGAAATGCCTCGAGCAGCACTGCCGGAATCGGGATGCGGCGGCCCGCTCCCACCGTTTCCGGAGTGATTTTCAGCACCGGACACGACCACTGACGCGCCAGCGCGGCCGTGACCTGCTCCTCGCTGGCAAAACCCAATTGCTGCAGCCAGTCGCCAATTCTTCCCTGGCCGGCGTGGCGTTGCTGTTCCAGCGCGGTGCGCAGTTGCGCAGCGGTTAACTGCTGCCGCGAGAGCAAAAGCAAGCCCAGCGGAACTCGATGCGACACTGCCGTATCCCGCCGCGACCCGGGCCGCCCTCGATTCAGAACTTCCGCGACCGCCCGCTCCAGACAATCCGTCTGGCAATACCACAGTCCTTGCATGCGGACTCCCCCCGGCCGGCGGCCCCAGAGACGCCATTGCCCATAGGATTGGATTCGCGCGCAAGATTCGCATTTCAGCCGCAGTTCCTGCCGGTATTCCCGCCACGCCTTTCTCCAGGATTTCAGGCCCTCGGTCTTAGCCATCCCGCCGTCCTATTTGCGCCGCTTGCGGAGAAACTTCGCTGACCCGCAGACCGTAGTTGCCGTCAATCACCACCACTTCCCCGCGGGCCACCAGTCTGCCATCGAGCAGAAGGTCGACCGGCTCCTGGATCCGCCGATCCAGCTCCACCACCGCTCCCGGGCTCAGGTCGAGCACCTCGCGCAGCAGCAGTCGCCTGGACCCGAATCGCATGCTCACCGCCAGCCGCACATCCATCAACAGATCCAGGGTATCGGTTCTGGGATCGGCAGAAGCCGAATCGGCAGAGGCGGGCAAAGTCGATGAAGTTGACTCGATTGCGCGGTGATCGGCTTCCCCGGCGGCCGCTTCGGCTTTTTCCCCGCGCGACTCCGGGCGCAATTCAGCGCGCAATTCAGCGATGAGGGCCGCACTCAAACCAAACTCCAACACCATGCTGGGCGGTGTTTCGCCGCCCGCCTCCAACCGCCAGATCTCCGCTGCCGGCCACGAAGGCGCTGCCGCTGCCGCTTCGACCCGCAGTTGCACTTCACCCCAGCGCGCTTTCGCCGCGCTGGCGACAAGGCCCGAAACCTGCCGCAAAAGCTCGACGACAGACTCCCGGTGGTCGGCAGTGAGCGGGGAGTCGGCCACGGCCGGCTCGCTCATAAAGGCTTGCCCCAGGCGCAGCACGCTGGCCGGAGACAGATGCAAGCGCATCTCCCCCCGCACCGCTCCCGCCGCAGTGATTACGATCCACTGATCGCTCGGCGCTGCCGGTTCCGTTGCAGCTTCCGCTCCTGGTTCCACCGCAGCTGGCTCCGCCGCCGCAGGCTGCTCTGCGGCTGGTGCGACAGCTGCGGATTCGGCGGGAGCCTCCGGGCTTACGCGGCACGGAACCGGACCGCCGGTAATCTGGGCGATGACTTGGGAAAAGCTGTCGGTCCAGATCTGAATATAGGCCGAAGCGCCAGACTCTGGAGATTTGGCCTCAAGGCTGGGAGCGGCTGCTGCGGTGGTCGCTTGGTTCGTCGCTTCGCTCGTCTTTTCGTTTGTCGTTTCGGTCATCGCCGCTTCTCTCCTTTACTTCCGGAGATCGCCGCTTCGCTTTCCGTCGACCGCGCCAGTACCTTTGCCGCGCGAGAATTCCCCACCCGCGCCGGCGCGGCGCCAAACATCTCCACCCCGGCTACGATCAGCGACGCCGGCTGATTAGCGCTGCGTCCGAGCGGCAGCAATGTTCCCGGCGCCATCTGCGCCAGTTCGCCGACTCCCGCTCTGAGGCCGTTCGCCCCTAACTCCACCGGAAAAGAACATTCCAACAGCCGCCGCTGCAGCCGTTCCCGCCACTCGACAGGGCTGCGCGGGCGGCTATCCGTCCAGGCTCGTGAGATCTTGCGCAACAAGGCATGCGAAAGCGAGACCGGAACCGCCAGATTTAACCCGCCACGCACCTCGAGCAGCGACACTTCAAAGCTCAGCGAAAGTATCTTCTCGCTGGGCAGCATCAGCCGCTGCGCCTCGGCCAGCTCCACCCGCTTTTCAAACACCACCTGCAGCTCCACCGCCTGCCAGGCCGCTCCCAATTCACGGCACACGATGCGGGCGATGCTCTCCACGATCTGGTCTTCAATCTCGGTGATGTCACGGCTCCCAGGGATACCTTTGCCTTCACCCCCGAGCAACAGGTCGATGATGGGGAAAGCCACCTTCAGATCCAGTTGCAGCGCGCCATGCACTCCCATGGGCTCCAGCTTGCACGCCGCCAGGTAAGTGGTCTCCGGAATGCGCTCGGTAAATTCGCGATAGGTCAGATGCTCGGCAGAGACCAGCGTGGCGGCAAACACCACGCGCAGATAAGTCCCCAGAGCATGGGTCAGGCTGCGGGCGAAACCTTCATGCAGCTGAGTAATCGCGAGCAACTGCTCGCGTCCGATCTGCCCCGCCCGCCGCACATCCCAGGGCTCCACCTTGGGTTCTTTGGACGGGCCCGAATCCGCGCGTCCCCCCGTGCGGGCGGCGCGCACCATGGCATCAATTTCCTCTTGGTTCAGCTCGTTCTGCATGATGGTTCCTTATGACTGAATGACTGATACCTGGTTCGGCTACTGGCCACCGGCCCCTGCCCCGCGGCCGGCAGCTTTGGCGGGACTCATTACCTCTTCCAGCCGCGACCGCAGCCGTACCACCGCGAGGGAATGAATCTGCGAGACCCGCGACTCGCCAATCCCCAGCACCGCTCCCACTTCCTTCATGGTGAGTTCTTCGAAGTAATAAAGCGCGAGCACCTGCTGCTCTTTTTCCGGCAACTCGGCAATCACCCGGGCCAGCATTTGCTTCATCTCGGAACGCATGCAGCGGAAAAACGGCGTGTCTTCCGGAGCGCTGGGCAGGTAATCGCACAGGTCTTCATCCTTGCCGTCCCACGGTGACTCCAAATGAAGACTGCCCACTTCCAGGCCGTCCAACTCGGTCAACAGCTGCTGAAACTCCCGCAGGTCGAGTTTCAGCTCGGCCGCAATCTCCACTTCGGTCGGAGCGCGGCTGAGGGCCATACTGAGTTTGCGCTGCGCCTCTTCAATCCCCCGCGCCTTGCGCCGCAACTCCCGCGGCCCCCAATCCATTTCCCGCAGGCTGTCGAGGATCGCTCCCCGTATCCGGAACTTGGCATAAGAGCCGAACTGCACGTGCTTCGAGCGATCAAATTTATTGAGCGCGTCGATCAGGCCAATCACCCCGGCATGCACCAGATCTTCGAGCGGCACCTGCCGGGGCAGACGCTCGTGAATCCGCCGCGCCAGGTAGCGCACCTGAGGCAGCTGTTCGAGCAGTATGCGGTCGCGCTCCGCTTTATCCTGGTCCTGCCAAGTGCTGTAGGCTTGGGCCGTATTCTTGTTCATACTCGCTCCCCGCTCCTTCTTTCCCGGCTTCCTTCTTTCTTCCTTCTTCCTTCTTCGGTTCCATTTTTTTCGCCGTCATCCCGAGAGCCCGCGCTTTCACCAGCGGGCCGAGGGATCTCCCGCACAGCGGACCCGGCAGCGCCAAACTGCACCGCTGCCCGATTCCTTCGTCCGCTCATCGCAACACTTCATCGCAGCACTCCCAGCGACTGAACCTCGATCACAGGGGGAACTTCGAGGGGCGAAAGCACCACCACCTTGGGCAGAAAAGGTTCCAGCAATCGCTTCAGGTGATAACGTGCCGGCGTAGCGCACAGCAGCACTGGACTCGCCACCGCCACCTGCTCCCCGGCGAGCTTGCGCAGGCCATCAAGAATCCGCCGGGCAAATGGAGGCTGCAGGCTGGCCGCGCCCGCCGGAATCTGTCCCCCATAGGCGCGGCTCAGTTCGTCTTCCAGCGCGCGATCGAGGGTGACCACGCGCAGCCCTCCGCTCTCTGAAAGCAACGGACGAACCAGTGCCCGTCCCAGCGTCTGGCGCGCCGACTCGACCAGCAGCACCGGATTTTTGTTGGTGGGTGCGATATCGAGCAGCGACTCTAGGATGGTCGACAGATCGCGAACCGATACCTGCTCCCGCAAAAGCTGTTGCAGCGTCTTCTGCACTTCGCCCAGGCTGAGAACTTTCGGAACCAGTTCCTCGACCAGCTTGGGATGGCTTTCCGCCAGCCGGTCAAGCAGGCGTTTGGTTTCCTGCCGGGTGAGTAATTCGTGCGCGTGCTGTTTGACCACTTCCGCCAGATGCGTGGCCAGAACCGAGGTCTGATCGACCACCGCGTATCCTGAAGCCAGTGCCTGATTCTGCAGAGCCGCGGGAATCCACACCGCCGCCGCGCCAAAGGCTGGCTCCTTCGTCGCTACTCCGGGCAGCGCGCGCGGGGAGCCCTCGGAGCTGATGGCCAGCAGATTGTCCTGATAAAGTTCCCAGCGCGCCACCTCCACGCCCCGCAATGAGATGGCATACTCCTTCGGCTTCAACCGGACGTTATCGGTAATATGAATGGGAGGAACGATAAAGCCCAATTGTTGCGCCAGGTTCTGCCGCAGCGCCTTCACCCGCGCCAGCAGCTGCCCGCCCTGATTCTGATCGACCAGCGGCACCAGCCCGTAACCCACCTCCAGACTCAGTTCGTCGAGCTTGAGCAGATCCTCCACCGAATCTTTGGCCGGCTTTTTTTCTCCTGCTGCCGCTGCTGCGATGGCCGCCGACGTGGACTCTTCGCCGGATTTGGGAGCGCGCCAGGCAAGAAAGCCCGTGCCCGCTGCCAGCAGGAAAAAAGAAAATTTCGGCAATCCTGGAATTGCGGCCAGCGCCAGCATCACCCCCGCGGCGATAATCAACGGACGCTTTCGCGACAGCACTTGCCGTCCCACATCTACCGACAGGGTGGCGTCGGAAGAGGCGCGGGTGACCACGATGCCTCCGGCCATGGAGACGAGTAATGACGGGATCATCGTGACCAGGCCATCGCCCACCGTCAGCACCGTGTAAGTCTTCAGCGCTTCGCGGAAGGGAATATCGAGCTGGAAGACTCCGATGAGAAATCCGGCAATGATATTGATTGCAGTAATAAGAATCGTCGCGATGGCATCCCGCTGGTTGAAGCGCGCCGCACCGTCCATCGCGCCGTAGAATTCCGCATCATGCGCAATCTGTTCCCGCCGCGCCCGCGCCTGGCCCTCATTGATCAGCCCGGCATTCAGGTCGGCGTCAATCGCCATCTGTTTGCCGGGCATGGCGTCGAGAGTGAAGCGCGCGGTGACCTCGGCGGTGCGCACCGCACCGTGCGCCACCACCAGATACTGGATGGCGATCAAGGCGACGAACAGCACAAATCCAACTACGTAGTTGCCCCCGACCACGAACTGACCGAAGGCTTCAATCACATGGCCCGCGGCCGAAGCTCCTTCATTGCCGTGCAGCAGAATCCGGCGACTGGAGGCCAGGTTGAGTGATAAACGAAAAAGAGTCAGCAGCAACAGCAGGCTGGGAAATACCGAGAACTGCGACGGACGCAGAATCTGAATTGCTGACAGCAGCACCAGCACGCTGATGGTCATGCTCACCGCCAGCAGCAGATCGAGCAGAAAACTGGGCAGCGGCACCAGCATCACGAAGATCAAACCTACCGCCGCGATAGGCATGATCCATTCCGCAGCCTTACTCTTTTTCTGCGCCGGAGAAATGGTTGTGGTAAGGGTTGCGGGCATGGCCTATCTCCGTTCCGCCGCTGCGGGGTTTTGCGTTTGCGAAGTCTGGTTTTGCCAAGTCTGGGCTTGCGATACCCGGCTCTGCGCCCGCCAGATTGCGGCCAGAATTTCCGCTACCACCGTATACAGTTGCGCCGGAATTGCCTGTCCCACCTCGACTGCCCGGTACAGCGCATGCGCCAGCGGAACGTTCTCTACCATCGGAATGCCCTTCCAGCGGGCAATCTCCTTGATCTGCGCCGCGATCAGGTTCCGGCCCTTGGCGACCACCACCGGCGCATCCATATCCACGCGATATTCGAGGGCAATGGCGTATTCCGTAGGGTTCGTGATCACCACCGCCGCCCGTTCCACATCTTTAAGCATGCGTCTGCGGCGGCTCTGCCGCTGCAGCCTGCGGATCCGCTGCTTTACCGCAGGATGTCCCTCCATCTCCTTGAACTCATCTTTCTGATCCTGCTTGCTCATCTTCATCTCGTTCTCATGGCGCTGCCGTTCGAGAAAATAATCCGCGCCCGCCCACACCAGCAGCACCAGGGATCCTTTCCACGCCACTTCAAACATTCGCGCTGCGGCAAACGCCGCCAGCGTGGTGCGGCTGGCGCGCAGCAATGCCGGGAAAAACCGCCAGTCCCGCACCAGCACGCCGATGGCGAAGTAAATCACTACCGCCGTCGGCAAAAGCGATTTCAGCAGCCGGCTCAATGCGCCCAGCGAAAACAACTGCTCCACGTGGCTCGCCGGATCCAGACGCTTCCAGTTCGGGGCCAGCGCGGTCGGGGCAAACACAAGCCCGCCTTGCGCCAGACCGCCTACCGTCGCTACCACCCAGCTCATGCCCGCCGCCAGCACGACTCCGCGAAACACGCTCATGCCGTGGCGCCACACCGGAACAAATTGCTCAGGACGCGTCGCCGCCATCACCAGTTCCTGGCGCAGCAGACCGCGCCAGTCCCCGGCGAAGGCCGGCATCTGCCAGGCGCAAAACACCACCGCAGTCATGGCGCTCAGGCCAGCGGTCAGATCGCGGCTGCGCGCGACTTGTCCCTGCTCGCGCGCCTTCTGCCGCCGCCGCGGTGACGCTTTCTCGGTTTTGCCCTGATCGGCCATCGGCTCTCAGCTCTCCGGCTGTCGAACTCTGTGATCCTCTGTGTCCCCTGTGTTTAAGGTTTTGTCTTTGCTTTTTGCTTTTTGCTTTTTGCCGCCACACTCCCTCACCGCGCCAGATGCAGCAACTGTTCTGACACATGAATCAGCCGCGCGAACTGCTGGTTGAACAGCCGCGGCCAGTACGCGATCGCGCCAATCATCACGGTCAGTCCTAGAAGATTTTTCACCGCCAGTCCGATAAACATCACCGGCAGTTGCGGCGACGCTTTGCCCAGAAATCCCAGAGCGATGTCCGCCACCAGCGTGGCCACCAGCGACGGTGCGGCGATCTGCACTCCCGCCAGGAAAATCCCCCCCGCCGCATGCAGCAATCCGCTCGCGACCGCCAGCGTCACCACAACTCCTCCCGGCGGCAGATAAGCAAAGCTGCGCACCAGCGAACGCAGCAGCCAGTGATGCACATCCATTTGCAGGAAAATCAGCAGCGCCGCCATCTGATGAAATTCCGACAGCACCGGCGTATCGGCTTGCGTCTGCGGATCAAACACATTGGCCAGCGAGTAGCCAATCTGCACTCCCAGGATCTGTCCCGCCATCAAAGCCGATTCGAAAAGAAAGTTCGCCACCAGTCCCAGCAGCAGCCCGACCATGACTTCGCCGATTGCCACCTGCGTCCATTGCCACGGCCCCAGTGCCAGTCCCAGCGGCCCGTGCAGCGGATGCAAAATAATTGTCAGCAACAGGACCAACCCAGCCTTGACCGGAATCGGCACGGCATCGCTGCCCAGGAACGGACAGAACACCATCAGCCCGGAGACCCGTGCCCCGGTAAACACCGCGGCCGTCAACAGCTCCTCGAGATGGAACCCGTCGGTCATCGGAAACCGGCCTCTTTCACCGCACAACCTTTACCGCTCAACCTCACCGCTCAACCTCAGCGCACAAACGGATGGAAGTCAGAAAACAACTGCACCGTGAACATCCCGATCCGGCGCACCATCCAGGGCATCAGCAGCAGCACCGCCGTAGCCACCGCGGCCAAGCGCGGCACAGTTGAGATCGTCATGTCCTGCAACGAAGTCAGCACCTGCACCACATTGATCAGCAAACCCACCACGACCGCCGCGATCAAAAGCGGTGCCCCCATCCACAATGCCGTCTCCAGCGTGTGCCTCAGCAAAGCTACGATTTGATCCGCTCCCATGAATGAACCACCCTGTGTTCCTCTGTGTCCCCTGTTGTTAAGCCCTTTTTTACTTTGCCGGGCGAAGACGAATCACGGACGTCCCCCGCTCAGGCAAAGCTCTTCATCAGCGACCCCACCAGCAGGTTCCAGCCGTCCACCATCACGAACAACAAAATCTTCAGCGGCGTCGAAATAATCACCGGCGGCAGTTGCATCATGCCGATCGACGTGGTCACTGCCGCCACCACCAGATCGATCACCAGAAAGGGCAAAAACAGCGCCACCCCAATCTGAAATCCCGTCCTCAGTTCCGATACGATGTAGGCTGGCACCACCACCCGCATCGGCACGTCGTCGGCCCGCGCCGGACGCCGCGCCTGCGCCAGCTCCAGAAACAGCGCCAGATCTTTTTCCCGCGCGTACTTCAGCATGAAGTGCCGCAGCGGCGGCGCGCCCAACTCCACCGCTTCGAGCGCATCTACTCTGCCTTCCTGAAAGGGCACTACCGCAGCCTCATAAATCGCAGCGCCCACCGGCTGCATCAGAAAGTAAGTCAGCACCAGGGCGAGACCAATCAGCGTCTGATTGCTGGGCGCCGTCTGCGTGCCCAACGCCTGGCGCAGGAAGTGAAACACAATCAAAAGCCGGGTGAATGGAGTCAGCGCCACCAGCAGCGCCGGCAAGAGCGTGAGCAGGCTCAGCAGCACCACAATGTTCCACGGCACCGAGCCGCTGGCGCCGCCGAGCCCGCTCCAATTCAAGCCGGAGACGTGCTTGGGGCGCAGCCCCGCGAATGCCAAGAGAGTCGCAAACTGTGGAAACAGACTGCGCAGCATGGTGAGCCCGCGTCCCGCCTGCAGGACGCTCAACATTTTTCGTTTCCCCCGTGTGCCTTTCCTCGGTTTGGATTTCCCCGGTTTTCCTTTGCCCAATTCCGGCCCGGCTTCACCTCTGCGAGCCCGCCCGCGCCCGATTCAATTTCGTCTTCCGCTCCCGCCACGCAATCTCGAAGCTGGGACAGCAACACCAGCGACGACGAGGTTCCTCCCACCAGAAAACGAGCCCGCTCAAACTCCACCACCGCCACGAAGCGGCGTTCTCCGAGCGGCAGGCTCGCGCACAACCGCAGAGATTTTGGCGATCGCCGGCTGATTCGCAGAGCCCGGCGCCACAACTCGCGCAGGCGTGACCGAAGCCGTTTCGAGGAAAAGCGCAACCCCGGCGCCGCCAGAAAATCATTCCCCCCGCACTGCGATTCGTTTTCCCGGTTCATGCCACCTCCCGGTTCATGCCAGCTCCGTCAGGCGCACCGCCAGATTGCCGCCCATTACTTCAAACTCAATCCACCCGATTCGCGTCGCATTCAGGCACAGCGGAACATCCCGCCCGAGACGCCATTGCGCATTCACGATCGATCCTTGATGCAGCTTCAGCAAATCCGAGATTTTGAAGTTTGGGATTGGCAAATCCACGGTCAATTCGCAACCCAGATCCAGCACCGGCTTCCACAAGCCATCCGCCTCTGCTTCGGAATCCGCGGCCGCAGCCTTCTCCACCGCCAGCGCTACTCCGGCCCCGCCAGCATTTGCCATGGACTTTCCTGAACGGTGTCAACGTTGAATCAGAAACTCGGTGAAATACACTTCTTCCACCGCCAGCTCCGGCAGTCTTTCCTGCAGTCCGTGCAACAACTGCGCCTTCAACTTCGCCTTCCCCGCTTCATCCTGTAGGTCTTCGACCCGGGCTTGCCCGAGCACGCTCAAAATGGTGTCGCGCACGCGCGCGATCGGCGCATTCTCCCCCTTGCCCAACTCCCGGCCCAATCCCAGATCGACCCCAACCCGTAAATACGACCTCTGATCGGGACCCGCCAGGTTCAGCACAAATGTCTCCAAATGCAGCGTGCTCTTCACCGCAACCGTTGCCCCGGACAAAGCAGGATCGGCACGCCGCGTACTCCACGCCCAAACTCCCGCTGCCGCCAGCACAACCGCCAGCAGAAAGAAGACGATTCTTCCGCCTCTCGAACTCTCTGCTTTTTCGCTGTTTTTTTTGGCCGGCACCGATAGAGGAAAAGCAATCGCGGCACCGAACCAGGGAACGAATGGGAGGGGTAGGTCTGCCGTGGAAACTACTCTGACTTCATAGACATCGTCATCCCCGCCACAAATCTTTAGTGGCGGCGACCATTCCAGATTGAAAAACTCTCAGAAACAGCGGTGGATCTGAGGAACCTCTCACGAGAATTCTCTTAGTTCAGAGGACCGCCTCCGGCGGCTGCTTCGCCGCCGGAGACCGCAGGGGGAGAGCTGCTACTCACCAAGCGCTACTGTTTTAAGGCGATCGTGTCCTGGGTAATCTGATCGAACGTGGTCACCGCCTTCGCATCGGCCTCAAAGCCACGCTGCGCCACAATCAAGTTCGCGAACTCCGTGGCAATATCCACATTCGATAACTCCAGCGATCCGCCCGAGAGCGTTCCCAGACTGCCCGCTCCCGGAACTCCCACTACCGCCGGCCCCGAAGCCAGCGTAGGCGTGTAATCCGTGCTGCCCTGCAGCTGCAGCCCGTTGACGTTGGCAAAATTCGCCAGCGCAATTTCTCCCAGCGCTTGCGTCTTGCCATTACTGAACGATCCCGTGATCGTACCGTCTCCGCCGATAGCAAAATTCACCAGCGACCCGCTGCTGCTGCCATCCTGATTGGCCGACGATGCGCTGTTCGGCGAAGCCACCTGCGTGATCACAGGTGTCGTGCCGTCGAGCACATTCCAGTTGAACGTCTGATTGGTAGCTCCGTCCGCGAAGCCGGTAATGGGAATGGCGGCGATGTTTGCCAATGTTGGAGCTGCTGCCGTCCCTCCATCTGCCACCAACACCCCGTTCCCGTTAAACGTCAAAGTGCCGGTAGACAAAATTCCAGTTGCCGGAGTCGTTGTCGTCACTCCGCCTACCGTAGTTGTTGTCGGGTTGAGGTCCGCAGACGGGATCGCCAGACTGTAGGTCCACGTGCTGTCACCTTGATTGGGCCCCGCGCCGGCGCTCGGTCCCGCGCTGGTGAATGTAGCCGTTAACGTATGCGGAGCCCCCAGCGAATCGTAGATCGTGATCGGCGTCGAGAATGTTCCGCCCACCGCGGTGGATGCGTCCAGGTTCAGAGTCAGCGCCACGTTGCCCGTCGCGGTTGGCGGACTGATCGTTCCCGCCCCCAGTTGCAACGGAGCCACGCCGGCGCCGGTGTTGACTACGCCATTTACTGCGGGATAACCCAAAACCTGCTGTCCGGCTGAGGTCACTAGAAAGTTGTTGGCGTCGGTCGAAAAATCTCCAGCGCGCGTGTAATCGATGACACCGCTGGAATTTTGCACCGCGAAAAATCCGTCGCCTTGAATCGCCACATCCGTCGGCACTCCCGTCGCACTGATGCTGCCTTGCGTAAACAGCGACGGCATGGAGCCCACCTGCACTCCCGCTCCCACCTGAATCGGATCACCCGATCCGGTCGTCCCCAGGCTCTGGTAGAACAAGTCGCTGAACAACACGCTCGTGTCTTTGTAGCCCGTCGTGTTCTGGTTCGATAAGTTATTCGCAATGGCCGATAGCGCCGTGGATTCGGCCGTGAGTCCGGAGAGTGGAATAGAAAAATCAGGCATTTAGAACGCTCCTTGAATCTTGCTGGATATTGTGTTGGTAAGCGCGGAAATGGAAGGCGAAGCAAAGCCTGGCGAAGCGACGCTCGGCGTAACCACGCTCGGCGAAGCAAAGTTCGGCAACGGTTCAGCGCCGGGCGCAATCGCCGGAAACGCACTGGCTGCCAGCGCGGAATTCGCCGCCAGCGCTGCCGGGCTCGCGGTTGCTGCATTGGTTGCCGCAGTCTGGTTCGACGCGCCCGTCGAGGCTGCGCTCGATCCGGTCGCTCCCGTCGCCGGAACGACTCCCTGCAAAAGCGTATAGATCGACGTCACCTCGCTCAGTTCGCTGAACTGCGCCAATTGTCCGACAAACTGAGAAGGATCTACCGGGCTGGTCGGATCCTGGTTCTGCAGTTGCGCCACCAGCAGTTGCAGAAACATATTGTTCAGGCTCTGTCCCGTAGGCAGTCCATTCGTCGTACCTGTTGTAGGAGTAGTTGGAGTCACCGGAGTTGTACTCATAAGATTTCTCCTTCAAGCCAGAATGCTGAAACTGTTTCCCGCGCCCCGCAATTCCGCAGGCATAACTTCCCCGGAATCCTCTGCCATCGCCGCGGACGGCGAACCGTAATTTGCCGCTGCCGGTGTCGGAACAAACGAGCGCGGCTGCGCATCGCCGCCGCTTGATCCGTTATTCGATCCGCCAAATCCCTGCATAAAATTCACGTTGTTGAGCCGCAGATTCTGCTGTTGCAAAGTATTCGCGATCGCCGGCATATCGTTTGCCAGCATGCCGCGCAAGTCTCCCTTTTCGCTCCCAATGGTCACTCCCACGTCGCTCGCGTGAACTACGGTACGCACTTCAACGTTGCCGAAGGCGGAGGTGTTCATACCCACCCGCATCTCGGATTGCCCCACGCGAGTCACCATCTGTGCCATCTGCACTGGCCCCGGCGCCAGCGTTGCTGGAGTTGGCACCGCCGCTGCAGCCGCACCCGGAGTCGCCGGAGGAAGCGCTTCCGGCTTCGGCGCGGAGTCCCCGGAAACACTCGCTTGCGCCGCCGCCAACACCACTACAGGAGAGGCAGTTTGTCCACTCGTCGGTGCCGCCGCGGCCTGTGCCACCCCCGTGGACACGGTTGCCGCCCCCAGCTCGGAATGCATTACCTGCCCCGTGGGCAAGCTTCCCGCTGCGCTTGCTGTTGCACCTCCCGTTGCAGGTCCCGCCAGCGCGTCCCGGATCGGCTGCGGCCCCGCGCTGGGCAGCGAATTGCTCTGCGCTGTCCCACTCTGAGGATTCGCAGCCGAGGTACCGGGCGCGGCGGTGAAGCTGCTATGACCTGCAGCCGCTGCCCCCGGAAGAATCATCTTCGGCAATGTGGAGGCAGCCGACTCCGAGCCCGGTCCGGAGCTGGAAAAGAAAACTGAAAATGGAGTCTGAGACGCGCCCGGCGATGCTGTGCCGGATTCAGCCTCTTTCGCCGAACCCGCCTGTACAGCCACACTCGTTTTAACGCCTGCACCCGCCGAGGTCGAGGACGTTACTCCCACATTCGCTTTCGCTGCCGCTGTCGGCGCCAATATCCTTCCCCCCGCGGCCTGGCCTTTCGCGGGCTGAACTTGCACAGACTGAACTTGCGCCGACTGATCTTGCGCAGACTGAGGCGCAGACTGGACCTGCGAGCTTAATAATTGCGAGCCCGATATCGGCGAAGCTACATTCGACGCGCTGGCGATTCCGGAGAACAGATTTCCGATTTCCGCTGGCGTTAGCGCGTTCCTCTGCGCAACCGCTGCCGTTCCTGCTTCCCCGCCATCTTCCTGATCCGGGTTTAGATTTGTGCCCGGATTTGCGCTGGTATCGCCAATCGATGAAGTCTGCACCTCCGCTCCCGCACCGGTCTCGACAGAAGCATCTGCCATGAGAACAGGAGCATCCGCTGTTGGCGCGGTCTCGGCGGTGGCCTGGAGCTGCGATGGCTGAGGCGTAAATTGTTCTGTGCCGGCGCCGAGCACATCACCTGCGTCCGCACTCTCTTGCACAGTCGCTTGAGTATCCGCGGCGAGTGTGTTTTTGTCCGCCGTCGCAGCTGCAGTCGTAAAAGGTAGTGTCTCCGGCTTCGCGTTGTAGGCGAGTGGAACTGAATCGTTCGTTGGCAATACCCGTGGCTCAGATAGCTTCAGTCCCGCTTGAGGATTCCCGGATTGGACTGCATCCGCCTGCAACTCCGCAGCTGAGTCGAAAACAGGAGTGACAGCGGCAGTATGTGACGCCGGCAGTTTGCTCGTGGAGAGTGCATCTGGCTGCGCATTCTGCATTAACCCAGCCGGGGATGTAGAGGTCGACGTCGATGACCATGTCGATAACAATGTCGATGTCGATGACAATGACAATGGAAGCTGACTCGCATCCTGATTCCCATCGGCGCGTTGCCCAGAGGTTGACGACAGGGCTGCGCTTGATGAATCGGGATCGGCCTCTGCGGCTTCGCCAACGGTGCCGGACCGCTGCGCCGGATTGCCCATCGCAGGCGGGAGTTCTGGCTTCGGGGTTTGACCGCTCAGCTCATTCGCCGGAAGATTCGCGAAGGGGGGAGTGGCGGACAGAACTGTCGCCGGCGAAACAATTTCCGGCAGAGTGAATCCGCCAGCCGAGGGACGAAGTACGCCGCTCGCAGACTCGGCAGCACCGGCCGTCGCCACACCGCCTGTCTGCGCGTTGAGCGACCGCGAAGAAACATCTTTCCCCGCCTCACCGCTGTTCTGCAACGAAACCGCTGCGGACAGCGTCGACGCCTGGCTCATCTGCGAAACCAGCCCAGCGATTGCGCCTACCTGCGCCGCCACAGTTTCGGGTACAACCGCGTTATTTACGACACCCAATATAGTATTCGCGCCAGTCGAGGCAGCGCTGCTCAACGGCTTCCTCAGCTGCGCATTCTGTCCCCCTTTCGCGCTCAGATCGGTCCCAGTTTTTCCCGCGATCTTTTCCGCGATTCTTCCCGCCGAGGCCGGCTCGCTGGCGGCGGAGGCCGCACTCGCTCGCCCTTGTGCCGCCGCCAGCGTGGCGGCGAACCCGCCAATTTCCGCTTGCCCTGAACTCATCGGCGCCAACGGGCTCATCGGCGGTGCGGAGACATTGTTCGAGATGGCTTCCAGAGTGAGATTCACGATGACCCTGCCCATTCATTTCGCGGGCTTGTCGTGATTCAATGCACTCCGGTGGCCAGAGGTTATGCCGCATCTGCGAAGCCGGAGAAGCCTGCCAAAGCGCTGGGATTGAAGGGAATTCGACTTTTGCCGATAGAGAGACTGGCAGACTCACAGCGAAAACTAGGCAATCTGTAGCCATCGGACCCGGCAAACTTTGACTACGCCGCTGATGCTAACCGCGTCGCAAATATTCTCTTCGCAGCAGAAACAGATCATCCAGGTTGCGTTGCTCTCGCCGCGCCGCCTCTTGCTTGTATAACTTCAGTTGCTGGTCGCGGACACTTTCCAGAGTCTCGCGCGCACGCCTCGCCTGCTGAAAGATTTCCCGCTGCTGGTCGCGCAGTTGTTGCAGCCGCGCCAGCTGCAGTTCCAGTTCTTTTCTATAACGCAGAAGTTCCGCTTCACACTGCAGCCCAAAGCGAAGCTCCGCCGCCGTAATTCCCACACCCAATTCTCTGGTCTGCTCCGCCTGCAGCGCTCGCCGCCGCAAGTCAATCTGTTCGATCCCATGCTGGCCTCGCGCCACCTGCTGGTTGGCGGCGCGCAAACGCAACTCCTGCTGGCGCTCCATACTCTGGCGAAAATGCAAAACGGCTTGCAGCGAAAAACGGAATGGCATGATTCCATCTCAAACTTGGCTATCACCCCAGACATGATTCAGTCCGGGCATCATTTAACCTGGGAAACCTTCAGCCGGGCAAAGCCAGCAACTTTTCGATGGTCTCCGAAAGCGCAGCGCTCTCGCCCGGCTTCTGCATCAGAAAATGATCCAGCTCGGGAATCAGCAGCAGCGCTTTATCCAAAGTGGAGTCACTACCCTTTCTGATAAGCCCCGATCCGCACCAGATCTGCCGACGCGCTGTAAGCCGCCAGCAGCCGCCGCAGTGTCTGCGCCTTCTGCAGGTGAGGCGCCGACGCCACTGCCGACATCAGCCGGCTCACACTGTTCAAAATGGCAATCGGCGGATAGTGGCTGCGCGCCGCCAGCTGCCGGTCCAGCATGACGTGCCCGTCGAGCAGAGCCCGCGCCCCATCCACCAGCGGATCCTGCTCGTCATCGCCCTCCATCAACACCGTATAAAACGCGGTAATGCTGCCCTGCTTGAATCGTCCCGCACGTTCGATCAGCCGCGCCAGCATGGTAAAACACGATGGCGTATAGCCTTTCGCCGTCGGCGGTTCCCCCGCCGCCAGCCCGATCTCGCGCTGCGCCATGGCCAGCCGCGTCAGCGAATCAACTACCAGCAGCACCTGCTTGCCCCGCGCGCAAAAATATTCCGCCACCGCCGTGGCCGCCAGCGCGGCACGGATGCGCAACAGCGGCGACTGGTCCGAAGTGGAAACCACCACACAGGAACGCTTGCATCCTTCCACTCCCAGATTCTCCAGAAAGTCGCGCACCTCGCGTCCGCGTTCTCCAACCAGCCCCAGCACCGTCAGATCGGCGCCCGTATTGCGTGCCATCATGCCAATCAGCGTGCTCTTGCCCACGCCGCTGCCGCCAAAAATTCCCACCCGCTGTCCCCGCCCGCAGGTCAAAAACCCGTCCACGGCGCGAATTCCGCAACTCAGCGCCTGGCTGATCGGAACCCGCTCCAGCGGCAGCGGCGCCGCCGCATCCAGTGGCCGGCACTCGCGTCCCCGAATCGCTCCCAACGAGTCCAGCGGCTCGCCGCCCCCATCGATTACCCGCCCCAGCAAACCATCCCCTACACGAATCGTCGGACGCGCTCCCCAGGTGGAAACGGTGTCCCCGAAGCGCACTCCGCTGGGCGTTTCCAAAGGCATCGACAGCACGGTCGTCCCGCGAAATCCAATAATTTCTCCCGCCAGCACCCGGCCCCTCGAGTCGGTAATCTCGCAGCCCTCGCCCACCGAACAAAATGGCCCTTCCGATTCCACCAGCGGACCAATCACCTGGCTCACCCGGCCCCGCCAGCGCAGCTCCGAACAGGTTTCCAGCCGGGCGAAGTAGGGCGCCAGCAATGCTTCACCCTGCGGGCTGCTCTCCCGCCGCATGCTCATCGTTTGCCCTGCAGTTTCTCTTGCGATTTTTCCTGCGGACGCGCCGCCAGCAAATCCATCAGACCTTGCTCGATTTCCTTCAGCTGCAGCTCCACGCTCAGATCCGCGGTTCCCATCGCAGTGCGCAGCCCACACTGGGCCAAGCCCATCGCCGCATCTTCCACAATCTCCGGCAAAGCTGCCGCATCCATGCTCGTCGCCAGATAGCGCCGCCACTCCTCCGCCCGCTGCGGATGCACCACCAGCGACACCCCGGTTGCGCTTTCTATTTTTTCCAGCGCCACCCGCACAATCCCCATCAGCAGCAGCGGATCCACCTGCGCCTCGCGATGTAATACCTTGCGAGCAATGCTCAGCGCCAGCCGCACTGTCTCTTCTTCCAGTTTTTGATAATAGGCGCCGCGCTCGCGGGCGAAGTCCTTCAGCGCTTGCGCCACCGCCGTGCGTTCTCCCGCCAGTCGTTCCTCGAACTGCACCTGGCAGGCCGCCGCCCCCTGCTGGCGCCCCAGCTCTGTCAGCTGCGCCTCGCGTTCCGCTCCCCGGGATGCCGCGGTCGAAGCGTCAGATTCTCCCCCGCCCGCCGCTCCCTGAGCTCTCCCCTGAGGTTCGGCCAGAGGAAAATTGCGCTGGCCCGGTGCCGCGACTGCATGGCTGTAAGGAAACGGCGAAGCTGCGCCGCTTTCGCTGCCGGCAACTTTTTCTATCGCCGGCATCACCGGAGCCCGGCTAGGTGACGAACTCATCTTCTCCCTCTTGACCCAATGTCAGTTTCCCCTCCGCCTCCAGCCGGCGCGCGATGGCCACCGCTTCCAGCTGGGCTTTGTTGATCTCCCTGGACTTCACCGCCCCCAGCACCTCCATGTCCTCTTTCAGCATCTCCACCGCCCGCGACGACATGGATTTGAAAATGTAGTTCTTCAATTCTTCCGAGGCGCCGCGCAGGGCCGTGGCGAGCGTCTTTTTATCCATCTGCCCCAGCAGTTCCCGCACTCCCGCCTCCGGCACCGTGAGAAAATCTTCAAAGGTAAACATCAGGTTGCGGATCGAAAGCGCCAGCTTCGGGTCTTCTCCTTCAATCTCCTCCAGAATGCTTTTACCGGTGGCCACGTCGAGACGGTTCATCAGGTCGGCCACTCCGCGCAGTCCGGCATACGCTCGCCGGGTCTGCTCGCCCAAAGCCTGAATCCGCTTGTTCAGTACCAGCGACACGCGTTGCGCCATCTCCGGCGAGAATTGCCGCAACTGCGCCAGCCGCTTGATCGGCTCCGCCCGCAGCTCCTTGGGCAGGCGCAGCAGCACCAGGGACGCCTGTTTCGATTCCAGATGCGCTAGGATCAGCGCGATCGTCTGGGGATGCTCGCCTTCGATAAACTTGGCCAGCTGTTGCGGATCAATCTTGCGCAGCGAATCGAGTTTGGCTCCGCTTATTTCCGCGGCTTGCGAGACCTGCCGCAGCAGCTCGCTGGCTCCCTCTTTTCCGAAAGCTTTTACCAACAGCTTATTCGCATATTCCGTGCCCCCCTGCGTGACGTAGTCGCCGGTGATCACCAGGCGATGGAACTCTTCGAGCACCACCAGCGCGGTCTCGGGATTGACACAGTCGAGTGCGGTGATCTCCTGCGTGACCTGCTCCACTTCGGTGGGCGGTAAATGACGATAAATTTGGCTGGCCGCGTCTTCCCCCAGCAGCACCATCAGAATGGCGGCCTTGCGCAAACCAGTGACCGGCGCGGCGCTCATTTCTTCATTTCTCCTGGCCTTCCCGCACCCAGGATTCCACCAGCCGGCTGGCCGCCGCCGGCTCAGCTTTCACTTTGTCGGTCAGCATCTTCTTCAGTTCGCTGGTGCGCTGCCCTCCCGACACCGTTACCCCAGGCTGCTCCAATGCATTCGCGGTCGATCCCGGCAAAGTCTGAGCCGCATGCAGGGCGGATATTTTCTTTGGCAACTCCCGGAAAGCCGTCATCGCCTGCTTCTTTACCGGCCGCAGGATCAGGAAATACACCACCACGAAAAGCGCCGCCAGCCCGACATAGCGCAGCATCCATACCCAGGGCTCGAGCAACCGCCGCCAGTGTTCCGTCTTGGTTGGCGGCAATGGAGTTTCAAGCGGCATCTCCTGGAAGGAAAGATTCTCCACCGCCAGCACGTCCCCGCGCTGCGTATCCACACCGATCGCGGCCCGCGCCAGCTCTTCGATCTGTTTCATTTCGTCAGGCGTGCGCTTGCGCCGCGTGCTCACCCGCTTGCCCGCCTGTTCCGTCCACTCCACCGCATCATCCACCAGTACGGCGGCGGCAATCCGCCGCACCCGTCCCGCAGGTTCCACGCTGCGGTGGATGCTCTTGCTGATCGCGTATGTGGTCGAGTCTGATTTCGACGACGAGTGTTCCGCGCTCCCGGCTAAGGCCGCGACCGTGCCTGCCGCCGTCGTTGGCAGCGTGCCCGGGGCTGCCGGAGTCGGGGTTGCCGGAGCTGGGGTTGCCGGGGCTGAGGTTGCCGGGGGTGGAGTTGTAGGCGAAGGGACATTGCTGGCCGTGCCAGGAACACCCGCCGGCGCCTCGCCCACCGAGGTTTCTTCCGAATGTTCCTGCGTCAGTGCCGTCGGAGTCTTGGGATCGTAGCTTTCCTGCGTATCTTCACTCGTCCCCAGATCGTATTCCACGTGCACACTGGCCCGCACGTGATCGGCTCCCACCACCGGCTCGAGCGTGTGAATCAGAGTCTTCGCCAGTTCCTCATCCGGAGCATAGGTGCGGCCGCCCTCCCTTCCATGCAGCAGTGGAGTGTTGCTGTCGGCATCGACCACGGTCACATTCTCCGGACGCAGCCGGTCCACCGCGCTCGCCACCAGTTGCGGAATCGCCAGCTGGGCTTGCTCCGACAGCCTTCCGCTGCGCGTCTTCAAGATCACAGCCGCC
Source organism: uncultured Acidobacteriaceae bacterium (assembly GCA_963724815.1). Taxonomy (GTDB): domain Bacteria; phylum Acidobacteriota; class Terriglobia; order Terriglobales; family Acidobacteriaceae; genus Sulfotelmatobacter. The sequence continues at coordinate 36,932 of CAVRWS010000046.1, forward strand.
TTGGCTTCATGCTCCTGCTCGGTGAACAGCGATTCCTCCGGCATCACCAGATGCACCCGCACCCCTTCGACTTCGCTGAGCGTAGACAGCGTGCGCTCCAGTTCGCCTTCGAGCGCGCGCTGGTAATTTACCTTCTCCGTGAAGTCCGATCCTGCCCAGTTGGGAGTGTCAAAAAGTTCAAAGCCCATGCGCGCGCTGCGCGGCAAGCCTGCCGCCGCGGTCTCCAGGCGCGCGGCATCGAGCTTGTCGTCGGGCACCAGCAGGCTGCCGCCATCGGGAGAGATCTGATGAGGAATATTCTTCGCCGCCAATTTCGCGCCCAGCGCCTGCGCGTCCTCGGGACGCAGCCCGGAATAGAGTGTCACATATTTCGGCTGGCCCAGCAGGGACACAAATACCCACAGCGTTCCCCCCACCAGTGCCACCCCGGCCCCCATCCACAGGCGCTGCGGGAAGCTCAGCCCTTTCAGAAATTGTTGCAGCCGGCCGAGGACGTCTTCGAACGATTGCGGTTTGTCGTCGGCCATCGCTTTGCCTGCCACGCGCGAAAACTCTTACTCAAGTGGAACGCCGCTTACGCCGATCTTCTCTCAGAACCGCTTGCCCTCAGAACTGCTTGCCTTCAAAACTGCTCGTCCTCAGAACTGCATCCGCGAAATCTCCTGATAGGCGGAAACAATCTTGTTGCGCACCTGCATCATCAGCTGGAACGACAAATCCGCCTTCTCCACCGCGATCAGCGCGGTGTGCACATCCCCGCCATTGCCTTCCAGCACGCCTGCCACCTTGGTTTCGGCCTGCGTGCCCAACTGTCCCATCTCCTGCATGGCGCCGCGCAGGGTGTCGGCGAAGCCCCCGGCCGATTCCGCCGGAAACCCCGCCGCCGCGCTCTCGATCTCGGCGGGAAGAATGCGCAACGAAGATACCGGGCTGCTCATATTTTTCGACCTCGCCTGCAAAGAACATTGTTGATTGATGATTGTTGATTGATGATTGTTGATTGATGATTGTTGATTGATGATGTTATTGATGATTGTTGATTGATGATTGATGATTGATGATTGTTGATTGATGATTGATGATTAAACCCGTACCCTTCGGCTGTTGATTTCTAATCAGCAATCAACAATCGACAATCAACAATTTTCTTTCACGTCAGAATCTGCAGCGATTGCTGAATCATGCTCTTCGCCGCCTGCACCGCCGCCGCATTCAGCTGGTAGGCCCGCACCGCGCTCAACAGGTCCGCCATCTCCATCACCGGATTCACATTGGGATACGTTACATACCCCGCCGCATCCGCATCCGGATGCCCCGGCTCATAATGCCGCGGCATGGGCGACGTATCCGCCACCACACGCTCCACCCGCACCCCGCCATCCGGCGTCGCCTTCCGCAATCCCGCCAGCAGCAGCGGAAACCGCGGCATAGGTTGCGCGCGGAAAACCAGCATCTGCCGCCGGTATGCCCCGCCCTGCGCAGTGCGCGTGGTCTCCGAGTTCGCCATATTCGCCGCCACCACCTCGGCCCGCCAGCGCTCCGCCCCCAGCGCCGACCCACTCACCTCCAGCATGCCAAACAGATTCATGACGATGTCCCTCCTCCGGAATTAATTGCCTGCGAGATCGTGTGAAACTCGTCTTTCAGGAGCTGCACTCCCAGATTGAATTTCATCTGCGTCTCCGCCATCAGCAGGCTCTCCCGCTCCACGCTGACGTTATTGCCATCCGGACGCTCGATCAATCCGCGCACCGGCCGCGCCACCGGAGCATACGAAGCGTAGCTCAAGCTGGCTGCTTCGCCATCCGATTCGCTTCCCAGATCGGCCCGCGCCAGCTCCGCCCGGAAGTCGAGATCCCGGGTGCGATAACCCGGCGTATCGATATTCGCCAGGTTCGACGCAATCAGCTTGTGGCGCGCCACGTTCACGTCCAGAAATCGGCTGAGCGCTTCGGTCATCGGCGTGTCAATCATTCCCGCGTTACTCATGCCCGCTCTCCATCATGGACATAACTGCTCCAGCTGGGCAGCCCGTAGCTGCGAATTTTATTGCGCACGGTGCGCAGACTTACTCCCAGAAGTGCGGCGGCGTGCGAGCGGTTTCCCCGCGTGGCCTCGAGCGTCATCTCCAGAAGCTTGCGCTCCATATTTTCGAGCGACACCCCCGCCCGCAGATGGCCGTTCACAAAGTGATTGGCGACGACGTGATCGGCAACGAGTGAATCATCGCCGTCGATGTTCTTTCCATCCCTCGACCGCGCCCGCTCCCACGCTGAATCCTCCAGCCCTTCCCGCCCAATCTCAGCGCCCGTAGCCAAAGCCACCGCGCGCCGCACGCAGTTCGCCAGTTCTCGGACATTGCCCGGCCAGTCGTGGGTTTCGAGACCCTCGATAAATTCCGCAGTCAGCCGCGGACTCCTGCCCTGCGCTCCGTAAAGCCGGGCAAAATGCTCTGCCAGTTCGCGGATGTCTTCCCGGCGCTCGCGCAAGGCAGGCAGCGGCAAGGCAATCACATTCAAGCGGTAATAAAGATCGGCGCGGAACTTTCCCTCGCGCACCATCTCCGCCAGCTTCCGGTTGGTGGTTGAGATCACGCGCAAATCCACATGCACGCTGCGGGTATCGCCCAGCCGGTCAAACTCCCGCTCCTGCAAAACCCGCAACAGCTTCGGCTGCAAGCCCAGCGGCATCTCGCCCACCTCATCGAGCAGCAGCGTTCCCCGGTTCGCCAGTTCGAACCGTCCGGGCTTGGCCACGACCGCGCCGGTGAACGCGCCCCGGGCATAGCCGAACAGTTCGCTCTCGAGCAAAGTCTCGGGAAACGCCGCGCAATTCACCGCCACAAACGGACGGTCCCGGCGCGGGCTCAGCCGGTGAATCAGCCGCGCCACCAGCTCTTTCCCCGTACCGCTTTCCGCTTCGATCAGCACGTCGGCATCGCTCGCCGCCGCCTGCCGCGCCCGGTCGAGCGCCCGCAGCCAGTTAGGAGCCTGTCCCGCCAGTCCCTGCGCGGCCTCGGCCTGCGTCCGCGCTTGCGCCAGAATCCGTTCCGCCGCTTCTTCCAGCCGCTCAAACGATACCGGCTTCACCAGGTAATCGCAGGCGCCGCCCCTCATGGCCGCAACCGCATCCGGCACGCTGCCAAACGCGGTCAACAGAATCACTGCCGTGTGCGGAGCCATTACCCGCGCCTCGCGCATCACCGCAAAACCGTCCGCTCCCGGCATGCGAATGTCGGTCACCACCAGCGGATGCAGGCCACGGCGGAATTTTTCCAGAGCTTCACGGGCGTTGGCGGCGGTATCCACATGCCAGTCCCGGCGCAGGAAGTGCGCTTCGAGCGCGGCCCGCATCCCGGCTTCATCATCCACCACCAGCACTCGATTCATCCCGCCACCTTATCCTGATCCCGAAATTCGTTCGCGGCCGATGCCTTCTGCAGAGGAAACATCAGGGTGAAGCATGCTCCCGAACCGGCGCGGTTCGCGGCCGCCAGCGATCCCCCATGTTGTTCCACAATCTTGCGGCACACCGCCAGGCCCAGGCCAGGTCCATCCCGGCGCGTGCTGAATCCCGGTTCGAATATCTTCCCCGCCTGCTCGGGAGCGATGCCCGGACCGGTGTCGCTGACCGAAATCGCGATCGCGGCCGCATCGCCATGGCGAACCTGATGCCCGGCAACCTCCACCCAGCCGCCGCCCGGCATGGCGCGCAGGGCATTCAGAACCAGATTCAGCAGCACCTGTTCCAGTCGATGCCGCTCGGCCGGGAACCACACCCCCTGCAGGCGATTCCGCAGACATAACTCCACGTGCGCCTGCCGCGCCATAGGTACCAGAAACCCTCCCGCCCAATCGAGCAGCCGTCCCAAGTCCGTCGGCACGCGTTGGGGTGCGGGCAAACTGTGAAAGTGCAACACGTTATTTACCGTGGCGGCCAGGGTTCGCAACCCGGCCTGCACATGCTCCACCCACTCGCGGCACTGCGCCGAAAGTCCGGCTCCAGCCAGCAAGCCGGCGAACAATTCCAGGCTGCCCAGCGGGTTGCGGATTTCATGCGCCAGGATGGCTACGATCTCGGCCAGCGCCTGCTCCCGGCCAAGTTTTTCCCGCTCCCGCACCAGCCGTTTTGCCGCGCTCACGTCACGCAGAATGAATATCGAGACCGCGTCATCACCCGCTTCAGCCCCCGGCGAAGCAAGTTTTTCCGAATCCGGTCGCCCCACATCAGAAACAGCGGCGTGGCGTACCGCCAGCCAGCACTCTCCGGCCGGGCCATCTTTTACGCCGCTAACAACATTGTGACGATGCGAATCGTGACGATCGAAGCACCGTTCCTGCTCGCCGGGCGCGGAGCGGGCTCGATCCAGAAGTTCCCGCAGTGCTCCGGGCACCAGCGGAAACGATTCGCAGCTCGTCGCCGAACTCCCCTCACAGCCCGCCGCAGCGGAAGCCACGCGCAGCAGACGCCGGCCTTCGGGATTCAGCAGCGAAATAGCGCCATCAGTTTTCTCTACCAGCACCCCGCAGGGAAGCCCGTCGAGAATACGGTCCAGATGCCGCCGCATGGTGCGATTTTCTTCCAGACTGCGCGCCAACCCCGCGTTACTCTCCGCCAGTTCGCCGTGCAACCGCTCCACTTCCCGTCGGAGGGTGCCGTAAGAGCGTTCGAGCGAAGCTGCCGCTCCCGCAAAAGAACGAAAGGCTTCGCGCAGGAATTGTTCGTTCTCTCCGGACCGCATTTCTGCGGACAGAATTTCTTCCGGCAGAATTCCCGTCCCCACGGAATCCGGAACGACGATAGGCAAAGACGTCATAGCTGTAGGCAACGTTTGCACGGCGGGGGCCAAGAAAGAGTGGTGGAGTCTTAGATTCTTCTCAGCTGGCAAGACTGCTGCACGAAAGGTTTCGGTTGCCCGGCGCACGAGTCTGCTGAAAAGGAAAATACAGATGCTCGCTCAAAATGGTTGGCCCATTTTCCACCAGGATCGAGGCCCGCTCCATCACATGCTGCAACTCGCGCACGTTGCCTCTCCAGGCATGGCCTTCCAGAATCGCAATCGCCGCACCGCTCAGGACGGGATAAATTCCCCCGACGGCCGCTGCCATACATGCCAGGAAGTGCTCCGCCAGCGGGACAATATCTTCCCGGCGCTCGGTGAGCGGGGGAAGCTCCAGGGGAAATGCGGAAAGGCGGTAGAACAGATCCTCGCGGAATTCGCCGCGGCCGGTTCTCGCGGCGAGATCGACATTGCTGGCCGCGACCACCCGTACGTCCACTCGCGATACTTCCGCCGTGCCCAGCCGCTGCACTTCTTTCTGCTCCAGAAAGCGCAGCAGCTTGGCCTGCATGCCGAGCGGCAGTTCACTCACCTCGTCGAGAAAAAGCGTTCCCCCGTGCGCCGCCGGAATGCGTCCCAGTTGCGCCTGCACCGCCCCGGTGAATGCCCCGCGCGCGTGGCCGAACAGTTCGGATTCGAGCAGCGCCTCGGGAATGGCCGCGCAATTCACCGCCACGAAGGCTTTGCCGCTGCGCGGGCTCAGCGTATGCAGGGCGCGGGCCACCAACTCCTTGCCGCTGCCGGTGGCGCCGGCGATCAGCACCGTCGTCATGCGCGGGGCCACCAGCCGGGCCAGCCGGTACACATGCAGCATTGCCGGGCTCTGTCCGATCATGCCCGGCAACGACGCTGCCGCGGCTATTTCCCCAGCGTTTTTGGCATTGCAATCTTCCTGCACAACTCGCTGCGGCCCACTCACCAGCGGGCTGGGCTCCGAACCTGGCGCTCTTTCCTCACTTTTCTCACTTTCCTCACTTTGCTCGCTCTCGGCGCAATCGGCGCCGGCGGAATCGAGCAGCACCACTTGAATTCCAGGGAACCGCCGCGCAATGATTGCGACCAGTTCGTCACTGTCCAGATCAGGCATCCGCCGGTCGAGAAACAAAAACGGCCAGTCCCCTTCGGCCAGCTTGGCCAGCGCATCGGCGCCGCCCAGCGCCTGCTGCACCGGGCGGCAGCGGCCGTTCAGACGACCGAGCACCTGCTCGCGGAAGCCGCGGTTGGGGCTCGCAATCAGCGCTCCCCCGGCGACCGCAGCCAGACTGGGAAAATGCGTCCATGCGCTCATCGGCGATCCCCGGCTGGCTGAGATCGCAAACTGGCGTGCGACCAGGCCACAGTCAGGACCGTCAGATCTCCAGCCTCTACCCGCTGCCACTCGGCCCCGCAGCGCTCCATCCAGGCTTGCGCAATCAACAATCCCAGTTCCGGCCGCGAGCTCTCGGATCGCGGGCCTGCGGCCTGCCACTGCAGGCGAAACCAGATTCTCTCCTTCATCGGGGTTCCAATGCTCAACACACTTCCCGCTGCGGCCAGGCTCAGCGCCGAGTCCAGCAAACGAAATATCACGGGCGCGAACCAGGATTGCCGGTGCTCGCCAGCCGACGGCAATTCAGAAGCTGCCGCAGAAAAGTCCAGCGCGATACGCACATCCTTTTCCGCCGCCACCGGCCGCAATTCCTCAGCCGCCTCCCGCAAGACATTTTCCAGTTCGCCAGTCCCTAAGCCCCGCGAGCGCTCTTCGGCGACGTCCGCTTCCGTTTCTTCCATATCCGCCACTTCCCGAATCGCCTCCACCAGGGCGCGCATCCGTTCGGTAAGTGCAAGCCCCTCGCGCAGTCCCAGGACATGTTGTTCGACCGTGCGGGGACGGGCCAGCGCAACCTCCATGGCACACTGCAGGCCGGTGAGCGGCTGGTTCAGCGCATGCACCAGCTGCGCCAGCGGACTGTGATGCCTGCTTTCCGGCGCTGCGGTTGGTTGCTCCTGCGACGCATCGACTGCGTTCGAATTCATGCCCGCACTCCCGCCTCGCTGCTCAGTTCATATCCCACCCCGCGCACCGTATGGATCAGTTTCCGGGGATGCCCGTCGTCCACTTTGCGCCGCAGGTAATTGATGTAAACATCCACGACATTGGTCGTCGAATCGAAAGTCAGGTTCCACACATGTTCAATGATCATGGCGCGGGAGACCTGGCGGCCGGCGTTGCGCATGAGATATTCGAGCAGGGAAAATTCCTTGGTGGTCAACTCGATGCGGCGGCCGGCGCGCTCGGCGCGATGTTCCACGCGATCCAGTTTCAGATCCTCCACCACCATCACGGATTCCGAAGGCAGATGACTGCGGCGCAGCAGGGCACGGATGCGGGCGGAGAGTTCGCTGAAGGAAAATGGTTTTGGCAAATAATCGTCGGCGCCAATATCCAGACATTGCACCCGGTCTTCCACCCGGCTGCGCAGGGTGAGCACCAGCACCGGCAGCGTGGGACGCTTGAGGCGCAAATGGCGCAGCACCGCCACGCCATCGACTCGCGGCAGATTCAGATCCAGAATCACCAGATCATAATCCGTCTCGCTTCCCATGGCCCGCGCCTGCTCGCCATCGGCGGCTACATCCACCGCGTAGTGTTCCCCTTGCAAGCCCTGGCGCACAAAGCTGGCGAGAGCCGCATCATCTTCGGCAATCAGAATTTTCATAAGCCGGACCTTAATTACAGGCTGATTCTAATTAGAGGGCGCTCAAGCGCAACGCAAAGTGCGCCGCACGAAAGTTCGTGCTTCCAGAAATGGAGCGCAAGTTCAAAACGGAAAAAGATTTCGAGGACAACCGCCTGCCTTTCGCTGACTCTATCGGGATCGGGCAAGCATCCTTCGGGCGGCAAAACAGTGCGAGCCCCAGATGACAAGTGGCGCAAAATGTATTTTGCATTCCACTGGGCCCGATGTAAGCTTCGCAACGGAGAAAAATGGACGATGTGTTTCTCAGCCACGGCAAATTTCGTCGGCAGCGGAGTTCTCGGCGCCATCGGCGTCGTTACAGTAACGAAGGTAAAACATCGGCGCGAGGTGCTGTTCGCGTCATTGCCGGTTCTGTTTGCCATTCACCAATTCATTGAGGGATTCGTCTGGCTCGGGCTGGACGGGATTCTTTCGCCCACGGTGACCCACGATATGGGCGCGGCTTTTATGCTGTACGCGCAGGGGCTGCTGCCTTTTCTGCTGCCGCTCAGCGTGCTTCTGTTTGAGCCGAACGCAACTAGCCGCAAGCGCATGCGGCCGTTTCTCGGTATCGGTACGGCAACCACGCTCTACATTTTGTGGGCGCTGACGGCCTACCCGACACAGGTCTATGTGAAGGGCAACAGTATTGTGTATATGAATCAGGCGACCAATAACGAGGCGGTTGCGGTGCTGTACGTGATCGCAACCTGCGGATCGCTATTTTTCTCGAAGATTAGAATGATGATTATTTTTGGCGCAGCGAACCTTATCATTCTGCTTATCGTGATGGAGTTCAAACGCTACGCGTTCACGTCGCTGTGGTGCGCCTATGCTGCGATCGCGAGCGTGATCATCCTGGTTTATTTCTGGCGCAGCATGGCAGAGCGGCCGTTTCGCTACGCGCTGCCAATTTAGTTTTCTGCCAATTTCTTGCACGACGAGCTATGCGCGTGGCGGGGGGCGACGCATTCGATTCCAGGCTTCGCGATAGAGTTCGTAATGATAGAGATCACGCCTGGGCTGGCGTACGGGGCACAGCATCAGGTCGTGGCTCTTGGTCTTCAGCACGATGCATGAAGGAATGACGTACCAGGCGTTTTGTGGGATTACGTAGGCCGCGAAGTAGTCGACCATTTTCGTTGTGTAGCGCGTGCCTCTTCGATTGGGCTTGAATCCGCAGAGATAGCCGTTGCCGAGGCGGTAACTGGTGGACTTCACTTGTATCTTGAAAAACTGCCGGCCGTGTTCCACGCCGACGTCGTAGGCGGACGAATCTCCCCAGGGCTTTAATACTTTGAAGCCCATGCGCAGGGCTTGGGCGATGAACTGCGCTTCCACCCACTCCCCGCGCTCTTTGAAATTCGTGAAGTCTTTACATTTCGCCATGTGGTTCGCGCCTCGTTTCGGCAAAAGAAAAGGCGCGGCCTGTGGGCCGCGCCTAGTTTTCTCAAAGCTTTAACTTATAGTTCTATTATATCATATTGGAAGGGGTTCATGGGACATTTTTAAAAGTATATTTGCTTAGTGTTGTGAACAACTTAGTCTGATTGTGGCGGGTTTAGCTATTGACAAGGATTTGGGTGGCCGGCAGGAATGGGAGATTTGGCTTCGTTCGAGAGGGGCGCGTCAGACAACGAGCCGACGTACTCTAGGGCAATGCTCACTCACAGACGCCATCGAACGGGAGCTTCCGCCACCTCACAAATTTCTCGAAGTACCTGCAGCGCCACTTGAATGGGTTCTCCTACAGGTTCAACAATCGGAAGGATGCTAATCTGTTGGGCATGTTGGTGCCCCGGACGGCGCTGGCGGGGAATTTGCCTTATGCGAAGCTAGTGGAAGAGAATGCGTTCACGCCGTTTGTAAGGACCATAAGAGTGTAACGCTATTTTGAGGGAGAAGCAGACTCTTGGCAAGCCTGCTTCTTTTCCTTTTGGGCCGGAAGCCTGTAAAATCGCGGTCGCAAGATTCTTGAAATTCTCTCGTTGCTTCCGGTCCTTCGACGTATTCACGCTGTTTCATCATTGGAGTGTAAGCCTATGAACTTAGAAAATCAGGACTCCATAGGTGGTCATGACCAGGCCGCACAGCAATCCGAACCCAAAGCACAAATCGTTCCTGCTGCCACAGAACTTGAGCTTCCACCGCCCAAACCCGAGTGCGAACATCCCTGTAAAGAAAGGAAGCACTGGCTTGATTATGTGACGTTTGGATTGGAACTCCTCGGGCTTGTCGTACTCTGTGTGTATGCTGCTTACACGATCAAGATCTACTGCGCCAACAGGGACGCTGCTGATGCGGCCACCGAGGCCGCTACTGCCGCTACAAGCGCCTCCCAGACTGCAATTCAGACTATGCACGTGGACGAGCGGGCTTGGATCAATATACTCACCGGAAAATCCGTAATGGTAGACAACAGCCCGCTGGTCATGCCAATAACCATTATCAATCAAGGGAAGACCGCTGCCCTCAACGTTGATGGGAAAATGTTCGTTAATCTTTTGCCGGTAAAAGACGAACCCGACTTTGTTTACAAGCATGGTCACCCAGCTTACAAACTTGGATTGAAGGCGCTGCTTCCTAACCGCCCCAGCGAGGAATCGCCTTTTGCCGCCCTGCCAAAGTATGCCAACCCGAGGAAACCCGTGACACCTATCATCGTCACTCCAACTTTGAGGAATGAGATTGCGGCAGGACAACTCTATATCGTCGTCTACTTGAGGTTGGATTACGACGACGTTTTTGGAGTGCACCATTGGCTTCAGTTTTGCGCTCATGCCGAAAACGGAATCCCCGGTGTTAACGCCCATAATGCTGGAACAACGTGCGGCGACTATAACGATGTAGACCGGAATTTTTAGCGCTTTCCGGCGCGTCGTTTTTTCTTTGGGTGTTCGATCTTCCGAAACGATTGATAGAGGCGTCGGATACACTTGACGAGCGTCAGCAGATCTCTGCACAATGCCCCCTTAGAGGCATAATGCAAAATGAGTCCCGGCTGGCACCGTAGACTTTTTTATGTTCAATGCTTCAATCGCAACTCACGCCGTTACTTCTGCGGCGGGAATAGCTTCTCAGGCTTGCGCTTACTCAACTTGAGCTTCGAGCGTTTTCAGGGGCTTGGTCTGAAGTAGGTCTCGACGGATTCCCTCGAACTGTTCCCGGTTTGCCTTGAGATGCACGACCGCGGCTGAACTTCTTCCAGCTGCATAGGTCCTTCGTTGGGAGTTCTCGGCGGAGCCGAGAACTCCGCTGCCTCAGGATGACAGGCGTATCTTTATTTGCGACGGACGTGGAGCGCGCCTTCTTTCGTTCGATCCCGAGTGGAAGGACTTGGGTCCTCGGTGCTGCGAGAGACAGTGAGGTACGTAAAGGACGAGGTTCACGACTTCTGCGGCCGCGCTTTGCCGGCAGCATTGTGGCTGCCGGCAAGTTGCATAGGTCCTTCGTTGGGAGTTCTCGGCGGAGCCGAGAGCTCCGCTGCCTCAGGATGACAAGGGGCGGATACCGTGTTCATCCATCACGGGGACGGAGCGTGCATTCGTTCGTTAAATTTTGGGTGGGGGGACTTGGGCGCGGAGTGGTGCGAGAGGCTTCGGTGATTTCTGGCGCGGTGCTCGGCGCTGCCGGCAGGTTGCATAGGTCCCTTCGACAAGCTCAGGGCAGGCTCTTCGTTGGGAGCTCTCGGCGGAGCCGAGAACTCCGCTGCCTCAGGATGACAGGCATATCTTTATTTGCGACGGACGTCGAGCGCGCGTTCTTTCGGTTGATCCCGAGTGGAAGGACTTTTGGCCAGGGAGGTGCGGGAGACGTCAAGTATCTGCCGAACAAGGATTCGAGATTTCCCTCCATCGCCAGCGGAATCGCATACGCTGCGAGTTGCATAGGTCCGCTCGTTGAATTTTGGGTGGATGGAGTTGGGCGAGAGACATCAAACGCCGGAGCGAATAGGGCTTCGGTGATTTCTGGCGCGGCGCTCGGCGGCATTGGGCGCCATTGGGTGCTGCCGGCAGGTTGCATAGGTCCTTCGTTGGGAGTTCTCGGCGGAGCCGAGAGCTCCGCTGCCTCAGGATGACAAGAGGGGGAGTGTATGTTTATCCGTCACAGACGTGGCGACGGACAATTCTGCATTCTGAGTTCATGCCTTCAGACGAAGCGAAAAGCCTTCTTCGTTTACATCATGACGAATCGTTCCAAAACTCTTTACACCGGCGTGACTAACAGTCTGGTGCGGAGGGTACGCGAGCACAAGGCGGGGAGGGGCGTAGGGTTTGCCGTGAAGTATAGGGTCGACCGGCTGGTTTATTTTGAGCGTTTTCAGGATGTACGAGACGCGATTGAGCGGGAGAAGCAAATCAAAGGGTGGCTGCGAAGGAAGAAGATCGCGCTGATCGTTTCAGGGAATCCGGAGTGGAGAGATTTGAGTGCCGAGTGGTACGTGAGACATCAGTTCCAGCCGGACAAGGCTTCTTGACGTCGGCTTCTCCCGTTGTGCCGTTGACTTGCGCTTTGAGTGGCTCGTAACTCATCGGGCCGCGGCGTGATTTCCGGCGAGTTGCATAGGTCCTTCGTTGGAGATCCTCGGCGAAGCCGAGGATCTCGCTGCCTCAGGATGACAGGGGTGTGTTGAACCCCGTCGGTCATTTACTCTCGCCTTCTGTCCAGAGATAATCGCAGCAGGGCAATGCAGACGCGATGATCTCTCCGCCTGGCCGCAGGGCCAAACTTCGATGAAGTCTTTGCTTACTCCGGCTATCTGGATTGCGGCGGTTGCCATCCTGCTGCATACGGGGATGATTGCGCCGAGTGCGGCGATCATTACGTTTGCGCTGCATGCGGCGCTGGTGGTGGGGCTGCTGATGGCGTGGCGGTTTCATTCCAGCCGTATCTTCTTTGCGTTGCTGGTGGTGTTTCTCGCGGAGCGCGCAATTTCTTATTACTCTTCTTTCCCTCACATCGTTTTCCCTCACGTTGTGGGAGGCGGACCGGCGAACACGGCGCTGGTGGCGGTGGGTCTGCTGTTGCCGCTGAACTTTGTGTTGATTTCATTTGCGCGGGAACGGGGATTTATTTTTGCCAGCGTGGGGCCGGCGAGCGTGTTTCTGTTCGTCGAGTCAGTGGTTGTGGCGGTGTTGTGCCGGACGGATTCTGCGGCGGCGGTGCGGCATTCGCATCATGTTGCGGGCGCAGTTGCGGGTACGGCGATGGTTCCGTCGATGGTCCCGCAGCATCTGGCTTTTTCTACCGTGATTGCGTTGGCGGCGGCGGCGGTAGTGTTGCTGATACGCTATCTGCTTTTTCGCAAGCCGGTGGAGAGCGGGCTGCTGTGGGCGTTGGCGGCCAGCGCTCTGGCGCTGCGGTTTGGAGGAGCGGGGCGGATTCCCGCGGCTTACTTTGCGACGGCGGCTTTTATCCTGGCAGTTTCGATGGTGGAGACCTCTTACCTGCTGGCTTATCACGATGAGCTTACGACGTTGCCTTCGCGGCGCGCGTTTCATGAGGCGCTGCTGCGTCTGCAAGCGCCTTATTCGATTGCCATGGTGGACATCGATCACTTCAAGCGGTGCAACGACACCTATGGACATGACACGGGAGATCAGGTGCTGCGAATGGTGGCCGCGCGGCTGGCGCGGGTGACGGGCGGAGGCCAGGCTTACCGCTGCGGCGGCGAGGAATTTGCGATCGTGTTTCCGGGGAAGACGACGAAAGATGTTTTGGAGCATCTGGAGCAGTTGCGGGCCAGCATTGAGGCGAGCAGCTTTCGTCTGCGCGGTAATAATAAAGATAGACGGCAGGAGGCACGGGGGCCGGACCGGCGCAACCAGCGCGGGCGAGGGCAGGCGGGGCGCGCGATCCGGCAACTGGCGCGAGCTGCGGCTTCGGACGAACTTTCGGTGACGGCAAGTATTGGGGTGGCGAGTGCGGGCTCGGAGAAATCGTCTGCGGATGAAGTGGTGCAGGCGGCGGACAAGGCGCTTTACCGGGCGAAGGCGGGAGGACGCAACCGGGTGGAGACGGCAGGGGCTGCGCGGCGGCGGAGAGCGAAGGCGGCGGTGACGGCTTAAGACCGTGCCGACGGCTTAGTCAAAGGCGAAGCAAGTCAAAGGCGACGGGCAGAGCTTGCCCTGAGCGAAGTCGAAGGGAGTGTCCGTCCCACAGAAGCAGGTTCCTCGACGTTCTCGCCGCTGGCGCGGCTGCGACCCGCTCGGAATGACAAATTTATTTTTAATTCTTAATTCGGAATGACAAATTTAATTTTAATTCTTAATTTAGCTTTTTGATTCTGAAAGACGATGGGGAACGACGGGCCCGGAGCGTCACTTCAGGGCGGGAACCATGACGCTCCAGGCGCGTACGTTTTCGCAAGCACCACAGGCCGTGCGGTCAGCCCGCGGTAGAAGGTGGAGCTGAGTTGTTTCTTCCAGTACCTGCGCATGCCGGGCACTTCAACCGGATAAACGCAACACCTTCGGACTTACCGCTGATGTCCACGGGCTTGGCGACATATCCGGTACCGCCGCAGCGCGGGCAGTCCTTCCGAGTCACTCGTCCCCCTCAGTTGTGATGAGTTTTGCACCAAATCGGGTGGGCCACGATAAAAAGTGATTTGTGTTACGAAACACGAACAGCGGCGCGGGTTAGGAGCTCGTCAGGAGTTCGACACCCAAGGTTGCCAGGGCGATGTCTTCGGCGGAAGAGAGGCCGCTGACGGCGACGGCGCCCACGACTTCACCATTCTTGAGGACAGGAATTCCGCCGCCCCAACCTACGTAATTGGGATCGCCATAGTAGGCGATGTCGTGGGACTTCTCGGGATGCTTTACCTTCTCACCGATTTCTTTGGTGGACTTGCGCTCGCGCGCGGCAGTCCAGGCCTTGTTCATGGCGATGCGGATGGAAGAGACGGGAGCGCCATCCATGCGGGCGAAGCAGATCAAGTCACCGTGAACATCGGCGACGGCAATTGACGCGGCCTTTTGCATCTGGAAAGCTTTCTCGACGATGAGATCGATGGCGCGTTTGGCTTCGGAATAGTCGATGGTTTGGAGAGTTCGCATGAAAGGTTAACAAGAATGAGGCGGGTCAAAAAAATTAATGCTGACTATTGCTAGCCAGCATTGAGAATCCTGCATCGAATTCTGAGTTTGGGCCAGGCGCGACTGCCTGGCCCAAACAGAGGCCTTAGAACACAACCTTCAACGCGAACTGAATCAACCGTTCCGGCGAGGCCACACCGCTTTGCACCGTACTCGTGATTGTGCCGAAACCGCTGCTATTTGGCCCTGTCGCAACTCCATTGAAGCCGGTTGATGGAACATTGAAATACGGGTGATTGAATAGGTTGAAGAACTCCGTCCGGAACTCGATCCCCAGTCTTTCGGAAACCTGGGTTCTCTTGAAAATGGCGAAGTCGAAGTTATTAATTCCTGGGCCGCGAAGGACCGGATCTACACGCGACTCGTTTCCGAACCCCCACGCCGGTGGAGTTGAAAAGCAAGTGGTGTTGAACCAGTTGGTGATGTGGCCACCGCCAGCTTTCTCGTCGCAACCCGCAACAACATCGGGCCGGACGTTAGCGACGCCAAGGCCTGCTGCTTCCAGCGGAGTGGTGCCGGTGTAGCTGATCTTTAACGGGAAGCCGCGTTGGAAAGTGGTGATGCCATCGACGCCCCAGCCGGAAACTGCGCCGTTGGCGAGGCCAGTCAAACCACTAGCGAAGGCCTTCCCGTGGCCAAAGGGAAGATCGAGGACGTAGCTGATAACCAACCTTTGGGAGACGTCCTGCGAGGAAAGGGACCGTTCTCCCGCCAGATTGTTCCAATCCTGAACTGATCCGACACCGCCTGTGTTGCCTTCAAGCCAACTGGTCAAGGTGTCAGTATTGCTCATCAGCTTAGCGTTGGTGTAAGCCACAAGCATGGTACCGCCGCCCTGGAATCTCCGGGTTACGGTAGCCTGCAGGGAGTTGTAACTGCTGCCGCAGCAGCCATAGCCGTTCAAGTTCAGCCCGTTATATTCGGGATAGGGCCGGTCATACTGTCCCGCGTGAATCATGGGGGTATCGACCTTGTTTAGCGCGGTATTCGGTGAGGTTAGAACATTTGTAACGAGAGTGCCGATTGTGGGAGTTACGGCTGGGTTAGCAGCGTATTGCGCGGCAGCCTGGGTTACGAACGAATCCGGAATCTGGTTGACATTCGTCTGATACTGCTCCAGATGCACACCGTGGGAGCCCGCATAGGCGACGTCCGCAAAGAACCCAGCCGGAAGTTGCCGCTGTATATCGAGATTCCATTGCTCGACGTACCCGTATTTTGGACCCTCGCCGCCGTATCCGAAGTAAGGAGCGAGGCCGGGGCTACCGTTGGCGGCTACGAAACTCGAGAGTGTCGGGGCCGCATTGCGTCCTGGCGGCGGCAAGATTCCGGTATTGCCAAATGGGCCTGATTGGTTGCAGACAAACCCGTCATTTCCCCGCGGCGCGAACACTGGCGATGTCGCAGCAAACCCCATGTTGGTGAACCCGCAGTTAGCGCCGTCCAAACTGGAGGCCGGAGTGATATAGCCATTGGTCGTAGCGGTGAAATCGGTGGCGGCAAGATTAATCACGTCGTTGTCCGGATTGAGAGCGAACGAGACGTAGTTCGGAATGAAGAAAACCCCGTAACCGGCGCGAACCACTGTCTTCTGGTCAGGGGAGTAGACCATGCCAACTCGCGGAGAAAATGCCTTTTTATCGAGCGGCAAATTGTTATCCGTCGAATTGGGTCCGTTTCCAACATACATCGCGTCTCCGGGACAGACTGACCCGGCCGTCCCGTTACAACCAGTCACAGTTGCGTTATTGGTGAAGGGATCCCAGTAGCTCAGGCGGTTGTAGGCTTCCGACCAAGTTCCCGGCAATTCATAGCGCAAGCCCAAACTCGCGGTGAACTTCGATGTAACGTGCCAGGTATCCTCGATGTACAAGGCGCGGTACGTCTCCTTGCCTTTGGTTTGCGCGGGCACCTGGGCTATGCCTTCGCTCTGGTTCCCGGCGAATGTGCCCTGGTTCAGTCCCAAACCCAGCAGGAAGTCAGCGAACGCAAATCCGCCTGTTGGAGTTGCTGACGTCGGGTTCGAATTTGTCCAGGTCCCCTCGAAACCAAATGCACCGCTGGCGATATTGGTTTGAAAGTAATTGTCCAGTCCAAGTTCGTATTGCCCGCCAATCTGAATGTTGTGCTTGCCACGGATCATCGTAAGCTGCGGACTTACGTTGTACTGCGTGTTGTGATCTCCGATGGCGCTGTTGCCTTGGGTGTGTCCAACGTCATTCGGCAAGTTAGTTTCGGGGGTTGGCGGAGTTCGCATGGAGTCTGCCGGAGTGTTGTAGGTCGATGGCCAGCCGAGGGTCGTGAGATCAAATCCCGAGAGAAGCGGGGTGCGGCCGTAGACGAAACGGCTACCCGCAAGATTCACGTCAAGAATCGTGTTTGATGTAAAGACATGGTTTATGCCGATGGCGAGCAATTTGCTGTGATATTTTTCCGCGCAACGGTCGAGACAGAGGCCAGTGCCCAAGGGATTCACCGGCAGATCAGTTAACCCGTAATAGGCAAATCTGCCGAATACGTGGGTATTGCTGCCAATGTTCTGATCGCCACGAGCCACAAACTCGTTGGTATTGCCGCCGGCAGGCGCCGCACTCAGGTAATTGTTGACCGTACCGGGGAGGTTGGGCGCAGGATAGTATTGGGCTAACAGTTTGGACCCCGCGGTGCTGAACTCGGAGGCGGGAATAATATCTCCCGCATAAGGCTTTCGCTTCCCGGCGGCGTCGGTACTGAAGGGATCGTAAATCTGTCCAGCGGGATCATTGCAGTAACTCCTGCATCCGTTGAAGCCGCCCGGACATAGCGCGGAGAAATTACCGGTCGTCATCCCTGCCGCTGGAATGCTTGTAGTAAAAGGCGATCCGGTTCTTTGACGGTATTGCTCCCAACTCACGTAGAAGAAGGTTTTATCCTTGATCACCGGTCCGCCGACCTGGAACCCGTACTGGTTCTGGGTCCACGGTGGAGGGGTGTTGGAGGTGCCGCCAGCCAACTCCGACGCCTTGTTAAAGTACTCGTTCGCATTCAGCACCTTGTTGCGGAAATACTCATACGCGGAGCCGTGCCAATTATTGGTTCCGGACTTAGTGCTGAGGTTGACCACGCCGCCGGAGAACTTACCCCATTCGGCGCCCTGATCGTTATATTGCACCTTGAATTCGCCGATGGAATCCTGAGTCGGAATGATGATGGGCAGGTTGATGTAGCCGATATTCAGGGGTTGACCATCCAGATACTCTGCACCTTGATTGGCGAAGGAACCGCCGATTTGGTAGTTGCCCCAACTGAAGGGATTCTGGCCGACGGGCGAGCCGCCGGATCCGCCTTGCGCGACTGCGGCCGGCGAGACGGTGATGAGATTAAAGATATTGCGACCATTGAGTGGGAGTTCGTCCGCTTTGCGCTGTTCCACGACCTGGCCTAAAGATGCCGACTCGGTTTGGAGGAGCGGCGTTTGCGAAGTCACCTCGACAACCTGGCTGACCTCGCCGACCTGTAAGGCGGCGGCGATATGCGTATCCTGCTGCACTTGCACCGTGACGCCGGTGCGGGCGAAGTGCTTAAAGCCCTGCTTTTCCACGTCAACCCGGTATTGGCCAGGAAAGAGATTGACAAACGTAAAGAGCCCGTCGGCGCCGCTGGACTGGGTGCGCTTTTCCTGCGTGCCCACATTGGTCACGGTTACGGTGGCATCGGTAACGGCTGCTCCGGAACTGTCAGCGACTGAGCCGGTAATCGAACCGTAAGTGCTCTGTGCGTACATTGAGGAGGGAACGAAGGCGAGAAGGGCGACTGAGACGAGCAGGCTCCGCAGAATGCGACTTGGCATAAAGTGACTCTTTCCAGTACAGGAATTTCCCCAAATAGGTCCCGAACAACAGTGGCGGGATTTTTGTTCATCCGGGCAGCCGTTGTCAAGAAGAAAATTAGTTGATTTGCATTAGATTTATCGTTAACCCTCAAAAACAGTGATATGCTTCCCCGGCCATGCCAGTGACCATGCAAGACATTGCAAAGGGTCTAAACGTTTCCGTGGTCACCGTATCGAAAGTGCTGCGCAACCAGGGGAGAATCAGCGAAGCCACCCGGCAGCGAGTGTTGCGGCGGGCTAAGAAGTTGAATTATCAGATGAACTGGGTGGCGCGCAGCCTGGTGACGCGGCGCACCTATACGATAGGCATCCTGCTGCCGGAATTCGCGCATCCGTTCTTTGCGGAGATCGCCCGCGCGGTAGCGCGAACCGTCCGGCCGCATGGTTATTGCGTTGTAATCTCGTCCTTCGAGGAAGATCCTGCGCTCGAGGCCAGCGAGATTGACTCTTTGCTGGCGCGGCAGGTGGATGGATTAATCATCGCGTCGTCGCAACCGTCACGCCAGCTGAGCGTATTCAGGAAGATAGAAGCACGGAAGACTCCTTATGTCTTAATCGACCGGCCTATTGCGGGTGTGGAGGCCTGCTTCGTGGGAGTGGATAATCAGGCCATTGGCAAGCTGGCCACGGAACATCTGATTGCAAAAGGTTGCAAGCGCATTGGCCATCTGCGTGGTCCGCAGCTGCGGATTGCAACGGAGCGGATGGAAGGCTATCGTCAGGCGCTGGAGCAGGCCGGCATCCGTCCGGATCGGAACTACATCGTCGCCGCCGGTCATACAGATGGTACTGGTTACGAAGGGATGAAAGAGCTGCTGAAAGTGGAGCCGCAAGTGGATGGAGTTTTTTGTTATAACGATCCGGTCGCGATCGGCGCCTTGAAAGCGATCGCGGAGGCGGGACTGCGCGTACCCCAGGATATTGCCTTAGTGGGTGCGGGAAACGTTCGCTATTCCGACGTTTTGTCGGTTCCACTCACCACGGTGGATCAGGGAACCTGCCAGATCGGAACTCTGGCCGCAGAGCTGTTGCTGGGGCGGATCGGAGCGAAGCGGGCGGTGCGCGCGCAAAAAATATTGATTCCGCCTAAACTTGTGGAACGCGAATCGACGCGGCGGCTACCAGAAGTATGAACCGCAGCATGAAAGTAGAGAAGGCGAATGCGGGCGGGCCAGTCGCGCGGTATTCTGGGTGAGGGAATCCTGAGTTGTTGAACACTTTGGTTCGCGGAACCTGCGTTTTGAGCCTCGTATTCGTGGCGGCAGCTCTGACCGCTCCGGTTTTCGATGTTAACGTGCCTCGGGGTTTGGATTTCACGCTGCAGAATTCGCCCACTCCGCAAAAGTATCTGATCGAAACCATGCCGGGAGGAATCGCCCTTCTCGATTACAACAATGATGGATTGCTGGATATTTTTCTGGTGAATGGCGGGCGCATCACTAGTCCGATGCAGACTCCAGAAAACTTCGACCGGCACGATCCGCGTTACTGGAATCGGTTGTACCGGCAGAATAAAGATGGAAGTTTCACCGACGTAACGCAGCAAGCGGGCCTGGCCAATGCAGGCGACGGAAACTACGGCATGGGCGTGGCTGTGGGCGATTACGACAACGATGGCTATCCCGATCTCTACGTGACCAGCTACGGGAAAAATATTCTTTATCACAATAACGGGGACGGAACTTTCACCGATGTGACGGCGAAGGCGGGCGTAGCGGGCGGTGGATGGTCAGTTTCGGCAGGATTTTTTGATTACGATAACGATGGGAAGCTTGATCTTTTTGTAACCCGCTACATGGATTGGGATACGAAGCACAGCAAGGATTGTGGCGGGAACTATCATACTTATTGTCCGCCGGAAGAATTTCCCGCGACGACCAACATTCTTTATCACAATAATGGCGATGGAACTTTTACGGACGTGAGCCAGCGCTCGGGCATTGCGGCGAAAAAGGGTCGCGCTCTGGGCGTGGCGTTTGCCGACTACGATGGCGACGGGTTCACCGACATTTTTGTCGCCAACGATGGCATGCAGCAATATTTATTTCATAACAACGGGAATGGAACGTTTCTCGGAAGTGGGCATGGAGGCGGGGACGGCGCTTTCGCAGGATGGACGCCGGCTTTCGGGCATGGGAGTCGTGTTCCAGGACTATGACAATGACGGACGTCCCGATGTGATTGTGACGGAGTTGCCGCGGGAAATTTACGGCGTTTATCACAACGACGGCGATGGATCGTTCACTTACCGCAGTCTGGAAACCGGGCTTGGACTTCTCTCCAGCGGAAGTGCGGGATGGGGCGTTGGGCTGGAAGATTTCGATAATGATGGGTGGAAAGATTTATTCGTCGCGCAGGGGCATGTGCTCGACAACGTGGAACAGATCGATCCTTCGCTGCACTATCTTGAACCGCCGCTTCTGGCGATGAATCACAATGGACGTTTCGAGCGCGTCGATTCCGGGGACGCGGTTCCCTGGGCCGCGCGGGGCGCGGCTTTCGGCGACTTGAACAATGATGGATGGCAGGACGTTGTCATGACAACGCTGGGCGGCCATCCGCAAGTTTTTATGAACCGCGGCGGGAAGGCGCACTGGCTCGCCATTACCTTGCGCGGGACGCGCAGCAATCGCGATGGATTTGGCGCACGCGTACAAGTGAACGGGCAGACGCGGTTTGCAACTTCGGCGGGGAGTTATCTTTCGTCGAGCGACAAGCGGCTGCATTTTGGGCTTGGCGCGGCGGAAAAAGCGAAAGTGGAAATTGTCTGGCCATCCGGAATTCATCAAACTTTAAACGACGTTCACGCCGACCAATTTTTGGAAGTGCGTGAACCGGAGAAGCCTTGATCCACGTAACATTGACCCACGTAATTTTAGCTTTGTGGCTGGCGTCGCAGATCGCGTCGCCGCAGGCGGCCGAGCATATGCAAGCCGGAATTGCGGCAGATAAGCAACGGCAGTTCAATGTCGCCGTCAGCGAATATAAGAAGGTTACGGAAATCGATCCATCATTTGCCGATGGCTTCGTCAGTCTAGGCCAGGCTTACATGGAGAGCGGCGATTATGGATCGGCGATCGCCCCGCTCAAACATGCGTTGGAACTCAACTCAGATTCGGCGCCGGCTCATCAGTTGTTAGGGTATGCTTTGCTCGCGCAGGGATACGCGGCAGAGGCGGTTCCGCACCTGCAACTCTCGCCGGATAAAACCGCGTTGGGCATTGCGCAAATTCAAATTGGACAACTGCCGGAAGCTGTGGCCAATCTTCAAGCTGCGCTGGCAGCGCATCCCAACGATCCCGATATTCTTTATTACCTAGGCCGGGCCAGCGGTCTGCTGGCCAAGCAATCGATTGATACTTTGCTCGCCGCCTATCCTGACTCGGCCCGCGCCCACGAGGCCATGGCGGAAAACTATTTTGTGCTGCGGCGAATGCCGGACGCGGAAAAAGAGTATCGCGAAGCGTTGCGCCTGCGTCCCAATCTTCCAGAAGCTCACCTGGCACTGGGCGAAGTTTATGCTGGAGCTTTTCAGTGGCCGAAGGCGGAGGAAGAATTTCGCATGCAGGTGAAGTTGCAGCCGGGGAATGCGGAAGCTGCGTATCGTCTGGGAGATGCCTTGTTGCAGCAGGGCAAAGCGCATGAGGCGCGCGCGGAACTGTTGCGCGCCGATCGCTTGCTGCCCGACATGCCGGAGACGCTTTATGCGCTGGGGAAAGCGGCGTCGCTCGAAGGCGATAACGTGGCGGCCGAGAAAGCATGGACGAAGCTTCTCTCCATCGAGAAGCAAAGTTCGCTGGCGGCGCAGGCGCATTTTGGATTGGCGGGAATTTATCGCAAGCAGGGAAAGATCGCTGAGGCCAAGCGTGAAATGCAGGAATTCCAGAGTTTGCAGAATAATTCGGCTCAGCCACAACCAGCCGCACAACAACCAAGTCCACAACACTGAGTGGCGATTTATTCAGGAGCAACTGATATGGAACCGATCCAGCATGATTTTTTTCGTCGTTTTTCTGCAGCTATATTTTATTTCGTCGGGAGCGTGATGTTGTGCGCGCTGGCTGCGATGCCCGTCAAGGCCGCCGAACCCTCGGTCCAACTTTTGAACACGGGCTGGCAGTTCCGCGCGGTTGCGAATGTCGATCGGTCGGACGTGAAAGAGTGGCATCCGGCGCAGGTTCCGGGAGTTGTACAAACGGACTTGCTGAACAGCAAGCTGATCCCGGATCCTTTTTATGGCGAAAACGAATTCCACCTGCAGTGGATCGGGCTTGCCGACTGGGAATATCAAACTACATTTCAGGTCGACGCTGCCACGCTGGCGCACGAGCATCTCGACTTAGTGTTTGACGGACTGGATACGTTTGCCGACGTGTATCTTAACGATCAGCCGATCCTGCATGCGGACAATATGTTCCGCCGCTGGCGAATTCCTGCGAAGACGAGGTTGAAGTCCGGGAGCGAATACGCTGCGAATCGTTTTTCATTCTGCGGTGGAGAAGATGATTCCATACGTGAAAACTCTGCCTTACGTTCTGCCGTCGATCTCAACTCAAACTGCCGGAAACGAAGAAAATATTGCCACCGCTCCCTACACCGAAAAGCTCCCTATAACTATGGTTGGGATTGGGGGCCGCGCTACATGACCGAGGGAATTTGGCAGCCTGTTCGGCTGGAAGCCTGGGATGCGTTGCGCATCGAGAATTTTCACATCCACCAACAAAGCATCAAGCTCCGATCTGGCCAACGTTAGCGCCGACCTGGATATCGAAGCGAGCAAGCCGACAACGGCGACTCTCATCTTGGCGCACGATGAATTAGCTGGACCGCAGACTTCCGATGGAAATCAGACGCTGCAACTGAATGCCGGAATGAATCATGTTTCCTTTCCACTGCGAATTGTCGCGCCCAAGCTGTGGTATCCGGTGGGATATGGAGCGCAGAATCGTTATCGTTTTTCCGCTTCGATTCGTATCGGCCGTGAGGCCGCCGCTCACGCCGATACGAAAACCGGACTGCGTTCGGTGGAGCTTCGCCGCGTTCCCGATCAATGGGGCAAAAGTTTTGAGTTCGTCGTAAACGGAATTTCTGTGTTCGCAAAGGGCGCGGACGTGATTCCCTTCGACAGCTTTCCTAACCGCGTGACTCCAGAAATCCATCGCAACATTCTTCAGGCTGCGCGCGACGCACACATGAATATGGTTCGCGAGTGGGGCGGCGGTTACTACGAGTCTGACGATTTTTACGATATCTGCGACGAGCTCGGAATTATGGTGTGGCAGGAATTCATGTTCGGTGGAGATATGATTCCCGGCGATGTTCCTTTCCAAGAAAATGTCCGGCAAGAGGCTATCGATCAAATCAAACGGCTGCGCGATCATCCGAGCATTGTCATCTGGTGCGGGAATAATGAAGTTGAAACCGGCTGGTACCACTGGGGCGACCGGCAGGCCTTCAAAGAATCGGTTTCGCCGGCGACGCGCGAGCGCGTGTGGCAGGATTACGTCATCATGTTCGCCGACATTATCAAGAGTTCAGTAACGCAGTATGCCGATCCCACGCCCTACTGGCCCAGTTCGCCCAGCGCAGATTTCGAAGAGATTCCCGACAATCAACACAACGGCGATATGCACTACTGGGCGGTCTGGCACGCGCAGGCCCCGGCTTCGGACTATACGTTGCAATTTCCGCGCTTCATGACGGAGTACGGATTTCAGTCGTTCCCCGAAATGCGCACGATCGAAAGTTTCGCCAAGCCTGAGGATTTCGATATTCGTTCCGCCGTCATGCAGGCGCATCAGAAAAATAAAGGCGGCAACGAACGCATCCTCACTTATATGTTGCGTGAATATCGCCAGCCGAAAGATTTTGCTTCGTACGTTTATCTGAGCCAGGTGCAGCAAGCGGAGATTATCAAGATTGGAGCGGAGCATTTGCGCCGGCAGCGTCCGCGCACCATGGGTTCTTTGTATTGGCAGTTGAATGACTGCTGGCCGGTGGCCTCGTGGTCGAGCATCGATTACTACGGTCGCTGGAAGGCGCTGCACTACTACGCGCGCCGCTTCTATGATGATGTGCTGGTCTCGCCATTTTTGCACGACGACAAAGTAGATGTTTACGTTGTATCGGATAAACTGCAGCCGCTTTCCGGAACGATTCACATGCGGTTGCTGGATTTTTCAGGAAACTCTTTATTCGAGCAAACGAAAGAAGTGCAAGTGCCCGCGCAATCGAGCGCGATTTATTTCACCATCGATAAAGCGGCGCTCGCGGCGAAAGGAGATCCTCATCGCACGTTTCTGGTGTTTGACCTCGAAGTAGGTGGAAAGAAAGTTTCCCGGAATCTGGTTTTCTTCGATGTGACTCACGACCTGGAATTGCCCGTTGCTCCCGAGATCGAGACCACCTTCAATAAAACCGGGGCGGATTATACCGTTACCCTGCAGTCGGCGAAGCTGGCGCGAAGCGTGTATCTTTCGTTTGGCGACTTGGACGCTAACCTTTCGGATAACTACTTCGACCTGCTTCCCGGGGAGCCGGTGACGTTGACAATTAAGTCTGCGGCAACGCTGGATCGACTCCGAGGAGCGATGAAAGTGATGTCATTGACCGAAGCTTATAACCCGAAAGAGGAAGCGACAAAGAAAAATGGCCGCGACGTGGCCCAGCGATAAGAGTACGCGGCCGGAGGACAGGAGCGCAGGGTTGATCGTGATAAACTGAGGTTCCGCACGCCGGAGAGGTGGCAGAGTGGCCGAATGCGGCGGTTTGCTAAACCGTTGTACGGGCTAACACCTGTACCGAGGGTTCGAATCCCTCCCTCTCCGCCAGATGTCTCAATCCCAAGCGCTTTGCTTCTTGTGCGAAATGGCCGGAGGGAGATTCCTACCTATGCTTGCGCCGCGGCGGGTATGGCGGATTTTGGCGCGTCTTCGTTTCGCGTAGCGTTTCGAGTCGCTACAAGTTCACCGGCAAAGAACTCTGACCTGCCGCACCCTCTGCCTGCTCTATCTGGTTGCGCGAGGAGTGCAGATGATCTTGGAGAATCTGTCCAGTTGCAGGCTGATATATATTCTCCGCCAGTCCGGCAGCGATGGGATGTTGTTGCAGATATTGCGGTATCTTGGCGATGTCGGAAGGAGCCGTTAGTTCCATGCCCACGCCGAAGCGAAGATACTGCTCGGGATACTCATATTGATGGGCCTCGAACCAGTTGCATAAAAAACACGGTATGCCTCGGATCGCGCACTCAGTCGCAACCGTCGAGAGGATCGTAACCGCGCACCATGTCTTCGCCAGCAAGTCTTCCGTGAGCGGACCGCTTACAACCTGGACAGCACTTAGTTGATCCCGAGAAAGTAGCTTGGTCAGAATGCGAGTCCGCTCTTTTCTGCCTTCCGCCGGATGCAGCTTGACCACGAGTTTGTGGCGTGTGGCCAGAGCCATCTCAGCCAGCGGCGGAAGAATATCGCGATAAAAGCCTTCGGCGCGTCCGCCAGATATCTCGTAGCCTTCGGAGAAGAAAACAAGGTATGGGCGAGAGTCTCGATGGTGTGAGCTCTCATGCGAACGCGAAGGGGCTGGCTGAGCGGGAGCACAGATCTCGACTTTTTCCGCCGGCACGCAACATCTTCGCACCAGGTAATCCTGTTCCATCTTTCCTTTCGCCCAAATAACGCTTCCGTAACTGCGCTTGAACAAGTAGCCGGCATCGAGGGCTCCGTGGTGACAGGCAATGCTGGCAAGTCCGCGTTCGCGGGCTAGCAGCAGTGGGATGCGCGTATAAGGTTCGCTATCATCGGCGCAGAGCACGCCTTGCACCGGTTCGCTATCGAGAACATTTCGCCAAGCATCACGAACTTCCATTCCCTGGCGGAGGCGGCCAGGGAAAGCATCGAGGTGTCCCAGACGGTTCAGGATTCCAAGTTCCGGGATGCGGCTTAGCTCGCCGAGAAGTTTGCGGAAGCTGTGTTCTATTTGCGCACTCCCGGCGCGGCGGTTGCGAACGGAAACATAGGATGATAGCCACGCGGTGGCGACATTCCCTGGAGGCTTGTCGATCCACCCACTGCGGCGGGCCGCGACTAAAAGGAAGCTCTGCTCGGTGAACGTGTTGGCGTATGCCATTCCGGTTCGCGTGACGTTGACATAGGCAGTAGGGAGCAGAATGACAGGCTGCTTCAAGGGCCGGCGTTTGGTTGCGAGACGGCCGCGCAATTGGTATCCCGAATCGTATTTGTCACCCAGGATGTCGATCATCTGGGATACGGAAAGCTTGTTGAAAACGCGAAAGTAATGCCCCAATCCTTTTTGCACACCCCAGCGCTGACGGAATACTTTGACCTGCGCCCCCAACAGACATCGCAAGAGATCGGCGTGCAAGCCCGGACGCGAAACGTACACTTCGTCCGCGGTGTCGACGGTCTTCGCGAATCGCTGCAACAGAGCCAGCGTCATCATTTCCTCATACAAATGAATCGACAGGATCTCCCACCAGTCGAGACCGTATTCATCGATAACATAACCGCAACCGCGGCCCAGGAGTTCGCGAAGCTTGTAGAAATCCTCAAATCCATCGCGAAGCGAATTCAGATTCTCAACTTTGCAATCGAAGCACCGGCGCCATCTTTCATAAGTCGCAATTCCATCCCAGCCTAAGTCCACAATGCGATCCCACCGCTGCCGTGCCCATGCGCCCACATCCGCGGTATCGAGAGGATGGATTAGCAAGATTTTCATCGACATTCCGAAGGCAGCCGACCGGCGACGGAGAAAACCAGCGGCGACATCGCCTTGGTAGGATAGCGCAGCCTGCGTGTTCGGTCATTACCGAACGGACATTCTCGAACAGGCCAGGATTACAGAGACCTCGAGGAACCCGTACAGCATTTAAGTTTCGTAATCAGATTGTGCTGCGCGAGGCGGTCGAGAATTGGAACCAGTTCCCACATGGGTTGGCGAATCTTTTCTGCGATCTGCAGCAGACTCGAAGAGCCGTCAGAATAGGCGATCAGGTTCATCATCGTCCGAACCTCAGTCGCGGAATTCTTTTTGGATAGGGTCGGATACAGTCCTCTCTTTCCCAGCTGTGGCTCACACAGTACCGTCACTTTGGGATAGCAATTGGTCTCAAGGCATTCCAGGATTCTGCGGTAAACGAGAAACCCGCCGCCCAGACCTGACGGTGTAACGAGGTTCAGGTCGTCAAGAGAAGTGTGATATTCGGGGAACTCGCCATATTTCGTCCGCATGACCGAGGCGACGGGCAAATCGACCCCCGGACTGCAATACTGACGTTCATCGCTGCCACGATCGAGGTAAGAGTATTTCCGGTAATCGGGCGCAAGATGATGCATCACGTGCATCGCAACCACGTCAGCCAGCGAGTCACCTGCACGCGAAGGCAGAAACGAGTAGGATCGATCATCGCCGATGCAAGTTATGACGTATCCGGCTACTGTCTTCGACTTTAGCTGCTCCAGATTCAGACTCAAGTAAGCAATCGAGCCGATGGTCTCTGGAATAAAGAGAATTCGATAGCTATACTTCCGCCTTTCCTGGGTATTCAGCCATGCTGCGAGTGCGGCAGTGACTACCGGGCCGGACAATTCGTTGTTGGCCATCGAGGGATGGCAAATGTATGTGGACAAGAGGATCTCTTGCTCGCTTTCGCCGGGAAGCAGCAGCTCGCCATAATTCAAGACGCCTGGTTTGAGCTCGCTGCGAATCACGGCGTGATAGCGGCCCGGCTGCAGGGTTCGGCGCTGGGCATCTGTCAGACAAAATCCCCAGCGAGGCGAATAGTACGATGTGACGTAGGGAATCGCGCTGGACTGATCGGGAAGAGAGTGCAGGTGCTGCTGCAGTTGTTCCAGTTCCAGCCACTCGTCCACCGGCACCGAATACCCCACCACATGCAGGTTGTTGTTCTGGAAATCCAGGAGTCGATCGCCAGACTCCTTCTCGAGGAACGCATCGGTAATCGACCACTCCTCCGGGATGGTCCAGTCAAAGCACTTGGTTCCTGTCGCAATGGATCTCACGACGAGCTGGGGAAGTTCTCGCTGCAGGATTTCGAGAGTTTTTCTTACCCCGGGTCCGGTGATACTGCGAGGTACGGGCCATAGTTCGGCTGCAAGTTCGTGCATCCGCTGACCTACTTGGGGGGAATCGAAAGCGGAGGGGTTATTCCCTCGTCGGCTGAACGTCATAAAGCATTCCCTCCGCCTTGCCTTGCGCGATCACGTTCGCGACTTCAGTGTAAAGAGTTCCGGCGTCGATAACCCGCAGACCGGAGCCAGTGCCCGGACGGTCGCCGGAATACAACTTTTTCGCCCAAAGTAGTTCCCCCATGGGATCGACGCGGGTCACCACGCCTTCGTCCAACTTTCGAACGAAGAGGCCGTAGGTGCGCTGGGTTGTTTCGCCATCGAAGCCCGTATATGGAGCCGAGAAACTCTTGTGGAAACGGTAGTTCACTGAAAGCGCTTCCTCAACATAGTGATAAAAGGTCATGCTTTCCTGATCAGAAAGGTCGAGGACTGCAATCTTGCCGCCTTCCCTGTGCAGGATACCGAATGGCGAGTCGGCTCCGTATCCGCTGAAATTGTCGACTTCACGAAAAATATCGCAGCGTTTCCCGAGGACCGCGAAGGAATACATCGGGTTTCCGGTGCGCACGGCCCCGGGCCGGAGACGCCCTGCCTCCGTCAGCGCGCCCATGTGGCTGGGAGAGGTTCGTATGTCAAAGCCTATTCCACTACAGAAGTCGAAGTTGAATAGAGGAAGCAGGAGAGTTCCGTTTTCGCCCAGCGCCTGGAGAAAACTATCGAGAATTGTCTCGACCTCCATCGCAAAGCGTAGCTTCTTCAATTTGCGTAGCGTTCCGCGAGTTCTGCTATGGAGCAGCAGCATGTCTCCGCGGCGCACTCCCGCCTTCGACCACTCCTGGCTTAGCCAAGCTACAGCGGATTCGTTGTTAAGCGAACTTGTCATCAAAAGCTGATTTGGAAAACGTGTTCTCAACTCCGGATTTGTCGAAGCAGAATGCGACCTCTATTCCCCAGGAGATGCCGGATTTTTCTGAGCCCGATCCGCGCGCCACGAAGGATGCGTTCTACATCCGCAGTTTTGGTGGGCTTTTCGCGCCATTGGCGTTTGCGAAGGTTGCAATTCTCAGTTCAATATCTGACAAACGTTCAGAAGAAGAGGAGATCGAAATCAAGGCGGCGTCTGACGCCCACGAATGTACGCTGCTGAACAATAGCCGGAACATCCTGCGATTCATCCGCGAGCCTACGGAAGGCGAGTAGGCATTTCACTTCACGACAAGGCGGCTACTCACTGCTCTGAAACACAACCCCAGAGTCGTTGCCACCCAGCATGGCTGTCCCGTAAAGCAAACCATCGTGTATCGTAACGCCTGCTTCTGGGTAAAAGCCATCCGCGCCACCGGTGAAACTATGAAGGGTGGTTTCCGTCCACTCGCCGGTATCTCCTTTCGACAACTTAAACACCGTGCCATAGTAGTTATATTCCCCGCCATAGCTAGTCGTGCCATAAAGATTGCCTTGCTTGTCCATTGTTACGCCTGCATGCGGGGAGTTTCCGTCACCACTATAAGTTGCATTAAAGCTGTATAGAACCTTGGTGGTCCAGCCAGTCGTGCTCGAATATGCAGCTTCAAAGACTGTGCCGAAGTCGTGTTCCCCACCCCCATCCGTAGTGCCGTAAAGATTGCCTGTACTGTCTGAAATCAAGATGACGTTCGTTGGAAAACTTCCGGCACCCTTCCCGCCGACAAACTGATGGATGATGCTTTCGCTCCATGATCTCGTTGTAGAAGAATATTTGAGTTGATAAAGCACGCCACTGCCCGCCGTGCCGCCGTTCGGGGTAGTGCCATACAGGTTTCCGTTTGTGCCGAAGGTAACTCCACCTGACGGCACCTCGCCGTCTTTGCCATTAGGGGTGAATCTGTGGATTACCTGTTCTTTCCATTCGCCAGTTCCCGTGGGTGACAACTCGAAAACCGTGCCACAGCCTTCAAAACAGCCCGCGCCCCCGCCTTCATTTGTGGTGCCGTAAATGTTGTTTAGCTTGTCGAAAACAATGGGTGAGTTCGGAGCAAAACCATCGCCACTACTCGGGTATGCACCGAAACTGTAAAGCACTTTGTAAGTCCAGCCACTCGCAGTCGGAGACAATTCAAAGACTACCCCGGTCCCGTTCACCCCACCGATACTCGCTGTTCCATAGAGATTGCCTTCATGGTCGAAAACTAGCCCGGCAAAGGGATTCCCGCCATCGGTACCCCCTGTGAACTCGTAGAGGATTGTTTCGACCCATTCCGCATTCTTGCTGGGGGAGAGTTCGAAAATAATACCTGCATTATGGGTGCCGCCTGTCAGAGTGGTCGCGAATAGGTTGCCCTTGGCGTCGAAGACGGGCTGGCTATAGGGTTCCATCCCATCGCTATCGAGGGGAGCGGCAGCGGCGAAGCTGTATATTGTTTTTTCCGGTGCGGCTTGAGCGAGAGAAGTTGAGAGCAGAATAAGTACGGCAATTACTAAGCGGCGGTAGCCGATAAACTTCATATTCGAACCCTCGAAGCTAGCGCGTGTCGGGCGACCGGATTATAACGAGCACACTTAAAGCTGTCTATGCCCACTTAAGAGCAGGCGTTTCGCCCCATCCCAGCAATACTTTCGCGATGATTTGCCATTTCCGCATCCAGTGCTGTCGCAAACACGTTTCCCCGCACGCGCGTACGAATACTTGCAACATCCTCATCGGCTTCCTTGCGATGCAGGCAGGCATGAACCCACGAGTCATCCAGCCCTTCGATCTCGCCGAACACCTAGTTGGGACCCCGGGATTTCGTTGCGATGCCGGCTATCGGCACTGAGCTTGAACTGAATGGAACCGCATGGCGCATGAAAAAGAACGGAAGGGAAATTGAGATTCGCGCGCCGATCGAGGGCAAGGTCGAAGATGTTGGAGGCTCGCAGCGAGGTTGGTAGGTGAAGATTCGTCCGCGGTTGGACCCGCACGATCCGACGACGCTGTTGCACCTGCTTCGAGGTTCGGAGGTTCAAGGCTGGCTCAACCGGGAACTGGAACGATTGCAACTGCAGTTGCGAACTCGCAATTCCGCGCCCGCCCTGGCGGACGGCGGAGTTCTGATTCACGATCTGATGGACGTCATGCCCGAAGCCGATTGGGATACGGTGCTCGCAGACACATTCCTCGAAGGGTGAGGGTCAAGGCTGCTTCGACCATCATAGCGTGGAGGTAGAGGGTCGAAAGAAATCGCAGATCAAAAAAAACCCGCGGTGCAGTGTGCCGCGGGTTGAAACACAATGAGCAATAACACGTGAAGCTTGGCAGCCCCGCCTTGAGTTTTTCAGCTCTTCAACCACCTGCGCCGCCAAAGGCCCAAGCCCACCAGTGCTGGACCAAGCAGACTGATGGTGGCCGGTTCCGGAACGGTGCTGGCGGAGGTCGTTAAAGTTCCTTTGAGATTCACGCCCTCTAAAAAGCTATCTGTGTCTGTGATTTGAATCGTCAGTGTGTTAGTCCCGACAACGAAATCGCTCCGGGGAACTACGAAGGACTGGAGTGAGCCCCAGTTGGCATTGCCAAGCGTGGCAATTACATGTCCGTTCAGAAGGAGTTCTCCGCTGTCATCGAGTGTCCAACCTCCTGAAAGTGCGGCTGTCGAAATATTTGCCTTGGTCAAAGTGAACGTCGTGCTGTAGGCACCAAGACCGTTATCGCAACAGTTAGTTGGGTCATATGCAATCCAGGAGGAACTCGAACTATTGGCGATCCAGCCGCTGTACCAGTCGGCGTCTGACGGAGTGACTATCGAAGCAGTCCCCGTTGCCCCCAGGTTGTAGCTGTTTTGTTCGACGACCGTATAAGTGGCTATGCCCGTT
This sequence comes from uncultured Acidobacteriaceae bacterium, assembly GCA_963724815.1. GTDB lineage: Bacteria > Acidobacteriota > Terriglobia > Terriglobales > Acidobacteriaceae > Sulfotelmatobacter. The sequence goes on from CAVRWS010000046.1 coordinate 69,403, forward strand.
GACAGATTGTCTACGCTGTTTGCCAGCGCCGTAGTAGCCATGACCAGAACCGCAGCAATTACAAGGAGGCGCTTCATCTGTTATCTCCTTTCGTTTAGAACTGGGCTGAATACTTTGACCACTCGGACTCTTGGTAATCGTGAGGAACACACCCACGCGTCTGGCAGCTCTATGCAATCTGTTCTCCAAACTCCGGTGGGGCCGGCCTCGCTTTGAGCATGGATTTCGACGCCTCCCAGATGTTGGATATGAAAGGAATTGCCAAGCGATTGATTTGTGCACGGCCTGGAAGTTCTGTTTCCAGCCAGCGAATTCAGTGCAACTTATTTCAGCTTAGCGGAAAATCTTGGGGAAGATGAGCTGCTTCAGAACCTCACCGAGCAGCCGATCTGTTACTGAGGCCCGCCTATATTGCGAAAATCCCGGACGGAAGGTTGCGCCTGATTAACGCGGGATTATTTGTGGCTTCCCGTAGTGCATGATCAGTGAGCGATCGCGTAGCGCTTCAGCTTGTCGTAGAGCGTAGAACGATCAATCCCTAAGGCAGCTGACGCGTCTTTGACATTGCCGTGTTTTCTCTCGAGCGCGGCTACGATGGCGCGGCCTTCCAGTTCATCGAGGGGAGTTCCGGAACCTCCCAGCGTTCCTCCACCTTGATTTCTAACGGACCTTTGCCAATCCATTGCGTCAGCAGGCCTTCTGGGCAATCGATGTGTTTGCAGGAAGCTTTCGCCAGGACGCGGGGAGATCTTGTTTGCGGCTTGCAACCACCGTCAGGAGGCGGTTTCGGCGAGTGGGAGCCAGACTTGAAAGCGCGTGTTACCGGGATTGGAAGTGACCTGAATATTTCCCCGATGTTTTTTCACGATACGCTGGACGGTGTCGAGGCCGAGGCCGGTGCCTTCTCCGACTCCTTTGGTGGTGAAAAAAGGCTCGAAGATGTGGGGCTGAACTTCCTCGGGAATTCCGGGGCCGTTGTCGCCGATTTCAACGACCACGCACGCATCTTCGCGGTAGGTGCGGATGCGGAGCTCACCTTTGCCGTGCATGGCGTCGATGGCGTTATCGATCAAGTTGGTCCAGACCTGGTTGAGTTCGCTGCCAAACGAATTTACGAGCAGGGGGACGCGTTGATAATCGCGCTGCACCACGACTCCTTTTTTCAGCTTGTGATTCAAGATGGTCAGCGTGGTCTCCAGGCTTTTTACGACATCGACGTTCTGCACCGGAGACTGGTCCATGTAGGTGTATTCCTTGATGGCGCCGACCAGGTCCGATATCCGCGAGGTGCTGCTTTCGATTTCGTGTAACAAACTCGCGACCTCGACTGAGGCAGCGATCCTGACCAACGCGGCGCGAGCGGTCCCTGCGTCGAGGGTTGCGAACAAAGACTCGACCACTTCCGGGTTGATGTTGCGTCGCGCGAGACCGGCCGCCAACATCCACAAGTCGTTCTGTCCGTGACTGCGCAATAAGGAATCGATCTGATCTTCCAGATCGTTGATGGTCAGCGCATCGGGAGGGACTACATCGGTTAGCGTGAACGAGGCTTCGAGCTTTTCAATTTCGGATTTCTGAGCGGGGGTGAGATCGCGTTTTCCCAGCTCGAGACTAGCGTCCCGGATTTTCTTGAGAATCTGGCGCAGCTGGCTGGCGGCGCGTTTTGCGGCAGAAGCAGGATTGTTGAGTTCGTGCGCAAGTCCCGCCGAGAGTTTTCCCAGGGAAGCCAAGCGGTCGCGCTGCTGTTCGAGGCGGGTAGTCTCGCGGATCCGGTCGGACATCAGGCCCACCAGACGCTTGGTGAGTTCCGGCATCTTCTGCACGAGATCAGGAAACAGCGCGGAAGGAAATCGCAGGGCGTGGGAATCCGTGAGGGCTCGGCCGCCGACGGTAAACTGCTTCATCCGGGAAAACGGCAGAACCCCAGTAACATCGCCCGGCTCCAGATCAAAGACGAAGGTTTCTCCATTGAGTTCGCCGCGACCTTGAAGCTGGCCTTCGAGAATCACAAACATGGCATCGGCGGGATCGCCCTGGCGGGAATAGACATCGCCGGCCTTGAGAACCAGTTCCTGCGATTGGCTGATGAACCATGTGAGCTGATCGTCGGGTAGATCAACGAAAACTGGGACGCGACGTAGTTCGGATGTGTCGACCATTTATACCTTGCTTAGATACTGATGAATGAATTGCACCGCAACCGAGCCTTCGCCGACTCCGGAGGCCACACGTTTGATGGAGCCGTGGCGCACATCGCCGACGGCGAAGATGCCGGGAACATTGGTCTCGAGCAGAAATGGATCGCGCTCAAGGGTCCATCCTTTGGTGCGTTGCCCGTCGCGGATCAGGTCGGGCCCGGTCAAGAGGAAACCGCGCTCGTCGCGCTCGATGAGATCGCCCAGCCAATCGGTGCGCGGCAATGCTCCGATGAAAATAAACATTGCACTGGCAGGGACGCGCTCGATCTTGTCGGTATCGGAACAGAGCACGGAAATCTCTTCGAGATGAGTTTCGCCGTGCGCTTCGGCCACGCCGGCATGGGTCCAGATCTGAATGTTCGGAGTCTCTTTGATCTGGTCGATCAGGTATTGCGACATGGTGCTGGAGAGCGATTCGCCGCGCACAAGAATAATGACGCGCTCCGCGTATCTGGCAAAGTTCATGGCGGCTTGACCGGCGGAGTTCGCGCCGCCGACCACGTAAACGATTTCACCTTTGCAGGAAAGAGCCTCGGTGGCGCCACCGCCATAGTAGATGCCCGCGCCCTGCAACCTGTCCACGCCGGGAGCCGCGAGGCGACGCCACTGCACGCCGGTCGCGATCATCAGGGCGTGACAGGAAATCTCGTTTCCATCCGCCAGCTTGATGATGCGGTAAGAGCCTTCGGCACGGACGCCGACGGCTTCCTGCGACAGGATCTCGACTCCGAAACGCTGGGCTTGCACGACGGCGCGGCGGGCAAGATCGGCGCCGCTGAGGCCGGTGGGAAATCCCAGATAATTTTCGATGCGGGAGCTCATCCCCGCCTGACCGCCGGGCGCTTCGCGCTCAATCATGACGGTGTGCAGACCTTCGGACGCTCCGTAAACGGCTGCGGCCAGACCGGCGGGTCCACCACCGGCGATAGCTAAATCGTAAAAGCTGGTTTGTGCACGGGTGCGCAGGCCGACTTTTTGCGCGACCTCGGCGGGTACGCCTTCGAGAAGTTTGGTGCCGTCGGGAAAAAGCACGACGGGAAGATTGGCAGCCTCCGGCCCCAGCGCTTCCAGCAGCAGCTTGGTTTCGGGATCATTGGCGGAAAGCTCGACATCGATCCACTGGTAGGGAACGCGATTGCGCGCGAGAAAATCGCGCAACTCGTAGGAGCGGGGCGACCAGCGCGTGCCCAGCAAGCGGATTCCTTGAAAGGTTGGGCGGAACGAGGCTTGCCAGTCATCGAGCAAGTCGTCGAGTTGCGGGTACAAGTGTTCGGTTGGAGGGTCCCAGGGCTTCAGGAAAAAAAAGTTGATGCTGGCCTGATTGATGGCGCTGATGGCGGCGTTGGTATCGGCATAGGCAGTGAGCAAGGCCCGCTTCGCGCCGGGAAAGATTCCCATGGCCTGCTGCAGGAATTCAACTCCGTCCATGTGTGGCATGCGCTGGTCGGCAAGCAGTAAAGCAACGCTGTCATTACGCACCTTCAACTGTTTCAGCAGATCGAGCGCGCCCTCGGGCGAGTCGCTGCCTATGACGCGGTATTCAGCGCCGTACTGCGAACGAAGATCGCGCTCGATCGCCCGCAGAACATCAGAGTCGTCATCCACGCTCAGCAAAATTGGCTTGGGCATTGTAGATCCGGTTTCGCGCTCTCGGACAAAAAGATACTCCCAGACGGCATGACTTGTCCGATGGTTTAATTAGATACGAAAATCAGACTTTGGTCGCGCAATTCATTGGCATGGTGATGTAATATTTACGAACAACCTCGGAAGCTCGCGCGTCCACAAACCATCCAAGTAAATTAAATCTGTCGTGATGCGTGCGAGGGAGTACCGCTTCTCCTCGGGCGAGGGCAGCCGCGAGCAATGAGTACAATGACTTCGGCATTTAAAAGGTAAGCAGGCAAAAACATTTCAAAGAGGAATCCAAATGGCTGAATCGAAATCCATCACAAACGAAAACGAAATTTCCCGAGACCGCCTCGCCGAGCTGTTGAACGAGGATCTTTCCCGCGAATATCAAGCCATCATCGCTTACGTGGTTTATTCCCAGGTGCTCAGCGGCGCCCAGTATATGGACATCGCCGCGCAACTGGAAATCCACGCCAAGCAGGAGCTCGATCATGCCTTGACCTTGTCGCGGCAAATCGACTATCTCGGCAAAATGCCGGTGGTTACCCCCAAGCCTGTACGCACGTCGAAAGACGCGAAAGAGATGCTTCGCTTCGATCTGGATAATGAAAATGAAACCATACGCAATTACCGGGATCGCGTGGGACAGTGTGAAGCTCTCGGAGAATACGCGCTCGCGGAACAGATTCGCCAGATCCTGGTACAGGAGCAGGACCACCAAATCGATTTAGCTACGGCCCTGGGAGAAGACGTTCCGGACCTTGGCCGCGGTCCGCAGAGACGCGCGCTGCGCGGGCGTCGCTAATCTCGCCATTTGTTGTGTTTATACCTCGGCCTGGTCGTGTGTGTGGCCGAGGATCGTCACAATTGTTTTCGGTCAGTCCAAGCGAGTGCTTAGAGACTGGTCGGAAGAGCTGGTTGTGTCTCGCTCGTTTCTTGAATCCAAAAACAAAAAAACAAAATCGATAAACGTAATCCGATGAACAAAAATCGGCAGGCGTAAATCGATAGAATAAGGAGATAAAAACATGCCCACTATCACCACAAAAGATGGCACAACGATTTACTACAAAGACTGGGGAAAAGGGCAGCCGATCGTATTCAGTCACGGTTGGCCGCTCACGGCGGACGACTGGGACGGACAGATGTTGTTCTTCGGCCAGCGCGGCTATCGAGTCATCGCGCATGACCGCCGGGGGCACGGCCGTTCCACGCAAACCTGGGATGGCAACGATATGGATACCTACGCCGACGATCTGGCCGCTCTGACCGAAAAACTTGACTTGAAAAACGCGATTCACGTGGGGCACTCCACCGGCGGCGGAGAAGTTGCCCGTTACATTGGGCGGCATGGCTCAAAGCGAGTCGGCATGGCGGTGCTCATCAGCTCGGTACCACCGCTGATGCTGAAGACGGATAAGAATCCTGGGGGCCTGCCTATGTCGGTGTTCGATGGCCTGCGAGCCGAAATGGCGAAGAATCGACCGCAGTTTTATAAGGACATCACGCTGCCGTTCTATAGCTACAACCGGCCTGGGGCAAAGATCTCGGAGGGTATCCGGGAACACTGGTGGCTGCAAGGGATGTTGGGGGGAATGAAGCCTCACTACGATTGCATCAAGGCCTTCTCGGAAACGGACTTCACAGAAGATCTTAAGAAGTTCGATGTGCCGACGCTGGTGATGCATGGCGACGACGATCAGATCGTACCCATCGGTGCTGCGGGTCTGATGTCGGCCAAGATCGTGAAGGGCGCGGTGTTGAAGGTTTATCCAGGCTTTCCGCATGGTATGCCCACAACCCATGCGGACCAGATCAATGCGGATCTGCTTGACTTCATCCAGGAACGGAAGCAGGCGGCGGCTTAAGGAAACGCAGCTCTAGGCAAAAAGTCTGTCACGACTACCCCCGCACGGGCCTCAGGGGTGGGCACCACGAATGCAAAAGCAAAAGCCCCGAGATTGACTCGGGGCTCTTATAGATACGAAACGCCGTTTGCCAGACACTTGCTAGGATAAGTGGATAACGCCGATTGTCAAGCGCCGAGAGTGTCGTCCAGTGACCGAGGAGGGCGAGGGAGTCGAAGCCTACAGGGATCCTTCGACTCCGCAGACCGATTCGCTTTCGCGAATCGTCCTGCTCCGCTCAGGATGACAAACTAGTCCCTCACTCCATCCATGAACGCCCGCAGCTTGCGCGAGCGCGAGGGATGACGCAGTTTCCGCAGCGCCTTGGCTTCGATCTGGCGAATGCGTTCGCGAGTTACGGCGAACGACTGGCCAACTTCTTCCAGGGTGTGTTCGCTGCCGTCTTCGAGGCCAAAGCGCATCTTGATCACTTTTTCTTCGCGCGGAGTCAGCGTGCGCAGGACCTGACCCGTCTGGTCCTTGAGGTTCACGTTGATCACGGCTTCTGCGGGCGAGACAACAGCGCGGTCTTCGATGAAGTCGCCGAGATGCGAATCTTCCTCTTCGCCGATTGGCGTTTCGAGGGAGATTGGCTCCTGCGCGATCTTCAGGACTTTCCGCACTTTCGCGACGGGAATGTCCATTCTCTTAGCAATTTCTTCGCTGGTGGGTTCGCGTCCCAGTTCCTGGACCAGCTGCCGTGAAGTGCGGATGAGCTTGTTGATGGTTTCGATCATGTGCACGGGGATGCGAATCGTACGCGCCTGATCAGCAATTGCACGAGTAATCGCCTGCCGAATCCACCACGTGGCATACGTAGAAAATTTGTAGCCACGCCGGTATTCGAATTTGTCGACAGCCTTCATCAGGCCGATGTTGCCTTCCTGAATTAGATCGAGAAACTGCAATCCGCGGTTGGTATATTTTTTCGCGATCGAAACCACGAGACGGAGATTGGCCTCAATCAGCTCGCGCTTGGCCTGCTCCGCATCCATGTCGCCCTGGATGATCTCGCGCTGCGTGCGCTTGATCTCCTGGAACAAGAGGCCGGCTTCGACTTCAAGCTTTTCGATTTCGCTTCGTACCGCGCGGGACTGGCGGCGATATTCTTTTTTTTGTTCTTCGCTGCGCGTAGCATCAGCCTTGCGCTCAAGGTTCTGCGCCTGACGGTCGAGCGAACGCATGCTGTCGACAGTCTTGTTGACGCGGTCGATCAGCCGTTTGCGCTCGGCGTTGGTGAAACCCAGCTTGCGCACCGCGATGGAAACCCTGACGATGGCACGGGCCAGGTTGCGGCGGGCGCGGCGATGGTCTTTCGGCCGCTTCTTCTGGGACATCTCGACGTATTTTTCCTGCACCACGGCGACTTTCTTGTAGAGCTTCGCCATGTTGTCGATCTTGCCGGTAAATTCGTTCAACCGGTTTTGCAGGATCTCGTCGGTGATTTCTTCCTCGTCGAAGGTTACGACCTCCTTGATGGAGCGCACACCTTTCTTGAGGTCTTCGCCCATGGCTAAAAGTTCGTGAATCACGATGGGGGAGCGCGACAGCGCCTTCAGTACGCGAATCTGGCCGCGCTCGATGCGTTTTGCGATTTCAACTTCGCCCTCGCGCGTGAGCAAGGGAACAGTGCCCATCTCGCGCAAATACATGCGGACGGGATCATTGGTTTTTTCCAGAGCGCCGGGAGTGAGGTCGAGTTCAACGTCCTCGCCTTCTTCGCCTTCGTCGAATTTTTTATCGAGCGCCGCCGAAGGCAGCTTGGGGCCTTCGAGCACATCGATGCCTTGCGTGCCAATGGTAGTCAGCAGGTCGTCCAGGTCTTCGGGACTGACCACGTCGTGTGGTATGAGCTCGTTTACCTGATCGTAGGTAAGGTAGCCCTTCTCTTTGCCGGCATCGACCAGCTTTTTTATATCGTCGTACTTGTCTTCAAGAGCCAAGAGGTGTCCTCAAATTCGTCAATTCGCTCTCGGGGGAGCGTATGGTAATGTGTTCACAGGTGGGAATCTGGGGTGTCGCGGAGTTGTGCACCTAGCACAAACTTATAGATTCTAGCACATAAGTGCTGCGTGATCTATCACTTGCCCCGCTGAAAACCGCCGTTGCCCGCCAGTTGTCGATAACTCTAACTCTGCTAAATACTTAGATGACTCTCATCGCCGTTTTGTTTCATGCTGTTTTCTGGCTTCCCAGCGTCATTCTCAATCCTTCTTCGGCCAAACTTGGGTCCCTCAGCGCGCGACTCAGCCGCTCCACCTCGAGAAGGAGTTCCCTCATACGTTCTTTATCGTCGCTGATGCCGGGCTTCTTCAACTCGCGCTGCACCTGCTCCTGCTGACGGCGCAGGTGAATGCGCCGCAACGCACGGCATGCGCCCTCCAAGCGCTCGGCCGTGAGTTCTTCATCTTCTTTCAAAAGGATTGAAGCCAACATGCGGCGCTCGCTGTCGGAGCATGGCACTTCCATTACATCGGCCATTTCCGGTCCGGCATTCAGCAGGGCTTCGACCAGCGACTCGGAGGCGAGTCCACGATGCAGGCCTTCGCTCTGGAATGCGTATTGCGCCTGGCGTGCGGGATCAAACTCTTCTTCTTTAATGACCTCGCGTTTAATGATGTCGCGCGCGCCATCGCGGGCTGAAAGGTACTCTCCGGGCTGCATTTGGCGGAACGAGGCGAGGGCGCGGATGAGAATGCGTTCGGCATCGGTGGCTTGGGCTTCGGGACGCGCTTTCACGGCTCGCGGCCGAACGCTCGGAAGCCACATGGCGCAACTCCTGCCGCAATACAGCCGAATCAATTCCAAGCTTTTGTGCGATCTCCTGGCTCAGTTCATCGCGAACAATCCGGCTCGGCACGCGTTGAATGTGCGGCAGCAAATAGTTCAGCGCTTTTACTTTGCCCTCTGCGCTGCGCACGGGGAAATGCGCGCGGGCGCGGTCGATCAGATAATCGAAATACTTTTGCGAACCGCGCAGGGCCGCGCGGTAAGCATCTCCACCTTTGCGGCGGATGTACAAATCCGGATCGAAACCCTGCTCCAGCGACAGTACTTTAACTTGGAATTCTTCCTCGATCAGTAGACCCAGGGTACGCTCGGTAGCCTTCGCTCCCGCTGTATCGGGATCGAAGTTGACCACCACGTTCTTGCTGAATCGCCCGAGCAGCTTGGCCTGAATCTCGGTAAAGGCCGTGCCCGAACTGGCGATTACGTTGTGAAATCCGGCGGCGAAGACGGAGATGCAATCCATCTGGCCTTCGACGAGGATGGCGTAATCGAGCTTGCGAATGGCTTCTTTCGCGTGGTCGAGATTGAAGAGCACGCGGCCTTTGGAATAAATTCCCGTCTCTGGCGAATTCAGATATTTTGGACCGGACTTCTCGTCGGTCGCGAGAGTGCGTCCGGTGAAGGCGATGATTTTACCGGCATCATTGGCGATGGGGAACATGACGCGGTTGCGGAACTTGGAGTAGAGGCGGGCTTCCGGCTTGGCGCTCTGCGACTCTGTTTCCTGCTTCCAGGAAAATAAACCACTCTCGCGCAAGACTTCTTCGCTGAACTCGGCGGCCAGGCGGTCGCGCAGCAGGAAACCGGAATCGGGTGCGTAGCCGATGCGGAAGCTTGCGATGGTTTCTTCATCAAGGCCGCGTCCCTGTAGATACTCCCGGGCTCGTGATCCATCGGGGCGCTTCAGGCACTCCTGGAAAAACGTGGCTGCGCGCTCCTGGGCGTCAACCAACTGTGCGCGGAGCTTGGCTTCTTTCGCCTCAGCTGGGCTGGAGTATGTGGCTTTGGGCAGAGGAATCCCCAGCTTTTGCGCTACCAGCCGGAGGGCTTCGGGAAAAGTGATGTTCTCGATTTTCTGCACGAAGCTAAAGACGTCTCCTGATACACCGCAGCCGAAGCAGTGATAAAACTGCCGCGTGGCGTGAACCGAAAACGAAGGCGTTTTCTCGCCGTGAAACGGACAGAGGCCGGAATAGTTCTGTGCTCCAGCTTTCTTCAGCTTGATGTAGTCGCCGATGATGCGGACGATATCCGCCTGCTGCTTCACCGTCTCCTTGAAATCGTCAGCGCTGGGCATGGATGGATGAGACTTTCGACGGACACTTCTCCCCTTAGGATTGTGAGCCAGAGTTCCTCTGATGGGAATATACCCGACTCGGATTGCTGTGGAGAAGTTGTGGAATAAATGCCTATCCGGTTGACGGCCTAGGAAAAGCGGGCCTTATTAACGAAGTTTGCTCACTGTCACGCAGAGCGAAGAGCTTCGCCGTTCGCTGGAATGTGTGCGTAGGGATGCTTCGACTGCGCAGTATCGTCCTGCGGACGATTCTACTTCGCTCAGCATGACAAGAATCACACGCGAAGCTCCACCACGGTCGCGCCGCCGCCGCCTTCGTTCTGCGGGGGTTCGGCTACGGATTCCACATGCGGGTGCTGCTGCAGGGCCTGGCGCAGGGCTTTGCGCAGGATGCCCATGCCGCTGCCGTGAACTACGCGCACGCGTGGCAGGCCAGCAAGAAATGCACGGTCGACGAATTTCTGCACTTCGCGAGTGGCGTCGTCTACGTTGAAGCCGATGACGTTGATTTCGGAGGGCGCGTTCTGGCCTTCGTTTTCGAGCGAGACGGAAATTCCACGGGCGCGTGCGGCCTTCACCGGAGAATCGGCGGGACGTGCGGCGGAAATCACGGCGGCAATATCGTCGCGCGCGATCTTCATTTTCATCGCGCCCACCGACACTTCGAAGTGAGAATCGTCCAGTTTGCGCAAGACGGTTGCAGCGCGACCGGTGGATTTCAGTTTCACGGTGTCGCCCTGGGAGACGTACTTTACGATCTGCGGCTCGGCGTGCGGATCGCCCTGATCGGCGCCGCTAGTGTGGGCGACCACGGTGGAATCGAACTGGTCGCGGAATTCGCGGCGAAGCTTTGCGACGCGCCGCTCAGAGTCTTTTGCCACTTTCTGTGCGGCGGCTTTGTCCTGGATTGCATTCACCGATTCGCGCGCCTGGTATTCGAAGTCGCGCAACACACTCTCCAGCTTCTTTTCCATTTCGCGGATCTTGGTTTGCTGCTCTTTTTTTCCTTCGAGCGCGAGACGCGTTTTTTCTTTTTCTAATTCCTGTTCACGGGTCTGCAAGCGCAGTCGGTCGTTTTCGGCCTCGCGCAAGCTGGCGTGAAGTCTGTCCAGAAATTCGCCGACGTCGCGGGCCTGAGTGCCCAGCCGCGTCCGGGCCGCCTCGATGATTGCCGGATTCAATCCCAGGCGCTGCGCAATATTGATTCCGGCCGACGCGCCGGGCACGCCGATTTTTAATTCGTAAGTTGGTTGCAAGGTGCTTTCGTCAAAGCCGACGGAGGCGTTGATCACTCCCGCGGTATTCGCACCGTAGACTTTCAACGAAGTGTGATGCGTTGAGATCACGGTCATGCAGCCGATGCGGCCGAAGTGCGAAGCGATCGCCACCGCCAGCGCGGCGCCTTCTTCGGGGTCGGTGGCCGAGCCTAATTCATCGAGCAGCACGAGTGACTGCGGAGTCGCGGTGCGAGAAATGAAATCGATGTTGGTAACGTGTGCGGAAAACGTGGAGAGGTTCTGCTCGATGGATTGGTAGTCGCCGATGTCGGCGAGCACAGCGTCGAACACCGGCATTTCGGCGCGGTCGGCGGGGACGGGAATTCCTGACTGCGCCATCAAGGCCAGCAGACCGATGGTTTTGAGGGTTACTGTTTTGCCGCCGGTGTTGGGACCGGTGATGACTAACTGGCGGCGGTCGCCTTCGAGTTCGACCGTGATGGGAACTACGGTTGCGTTCTTCAGTTTCAAATTCCGTTCCAGCAGTGGATGGCGAGCGTTGTGCAGAAGCAAGCGAGCTGCGCTCGCGGACAGCCGAGGGCGGCTGTCCCCACATGGATTTTGCTGGCTTCCGGCGGGCGTGCTTAACTGCACGGTAACGCAGTTGTAGTCTTCGGCGAAACGGGCTTTGGCGAATTGCAGTTCCAGTTCACTCAGCGCCGACGCGGACGCGAGAATTCCGTCGGCTTCTTCGCCGATGCGGCGCGTCATTTCGAGCAGGATGCGGTGAACCTCGGCCAGTTCGTCGTCGAGCAGGCGAACCAGTTCGTTGTTTTGTTCGATCGTCTCCAGCGGCTCTACGAACACGGTCTGGCCACTGGAGCTGGCGCCGTGCACCACGCCGTGCACCCGCCGCTTCTGTTCGATCTTTACCGGGATGACAAAACGCTCGCCACGGATGGTCACCAGTTCATCCTGTGCTGCACTGCCTTCGGCCAGCTTGCGCAAGTATCCGCGAAGCGATTCCTGGATGACGCGCTTTTGCTTTTCAATTTCGCGGCGAATCCTCGAGAGTGCCGGTGATGCACGATCTTCGAGGGTTCCATCGGGCTGAATTTTGTTACGGAAGAATCGGAGGAACTCCGTGAAATCGGGGATGTCTTCCGAAAGCGTTCGGATTTGCCGCCATTCGGTTCGCATGCTCGCCGGAGGATGCAAGGCGATCTCGCGCCATTCGGCGGCGCGATCCACCAGCAACAAAACATCGCGAATGTCCGTGGTCTCAAGTACCGCACCGCTGATGCGGGACTTCTCTACTAATTTTGTAACGTCCAGCAGGCCGGAAAAATCGAAGCGTCCGCCGACGCGGCGAAATTCGCGCACCTCTTCCGTCAAGGCTTGCTGCTCCTCGATCCACTCGGCGTCGATTGACGGGGTAAGAGCCGCTACTCGCGCCCGTCCTAAGGGCGAGGATGCGTATCCTCGCAAAAGTTCGCGAAGGGCATCGAACTCGAGTACGCGCGCTGAGTGATGGACCAGCGGTTCCGACATCGAATTTTATGTTACAGGATTGGCGGGGCGAACCGTCGCGGTGAAATGAGGACGAACATGCGAAGCGGCAATGAGCTTCAGGAGCGAGCCGCCGCCACCGCGCGCGAAGAATTCTCGCTCGCGATCGGAAGCACGAGCACGAACAAGGCTCCGCCCTCAGTCTTGTTCTGACAAGTGATCAGGCCTTTGTGATCCTGCACCACGCCATAGACAGCGCTCAGCCCCAGGCCTGTGCCTTTGCCGATAGGCTTGGTGGTATAGAACGGATCGAATACGCGATGCGGCTCTTTAATGCCCGGGCCGCTATCGGAAAACTGCAACACAACTTGCTCGCCGCGAACCTCGGCACTGACCCTGATCAAGCCGCCGCCAACATCCTCCACCGCGTCCAACGCGTTCTCGACGATTTGGACGAACGCCTGGAACAACTGGTGGCCATCGCCCCAGACTTTCGGCAGGTCAGGTGCGAAGGAGGTTTCGATGCGAAGTTTTTGATCGTGCCGTTGCAGTTCGCGCATCTGTACGCTGCGTTGCAGCAGCATGCAGATATCCACCATGGTTTTTTCTCCGGAGCCTTGTTGCGCGAAACTGAGAAGATTCGATATGAGTTCCCGAGTTCGCTGCGAGTGATGAACAATTTTGCGTACCAACGTATCCTGCTCGCTGGTCAAATGGTGATTCGACCACAACTTCTCGGAAGAACTCATGATTGCGCCGAGAGGCTGTTCGATTTCGTTTGCCGCACCCGCAACCAACTGGCCCAGCGAAGCCAATTTTTCTCTCTGCACCAAATGGCTCTGCAAACGTTGCTCATTCTCGAAGCTGCGCCGCGAATTTTCCAGCAGTAGGATCAGAGCCTGGTCCTGGAGATATTGGCGAACGAAGACGAATACACCCAGCACCAGCATGGCGGAAAGAACCGTGAACATGCGAAAGGTGCGGACGGATGCAGGCGATTTATCCCAGAGAAAGGTCCATAGGCCCAGCGCCGGCAAAGAGAGAATGGCGAGCATGGCCAAGCGCAAGGCGGTAGTGCCCCATTTGTCGACCGGCGGGGGAGGGGCGGCTTCGGGATGCCAGTGGCGGGCGGAAAGAGCAGTGGCCGCCATCCAAGTGGCCGCGCCCATCAGCGGGATATCGTAAACACTTCCGGTGTAATATTTTCCACTGACGAGTGCCGTGCTCAGGCCTTGCGAGCCCAGTGCATACAACGCGCTGGCAGCCATCAGGTTGACGTAAATTTTCTTCCATCCTTGCGATGCGCCCCGGCTGGCAATTCCCAGCACCAATACGAATACGCCAGCCTCGAGCAGGTAGAGCGAAGAGAAGTTCCTCTGGTACGTTTGCGGATTCAAGGAAATGTACTGAGAGGGAAAAACGACGAAGGCATAAAGGAAAACCCACCAAACCAGCAAGAGAAAAAAATCCAGCGCGCCGATGCGGAATTTATGCTCTGCTCCAGCGCGATGCGGACGCAATCCAACCGCCGCGATCATGGGAATCAGATGGAGAAACAGAAACATGTCCATGAACCACGGACTGGGTACCAGCGCCCGGTTCAGAACTTCGTAGTAGGTCCACCCTGCCAGATCACAGGTCCAAAGCAGGCAGCCTGAAGCCATCAACGTCCAAAAACTTTGCTCGACCCCCTGGGTGGCTCTGGCATTCGCGAGCATAGCCGTGCCAACGATGAGGATCAGCAGCAGATATAAGACGTCGTCGATGGCGGTGAGCGCAAGGCCCCGCGGCAAGGCCAGCGACACGACGGCAAATGCAAGCGTAACTCCGCCTGCCAGCGCGAACCAGCGATGCCATGCGAACAGACTCATCCGCCTTCATTCTATGGATAAAATGGGAGATTCCCAGATCGCTTTTGGCGTCAGGCAGGTTACTTTCGTCACCCTCCCCCTCAGTCGGAGTCAACCGCGCGTGCCTTTCGAAGGCGGGTGGCGCTTTGACATCCTCTGTAGTCGAACTGCCCTGCTAGAATCGGTGTGAAGTCTGGGCGGCGGTTCACCGCGCTATACTTGATTTGCCAAGGCTCAAAATTCCTGGCTTCTTATGGCTTTCCCTGTTACCCGTCTTCGCCGGCTTCGCCGCACCGAGCAACTTCGCAATCTGGTACGCGAGACTCGGCTTACCCCCAACGCGTTTGTCTATCCCATGTTCGTTTGCCCCGGCGAAGGTGTGCGAAAGGAAGTTCGATCGATGCCCGGCGTCTTCAACCTCTCGGTAGACGAGGCCGTGAAAGAGGCTCGCGAAGTTCATGCTTTGGGTATTCCGTCGGTAATTCTTTTTGGCCTGCCTGACAAAAAAGATGAAGTCGCCACAGGGGCGTGGGCGGATGACGGCATCGTGCAACAGGCCGCCCGAGCCATGAAACGTGAAGTCCCGGACTTACTCCTGATGGGGGATGTTTGCCTTTGTGAGTACATGTCTCACGGACATTGCGGGATCGTAAAGCCTGGAACCTCTCCACAATCTTTGGGAGCCGCGGCCCGAGATGCTATGCGTGCCAGACAAGGAGTGGTGGCCGTCAGGAACCGTAAGGAGAAGGAAGAGGTGATCGAAGAGCTGGCATCGCTGGTGGCCAGCGCGGTCTCCAAATTTGAAATCGATAATGACGCCAGCCTCGAACTTCTGGCCCGAACATCGGTTTCCTTGGCGCGGGCCGGTATCGATATCATTGCGCCCTCCGACATGATGGATGGCCGGGTTGCGGCCATTCGCGGCGCGCTGGATGAAGCTGGCTTCAGCAATACTCCGATTCTCTCTTATGCCGCGAAATTTGCCTCCGGGTTTTACGGGCCGTTTCGTGAAGCTGCCGATTCGGCTCCGCAATTCGGCGATCGCCGTTCTTATCAGATGGACGGAGCCAATTTGCGCGAGGCCATGCGCGAGATCGAACTCGACGTGGAAGAAGGCGCCGACATGATCATGGTGAAGCCGGCCATGCCTTATCTGGATGTAATCGCCGCCGCGCGGGAGCGCTTCGATCTGCCGCTGGCCGCTTATCAGGTTTCGGGCGAGTACGCGATGATTGAAGCGGCGGCTCGCAATGGCTGGATCGAGCGCGACCGCGTCATGATGGAATCCTTGCTCAGCATTCGGCGCGCCGGAGCCAGCATCATCCTTACTTACTACGCGAAGGACGCGGCGCGATTATTGGCGTGAAAGTCGCAAAGCGTTTTCTCTCCCGCTGAACTTCTCAGGTCTTTCCCTCACTTCATCTACAGTCTTTCGCGTAGCCTGCCCACCATGACCCGAGCCGACGAAGCGGTTTGTCTAGAGCAAACACCGTAGCTCTCATCTGGCTGAAAGCCCTTATATTTCCCGGGTATTTAGCAACTTTTGCCGCCCCCCTTGTCATCTATTAGCGGCCCAGGGTTAGCGGTAGTTGGGCAAAGTCTTGATTCAGGATCCAAGCTCATTTTATGACCGTCACTACGTCTAAGGTTTTTGCAGGTTTTATTGCATTCGCAGTCGCCTTCACCCTGGCCAGTTGTGGAGGAACGAGTAATTCATCCACACCGCCTCCGGCATCGAATGTCACGGTTTCGCTGAATCAATCTTCTATGAACGTTGCTGTGGGCGCGACTGCGCAACTCACTGCAACGGTGCAGAATACTACGAACACTGCGGTGAGCTGGTCGGTGGACGGTGTGGCGGGGGGAAACTCCACGACGGGCACGATCAGCGCGTCCGGGCTATACACTGCGCCGGCTGCGGCGGGAAGCCACAAAGTGACCGCCACCAGCGTAGCCGACACAAACGCCAGCGCGAGCGCTGCTGTTACCGTGGGCGCGCTCGGAGCGATCTCTCCCACGACGGCATTTCTTCCGCCCAGTGGTACGCAGCAATTTTCTTCCTCGATCCAAGGCTTTTCGAATCCTTCCATCACTTGGGCGGTGAATCAGGTGACGGGCGGAAATGCCAGTGTTGGCACGATTACGACGGCGGGCTTGTACACGGCTCCAACGCAGCCTGGAACTTATACCGTAACTGCTACCAGCGCGGCTGACTCTTCCGTGACCGCGAGTGCCACGGTGACGGTTGGCACGATTAAGCTTTCACCGACTTCTACCACGCTGGCCAGTTCTCAATCACAACAGTTCACGCCGACCGCTTCCACAGGAGTATCGACGTTCACCTGGTCTGTGGATGGAACGGTTGGAGGCAGTGCGACGGTTGGCACGATCTCTATCAGCGGTCTTTATATGGCGCCCTTGCAAGCGGGCAACCACACGGTGACCGCGACAGACGGGTCGATCACTGGAAGCGCGAGCGTGAGCGTAGTCGACTTTACGATTGCGCCGTCGTCTTCCACGGTCGCTCCGTCAACAACGAAGCAGTTCACAGCGACGATTGAGGGCTTATCTAACCAAGCCGTCACCTGGGCGGTGGACGGAACCACTGGTGGAAGCGCTGCTACAGGCACGGTCAGCGCCGGAGGGCTGTACACAGCGCCGGCCACCATCGGGGCACATACGATTTCGGCAACCAGCGTGGCGGATACCGCACTCATCGCTTCTGCTTCGGTTACCGTTATCAACTTCAGCCAGGCATCCGTTCTCACGTATCACAATGACGACGCGCGCGATGGGCAGTATCTGGAAGAAGTGAGCCTGACACCCGCTAACGTGAACACGTCGACGTTCGGCAAGCTGCTGGCTTATCCGGTGGATGGTCAGGTCTACGCGCAGCCTTTGTACATGCCCGGGCTCAACATCGCCGGTGGCACGCATGATGTGGTTTTTGTGGTGACGCAGAACAACAGCGTCTATGCCTTCGATGCCGATGCAACCTCCTCGGCAACGGCGCAGACTTTCTGGCATGCCGGGCCGCTCGGACCATCCGTCTACAAGGGCGATATAACTGGCGTGAACCCGAATGTAGGCATTCTATCGACACCGGTGATCGATGCCAGCACGAACACCATGTATCTGGTCGCTGAGGAAAGTGGTAAGGCAGACCCGACCCCGTTCTTTCTGCACGCTCTTGATGTAACTACAGGTGCCGAGAAGTTTGGCGGCCCGGTGAATATAACCGGCTCGGTGGCGGGCACGGGGCTGGACAGCTCGGGCGGAAACATTGCTCTCGAATCGGACTGTTATCAACGCATGGGGCTGGCGCTCAATCCGGTTACGAACTGGATATACATTCCTTTCGGCAGTTGTAACCATGGGTGGATTTTTGCTTATGACAAAACGTCGTTAGCGCAAGAAGCAGTCCCATTCAATGACACGCCGGACGGAGCCGGTGGCGGATACTGGTCTAGCGGAGGCGCGCCGGCAATCGACGACGCAACTGGCTATGTGTATTTGATGAGCGGTGTCGACGAATTAGTGGCGGGAGATCCCGGCACAGGCGACCCGGTAACAAATGGCTACAACGATTCCATCTTTCAGATGGACCCGACTAATCTGACAATATCGAGTTACTTTACGCCGAGTGATAACTTTACCCTCGCCGAATGGGACGCTGATTTGGGGAGCGGGTCGAACATTCTGGTTCCAAGTACTCCCTCCTTGCCGGTAACTCTCGGAGGAGGAAAGGACGGAAACGTCTTCGTCGTCAACCGAAACAATATGGGCGGCTATAACCCTGGAGGCACGAACAATGTTGTTCAACAGTTACAGCTCTGCACGGATGGTTACAACAACATTTTTTCGACTCCAGCCTACTGGGTGGGCACCGGCTCAATTTATTTCCATTGCAATGACAACGTAATCAGCGCTTACAGCTGGAACGCGAGCACGGCGCAGATTTCAACCACGCCGACGTCGAAAGGGTCGGCGGTGTTCACAACGCACGGAGCGACGCCTTCAATTTCGGCCAACGGCGCGGTGAACGGGATCATCTGGGACATCGACAACTCGGCATACAGCTATAGCTTGGGCGTACCCCAGGGACCGTCGGTGCTGCACGCCTACGATGCCACTAAGGTTGGGAGTGAGCTTTACAACAGTTCGCAGGCAGGAACCCGCGACACTGCTGGATCGGCACTGAAGTTTACGGTCCCGACCATCGCGGGCGGGAAAGTATTTGTGCCGACTTCGAACGAGCTCGACATTTATGGCCTGTTGCCGTAGAAAGAGTAGTTAGTTAGTTAGGAAACATTTTGGTTAGAAAAAGGGGAGTCTTCGTAATAACGAAGACTCCCCTTTAACTGTCGTGTTTCAGTTAGCTAGCTGGCACGCAGCATCGGCTTATCCGTCTTGGAGAAATCCGCACTGGCTTCGCCTGTGGAAGCTACATCTTGCGCGCCGGTATGCTCCAGGATTTCTTTGGCGCGCTTGGTCCATTCGGAATTGTCGGAGTGAACCGAGAGCAGAATGCCGCCATCTTTCACGCGGCCTTCGTAGCGCTTGGCTTCGTACTCGGGAATGCCCATGCCCACCAGAGCACCGGCAATTCCGCCGATTGCGCCTCCGACTCCTACTCCAGCCAAAGCGGCCATGATGGGGCCGGCCGCAATGAAAGGTCCGAGCCCGGGAATGGCCAGCGCGCCAATGCCCATCAGCCAGCCCAGACCGCCGCCGATAACGGCTCCGGTAGCGCCGCCGGTCGCCGCGCCCTCTGGCGCCTTGGTTTCTTTTTTATGCGCGAAATCTTTTGTGCCCACGTTTTCAGGGAAGAGCACCGAAATGTCGGTGTTGCGGAAGCCTGCGGCCTTCAGGGCATCCACGCCATTTTCAACACTCGCGTACTCCGGATAAATTCCAAACACTGCTGTATTTTTTCCTGCCATGGTTAATCCTCCTTAGGATGCTTGCCGGTTAATGTTTTGGTTGGACATCGATTTCGTTCGTCACTTTATCTGCGCCTGCAACTTCCGCAGCCTTGGCTTCGACTGCTTTCTTTTCTTCCTCGGAACGCACCGGCCCCTTGAGCGTGACCATTCCGTTTTGTGTGATGACCTTCACGTTATGGCCATAAGTTGAGAGCGACTTGTCGCTGGTGATGGACTTGCGGATTTGCTGAGTGATCTCGCGGTCCGACCGGTCTGCCTTTTGCTGATCAGCAGTCGGTTCGTTGGCGTTGCGGTCCTGCTGATTCATCCTTGTGTTGTCGGCTTGGGGAGTTGCGGCTTGGTCGGCGCCTTGTTGCGCAATAGGTTGCGCGCCGGCCACGACCCAAACGCTCAAGAGAAGAGCGGCGAACAGTGCGGTGTGTGTGGTTACTTGCGAAGCGAGTTTCATGTGAATCCTCCGACAATTCCGATGGTTGGGAATTGTCCTGCTTGAGTCTTAACTTATTTTTGAGCGCAGCTCAGGCGGGCGAACGGCTGACGATGCCTTCGGGCTGGCTTGATTAATTTTTTTGAAGACCTAGCGGCCTTCCGTACCGGTCGAAGTGCGCGTGGAGAAGCGCTCCCGCACCCGGTCGCCGATATCCTGAACCTTATCGCCGATCTGGCCGCGGATTTCCTCGCCGCTGGCGGGAGCAAACAATAAAGCTGCGCCGACGCCTACGCCCACGCCAGCTACAAAAGTCAGAACGTTGCGCACGGTGTGATCGTCGCCAGAATACATATCTGCCGCCTGGTCACGCAGATCCGAAACCCGATCGGATACCCGGCCCACGCCATCGGAGACCCGGTCCCGCATATCGCTGGTGAAGCTGTTCGTCTGATCCAGAAAGTAAACTGCCGTCTTTAGAATCGATCGAATCAAGTTGTTCATCCCAATCCACCTTTCATTTGTTCGAAATAACCTGTCTTTCATTAGTTAGTTGCTGAAACGGGGATAAGGGCTTGCAGCAAAATGGGTGCGTGCACGATTTAGCCGTAACTCATGCGTTCACAGGCGAGTTCGTCTGTAAGGAGAGGTTTCTACGATGCGGAGAAAGGCGATTCGTGTTGCCGCTATCCCATCTATATTGCTTCTATTTTGCCGCCGACAAAACTTTGCGGGCTTCAACAAAAAATCTTACAAAAATATCCGCATCAGCCCTGACTTGGATCGTTCTCAAAGAGTACGTTCAATACCCAAACAATCTAAAATTTAATGGAGGAAACGTATGCCTATGCAACCGCAAGAGCAATCAACCCTCAATGTAAAACTCGTGCACTTCACAAAACAAAACTCGCCAGACGAGCCGGTGCAGGTAGCGTTTGCCGTCACCGATGATCAGGGGAAAGAAGAGATCATCACCGGCGAAGTGCCCTACACCTACGACCTCTTCCATCTCTTTCAGGACAACGGCTGGTTGAACATTCGGCGAGGCGTTGCCTCGATTCGCGAAAGCCGCACGCAACCGCGTCGCGCGATGTCAGCATAGCCAAGCCAGATAGTTTGAACGCACTGGAGCCCCAGCATGCCTGGGGTTCCAGTTCTTGCTGCTGCTTTTATCGGGTTCAATCTTGCTTTCGTCCTGGCTGGGATCGCACTTATGCGTCGTTTCGCCGCTCGGACCGGTTCGGAAGTTTTACGGGACGCAGGGGACTACGCTCCAGCTCCCTGGCTTTGCAGCTTCACTTCAACCAGCCGCCGGTCCTCGTCGGATACTTTGAACATGGCGCGTGGTTTCAGGTTCATATAGCTGGCGACGAAGACTTCAGGAATCTGGCCGATGCGCGTGTTGTAGGTGTTGACGTCGTCATTGAAAAACTCGCGGCGATCGGCGATGCGTTCTTCCAGTTCGGTGATGCGCGTCTGCAGCTTCAGGAAATTCTCATTCGCTTTGAGCTGGGGATAATTTTCTACCACTGCAAACATGCCGCGCAGGGCGACGGTCATCATTAAATCCGCCTGCGCCTTCTGCCCGATGCTGGCTGCATTCACGGATGCGGCACGGGCCTGAGTGACCGCCAGCAGAGTCTGCTGCTCGTGCTGCATGTAGCCTTTCACCGTCTCCACCAGATTGGGGATTTCGTCGTGACGCTGCTTAAGCAGCACATCGATGTTGGCCCAGGCGCGGTCGTTATCGTTACGCAACCGCACCAGTTCGTTGTAGAGAATGACTATGTAGACGAGCACTCCCACAACAAACAGGAGAAATGCGGCGCCCTCAATTACGTTGCTGTCCATTGTCGCCTCGGCTGAATATCCCAGTGAAACAGCAGAGGAGGCAGCGATGCAAGTGACTGATGGGCAACGCGAAAGTCACAGGCCCGCAGAAATAAAAAAGGCTGAGCCGCAGCCCAGCCTTTTCACCCGCGGACTAAATCGGTTACGGCTTATGCGGAGTCAGATCGCAGGCGTGCTTGACCTCATCCAGATTCAGGCCGCCGGGAGAAAACTCAGCGATGGCATAACCAGTTCTGGTCCGGACTTCCACATTAAACACCTGAGCCCCGATCATGCCACGAATCGTACCTTTGTCCATAGCCAGAAACCTTCCCCGCACCCAGTTCCAGCCTTTGTGGTCGTGGCTTCCGTCGATGCGCACCATGACCTCCATTTTCGGCTGGCCCCAGAAGCCGGGGTAATCGGGGTGGCCCAGGCGGCTGCCGGGGTTGAAATCGGCATACTGATACTTGCCGTTGGTACAAACCAGTTCGACACGGGGCTTGTAATCTGGATCTTCGCGAAGATAGTTGTTCGACAGCAATTCGAAACGAACTTTTTTCGCGGCGGTCATCTTATCTTCCGAGCGGAATTCCATCCACTTGCCGCCGGCGCTGACGCCATCCTGTTCGTCCTGATAAGGACTCATCGCGCCCTGTTGTGCAAAAGCTGAAACGGCTATCAGCATGAGGCTGGCTACCACCGCGACGGCAGCCGGCACAAAACGATTTCTATTCCGAAAAAAGTGCAATCCGATCAAGGTTTCCTCCCGCGCAAGAACATCTTACCCATTGAACCCGGGAACCTGCCAAGAGTTGCATGGGCCGTACACTTTAAATCATTGGCGAACAAATAACGAAGCGGAACGAAGGAATGTTCAGTGCATGTCGATCTTGAGATCGATGTAAACCTGGGGGCGGTCATCGAACTGGCTGACTGACCGGGTGTCGCTCTTGCGATTGTTGAATTGCGCGTAAACTTCGTAGTCCACGGTGGAAAGGCCGGGAAAACGATAAGTGCCGTCCTGGCCGACGATGTAGGTTTTGACGGCATGGGTGCGAGTGTTGGTGAGATAGACCACAGCACTGACGACGGGATTATCCTGCCGGTCGAGGACCTTGCCGGAGAGTAACCGGCCCTGGGCCCTGTCTTTTTTATCGAGGGCACTCCCGGTAAGCGAAATCATGAGAAGGAGTGCACAAATGAAAATCGTCGCGTGACGGGAATGCAGTCTCAGAATCATGCTGGTTTGCTCGTTCGTCTTCCTCTCTGTTGCCGCGTTATTGAGCTAGATGTAAGCCGATGTCGACGCGTTCATCATACTCCACGTGAACCGGAACCTCCTCTTCAAGATGGAGAGCATGGCCGTCTTGAGTTTTCACTCCTTTGACATTGGCCCCCACAATGTAATCCTCTTTGCCCGCGGCTACGCGGAGAGCAAATTCTCCGCGGTGGTCGGAGTAGAGATCCCACTTTGGTTTCTTGTCGGAAGAACGGCGGATCAAAATCTTCACCCCGTAGACGGGGCGGTCATCTGGTCCCCAAACCGTACCAAAAATGAGGGCGTAAGGATCTGTAGGTTTCAGTTTCTTGGGCGCGGAACTGGCAATGCCCACGGAGGAAAACCAGGAAGCGCAGCAGACGAAAGACAGCAGAAGAAAAAAACAACGGAACGTCGACCGAGGGCGGCAGGCGCTAAGCGTCGTCACCGTCTTCGGCCTCAACTTCCTCTTCTTCTTCTACGTAACCCTCTTCCACCGCCTTCAACTCCAGCGGACTGGTAGTCACCACTTCGAAGTCGGTGCCACACTCCGGGCAAGAAACGATTTCGCCCTCATCGACTTCTTCTTCTTCCACATCCAGATCGGTTTCGCATTCAGGACAAAGCACCATGACTCTTCCACTCCATTCCATATCAGCTTCGTGATTCGATAACTATCTTTCGATAACAATCTTTAGATAACCCAGATAATATTTAGATTCTTCCCCTGCCACAGTGTCAAGAGGGCGAGTGCTGTAGGCGACAAGATTATAATTTTGACTGGAAGCCGCTCCACCCTTGACATTTCGCATTCCGGAGACTAAATGATTCCTGCCCTGAAAAACAAATCCTACTGTGTCCTCCTCGCGACGTTGTTAAGTCTGATCGGAACCTCAATGGCGCAAGCCGACCCGGGTTCCGTGTCAGGTTCTCCGTCGTCCAAAACCAGTACTGCCGAAACCATGGTGGCGGATTCGCGGATCGCGGCGGCCCTGCAACAGGTATCGGCTGAACACATTCGGGCGAACATTGAGCAACTGGTGAGCTTCGGAACGCGGTCTACCATCTCGGCTCAGGACCAGGCCGCGATCGGCGCGGAACGCGGCGTGGGCGCGGCACGGGAATGGATCAAATCGGAGTTCGAGCGCTACTCGAAAGATTGCGGCGGATGCCTGGAAGTGAAGACCGATACGTTTACCGAACCGGCCGGTGAACGGATTCCCCAGCCTACCGAAATCACCAATGTTTATGCGGTGCTGAAAGGAACGGACGTAGCGAATGCAAAACGCATTGTGCTCGTAACCGGGCACTATGATTCGCGCAACAGCGACATTTTCGACACTAAGGGCGCTGCGCCTGGGGCGAACGACGACGGCAGCGGAACCGCTGTGAGTCTGGAATGCGCGCGTGTTCTGAGCAAGTTGAAATTCCCCGCAACGATTATTTTTCTGACCGTGGCGGGCGAGGAGCAGGGATTGAATGGCAGCCAGCACTTCGCGAAAATGGCAAAAGAGCAGGGGTGGGATATCGAAGCGGCGCTGAACAATGACATTGTTGGGGGAGACAAGAGCGCCGAGCAGGATCACTCCGTGGTGCGTGTGTTTTCCGAAGGCGTGCCCGTAGCTGCGACGGATCAGGACATACGCAGGATTCGGAGCCTGGGTGGAGAGAACGATTCGGCCTCGCGGGAGCTGGCACGCTACGTCGACGAGGTGGCGCATGCTTATAGCGCAGGCGTGAAGCCGGTGCTGGTATTTCGTCTGGACCGGTACTTGCGCGGGGGCGACCATTACTCTTTCAACCAGCAGGGATTCGCCGGGGTGCGCTTCACGGAATTTCGCGAGGACTTTCACCACCAGCACCAGAACGTCCGGAAGGAAAACGGTATTGAATACGGCGACCTGGCTAAATTTGTAGACTTCGATTATGTGGCCCACGTGGCGCGACTGAACGCGGCCACGCTGGCATCATTAGCTTCGGCCCCGGCGCCTCCGGTGAATGTGCATTTGCTGACCAAGGATCTGGAGAATGACTCCGCGTTCACCTGGGAAAGTTCACCGGGAGGATTGGCTACAGGATACGAAATTCTGTGGCGAGCCACCACGAGTCCGAAATGGGAACATGCGGAAAACGTCGGCAACGTGACCCGCGCAACTTTGAAACTTTCCAAAGATAATGTCATCTTTGCAGTGAGAGCCTTGGATGCGCAAGGACATGAAAGCTTGCCGGTTGTGCCAGTGCCTGAGCGGTAGGGAAGCGAGCCAGTCGCGCAACCTGATACCATGAGGCTTGCAACTTTTCTTTTCCTGCAGTGATTGAGGCCCGCCCGTGCCGATGAATCGTGGACGTACTATCTCGTTGAGCCTGCCTCCGTTCACGCGCTGGGTGAAGCGGCTGATTCTGATCTACGCCGGGATTTACCTGTTGATGGCCCTGCTGGAAGTATTTGCTCCGTACGCTCATCAGTGGGTGCGCGTGTACCTGGGCCTGATTCCAACACTCGTCATGCACGGTATGGTGTGGCAGTTGATCACGTATTCCTTTCTGCACTTCCAACTGCTGCACTTCCTGTTTAATGCTCTGGCGCTGTGGATGTTCGGTTCGCAAATTGAGAGCGATTGGGGATCAAAGCGCTTTTTGGAGTTTTATTTCTTTTGTACCGTTGCGGCAGCGTTGACTTCCGTGGCGGTGAGCTACATGCATCTGCCCGGTCTCTCTCCGACGACAACCACCATCGGCGCGTCGGGTGGCATCTACGGCTTGCTGGTTGCCTTTGGTGTGCTGTATGGCGAGATGG
Source organism: uncultured Acidobacteriaceae bacterium (assembly GCA_963724815.1). GTDB lineage: Bacteria > Acidobacteriota > Terriglobia > Terriglobales > Acidobacteriaceae > Sulfotelmatobacter. Next base: position 95,064 of record CAVRWS010000046.1, read on the forward strand.
AGATCATGTTGTTTCCGCTTCCGTTCCAGATCAAAGCGAAATATTTTGTCTGGGGCATTGTGTTTTTGACGCTGGTGGGAGCGATTCAGGAAACCGGCGGTGTGGCCAACTTTGCCCATCTCGGCGGCCTATTGTTCGGCTATCTGTATCTGAAATTCCTTCCGCGCAAGGGTTTGATGTTTGCCGGTTCGGAACGCTACTTCAACATGAGGAACGAGTATTACCGCTGGAAACGGCGACGGGCCGCGAAGAAGTTTGAAGTCTACATGAGCAAGCACGATCGCAAAGTTGAGTTCGACGAACATGGCAACTACATTCCGCCAGATGACGGACCACGCAAGGGGAATGGCGGATCGAAATCCGGGTGGGTGAATTAACAGTCTGTGATCGAGATTTGTTTACAGAAGGCTGCGAAGCTCCGTTAAGATTTTTCCCGGCAGCTCTTCCCGTCTGGCTTTCCCTTTGAATCCCAGATCGTGCCCAGCACTTTCCACGACGAGCAACTTGGTTTTGGCTGGAATCAGCTTTATAGCCTGCTCCATTTCTTCGATTGTGCCGAATGGGTCACGTGTGCCTTGCACAAAAAGGGCTGGGGTTTGCAGATTGAAAAAATGCTGCGTGCGGAGCTGTGCAGCTTTACGCGGTGGATGCAGCGGGTAAGACAGCAAGAGCAAGGCCGCAGCATCGACTTCGGGTTGTTCCGCGCAGAGGATACTCGCTTGCCGCCCGCCGTAAGAATGCCCTCCGAGAAAGACTGGGCCCGGGTTCAGATTCTTGAGGGCGGCGAATGCATCTTTCAATCCAGCGCGATCGCGTTTGCCGTCGTGCGGGCTGGGCGGGCCATAAGGACGGTCCTGGCGAAAGGGCAAATCGCAGCGCAGCACGAGAAAGCCGGCCCTGGCAAAAGTTTCGGCTAACGCTACCAGCAACGGAGCTTTGCAGTTTGATCCCGCTCCGTGAGTGAGCACGAGGCCCTGGCCATTTGGTTTTTCGGGGCGATGCAGGAAGCCGCGCACGAACGGGTCGACCGATACGTCGGTATATACCTGCGGAATGGTTTCGGCGGCCATGCGCTATACGCCGATCTCTTCCAGCTTCTCGTAGACCTTGAGGATTTTTATTTCGTTTCCCAGGCGGGCCCAGCAGCGCAGCAGTTCGGGATCCTCCTGCGCGGTACTACGAGCCTCCTCGGAATTCCAGTAGCGCAATAGTACGTAGTGAGACTCACCGCCTCGGTAAAGCAGATCGCGGCCGTAGTGCTTTCTGGCGACGATGGTCTCGAGTTCGCGCATGGTCTCAAGGGAAGCTGCTTCCATGTCAGGCAAAGGCTCCCAGATCGCGATGGATAAATACTCCTGCGACATACCACGCGATTATAGCTTCTGGGAACGATTGCCGCGCTTGCCTTTAATGTGAATCCCAGCGGTAACCTCTTCAGCGGTGACCGTGTGCAGCCGCATAAAGTTGGTGGACCCGGAAGCCTGGCGCGTGCCCGCGACTACGCCCAGAACGTCGCCCGGCTTGAGCAAACGGCGGGCTAGTAATTCTTTCTCGGCCACGGTGACCATCTGCTCGGCCGATAACGCGGGTGCGCATTTCATGGGATGCGCGCCCCAATAAAGGTTCGTACGCTGGGCGACAGTAGCGTTGGGAGTGAAGGCGTAGATGGCGGCTTGCGGGCGGTATTTGGAAATCATGCGCGCCGTGTTGCCAGTCTCGGTAAACACGGCAATTGCGCCCATTGGCAGATCTTCAGCGGCATGCGCAATGGATTCGCAAATCGTTTCGGCAACGGAAAGGCCGTGACGGTCACGGCGGCGGCGTTGCGTGAATTCTTTCATGTTGCTCTCGGCTTCGACTACGATGCGCGCCATCATGGCGACGGCTTCGCGGGGATAGCGGCCACTGGCGGTCTCGGCGGAAAGCATAACTGAATCGCTGCCATCAAAAATCGCATTGGCCACGTCGCTGGCTTCGGCGCGCGTAGGCCGCGGGTTCTCGATCATCGACTCAAGCATCTGCGTGGCGGTGATCACAGGTTTGCGCCATTGCGCCGCGCGTCCGATGACATGCTTCTGAATCACGGGAACTTTTTCCGGCGCCATTTCTACACCGAGGTCGCCGCGCGCCACCATGATTCCATCGGAAGCCTCGAGGATTTCGTCGATGTTATCGATCGCCTGCGGCTTCTCCAGCTTGGAGATCAAGGGCATGTCGTATCCCTGCCCGACTACGATTTGCCTGACCATGTTTACATCGGCCGCGGTGCGCACGAAAGAAAGCGCAACCGCGTCCACGCCGTGCTTCAAGCCGAATTCCAGATCTTTGCGATCCTTCTCGGTGAGGGCAGGAATCGACAGTGCTGTGCCGGGAAGGTTAATACCCTGATGCTCGCCGAGGGTTCCACCATTCAGAATGTCGCAGATCACATCCTTGCCGCGAATCGTGCGTACGCGCAGTTCGATCAATCCATCGCGCAAAAGAATGCGAGCGCCTACGCTAACCTCGCGGGCGAGATCCTGAAACGTCGTGGAAATGCAGGTCGGAGTGCCGGTGATGTCGCGGGGAGTAATTACTACGGTCGAACCGCTTTTCAAGACGATGGGTTCGTGACGTTCGAGGCGGCCGGTGCGGATTTTGGGGCCTTGCAAATCCTGCAGAATACATATGGTGCGATTTTCTTTTTCGGCGGCACTGCGCAGGCGCTGGATGTTGCGGGCATGATCATCATGCGTGCCGTGAGAGAAGTTGAGGCGGCCAACATCCATGCCTAAACGCATCAAGTCGCGCATGGCGGCCTCGGAGTGGCAGGCCGGACCGATGGTGCAGATGATCTTGGCGCGGCGATTGACGGCTATGACCGGGCTCTGGGAAGCAGAGCCTTTCACCATGAGCGGATTTTCCTTCGAGATTTCTGGCTTGCGCTGTTTCATGGGTTAAATGTCAGAATCGGTTTCAACCGGGGAGACACTATTGTAACCGTTGCGCAACTTTCGTTCTCTGCGCTGGTGATTTGTGGAGCGGCAGAAATTATGCGCGAGGGCCGCTGATCGCGGTTAATTCTTTGCCCAGCATGGCACGCGGGAACAACATCGCATTGAATTCGGCGCCGATAAGGACGACCAGGGAAACCATATACATCCACACCAGTAGTGCGATACCAGCGCCGAGCGATCCGTAAATGATTCCGTAATCCCCGTAGTGCTGCAGGTAAAAACCGAAAAGCAATGTGGTCGAGAACCACATACCGGTGGCGATCGTTGCCCCGGGAATCACACTGTGCCAGGGCTGGGTGCGCGGAACTGCGTTGTGATAGATCAGCGCGATTACCGCAATGCTGGTGAGAGTAGCGATGAGCCAGCGAATGCAAGTCCACATCAGCAGAATGTAGGCGCTGAATTCGTGTGCGGTATAGAAGAGGATGGTGGTTTCAATTTTGCTGCCGAACGCTACCAGCAGCGTAGAGAAAGCCATGGGGATCAAGGCAAACACGACGAGCAGGAATGAGATCAGTCGCTCTTTGACCAGGCCCCAGATTTTTGGCAGCTCGTAACAACGGCGGAAGCCTTCCATCCAGGAAACCATAACGCCGGAGGCGGTCCAGAGCGTCAGCAGGGAAGCCGTAATCAGCAAGCTGACGGGACGCTGGGCTGCGCCGCGAAGAAAATTTAGAACCGTGTTGCTGCCTGCAGGCAGAATGCGCGATAACGCGTAGGTAATCTCACGCAGGTAGGGCGCGCCTTTGCGTGAAGTGGCCAGCACTGATCCCACGACCAGCAGCGCGGGAAAGAAAGTCAGGATCAAAGAATACGCGGAGGCTTTGGCGATGGTAAAAGCGTCATGCTCGAAAGCACGCCAGAAAGCCAGCCGCAGAAGGCGCAGAAAACGAAGCATCGCTGGCCCTAGCTTAGGGCTAGAAAGCGCGGGTTGCAACGAAGGAAGCGGAAGAGGTTCCTCGATTGGCACTCGCTGAGCGTTTGCGTGCATGGATGGTTAGTAATGGACCGCCGGCAAAAGGATGCTGCGATGATCCGTCTTCTCACTCGCTTTACAAGTTCTTACACAACCCTTAATTGCCCTGGCAGCGTCGTCTACCCTCCACGGGCGACAGGGATGAGCCAGTAGAGATCCTTCGACTGCGCGGACGTTTCGCTTCGCGAATCGGCCGCTCCGCTCAGGATGACATGAAATAACGGAGCCCGACAAAAAACGGGGGCGAAACCGGTTCGCCCCCGCAGTGTACTTTAGTTTGGCTTACTCCGCAGCAAGTTCCTCGGTTTCGCCCTCGTGGCGCATCATTTCGAGCGCGCGCTCGGCCTCTTCGTAAGCTGCCGAGACTTCCGCCTGTACCTTGGCCGCGGCCTCTTCCATCTCTGGCGAGAGGCGCACGTTGCGGTAATACTCCATGCCGGTTCCGGCAGGGATCAAGCGGCCCACGATGACGTTTTCTTTCAGGCCGCGCAGGTGATCGACCGCCCCTTGAATCGAGGCTTCGGTGAGCACACGCGTGGTCTCCTGGAACGACGCCGCCGAGATGAACGAGTCGGTCGAGAGCGAAGCCTTCGTGATGCCGAGGAGCAGCGGGCGTCCGGTAGCCGGCTTGCCGCCTTCCTTGATCACGCGCTCGTTCTCTTCGCGGAAGCGGAACTTATCCAGTTGCTGCTCCAGCAGGAACGTGGTGTCGCCCACGTCCTCCACCTTCACCCAGCGCATCATCTGGCGGACAATCACTTCGATGTGCTTGTCGCTGATATTGACGCCCTGCAACCGGTAGACTTCCTGGATTTCGTTCACCAGGTAAGCCTGCAGTTCCTTTTCGCCGAGCACGGCCAGAATGTCGTGCGGGTTGAGCGGGCCGTCCATGAGCGGTTCGCCCGCCTTGACGCGCTCGCCTTCCTGCACGTTGATGTGAACGCCGCGCGGCACCGAGTATTCTTTTTCGGTTCCGTTGTCGGCCTGCACATACAGTTTGCGCTGACCCTTGGAGACTTCACCGAACTTCACCGTGCCATCGATTTCGCTGATGACCGCGGTTTCATGCGGCTTGCGGGCTTCGAACAACTCGACCACGCGCGGCAGACCACCGGTGATGTCTTTGGTCTTGGTGGTTTCGCGCGGGATCTTGGCCAGCACGTCTCCCGGGAAAACCGTGTCGCCATCCTGCACCATGAGGTGAGCGCGGGAAGGCATGAGGTAGCGCTTGCTGCCTTTGCCTTTGACCACGATCGCCGGCTGGCGCTTCTCGTCGGGCGAATCCGCCACAACGTGACGCGACAATCCGGTAACTTCGTCCACTTCTTCGTGCAGCGTGACGCCTTCCTGCAAGTCTTTGAACTGCGCGGTGCCGCCGATTTCGGTCAGGATGGCGAAAGTGTAAGGATCCCACTCGACCATGACCTTCCCCTGCTGCACCTGATCGCCTTCGTTGACTTTCAGTTTCGCGCCGTAGATTACGGAGTAGCGCTCGCGTTCGCGGTTTTTCTCGTCGACCACTGCGATCGAGCCCTGGCGGTTCATCACCACCAGGTCTCCGGACTTCGACTTGACAGTCTGCAGTCCGATGAAGCGCACCGTACCGCTGTTCTTGGCATCGAGGCGCGACTGCTCGGAGACTCGAGAAGCCGTGCCGCCGATGTGGAACGTACGCATGGTGAGCTGCGTTCCGGGCTCGCCGATCGATTGAGCGGCGATAACGCCGGTCGCTTCGCCGAGTTCAACCAGACGTCCTGAAGCCAGGTTGCGGCCGTAGCACATGACGCAGACGCCGCGCTTCGACTCGCAAGTAAGCACCGAACGGATTTTCACTCGCTCGATTCCTGCGGCCTGAATGGCGACCGCGAGTTCTTCGGTGATTTCATTGTTGATGTCGACGATCACGTTGCCGTCGTAGTCTTTGATCTTCTCGAGCGAAACGCGGCCCACAATGCGGTCGCGCAACGGTTCGATAATTTCGCCGGCTTCGACGATTCCCTGGACGTAAATACCATCCACGGTGCCGCAATCGTATTCGCTGATGATGACGTCCTGCGCCACATCGACCAGACGCCGAGTAAGGTAGCCGGAATCCGCGGTCTTGAGCGCGGTATCAGCCAGACCTTTGCGTGCGCCGTGAGTCGAGACGAAATATTCGAGCACCGTCAAACCTTCACGGAAGTTCGCCGTAATGGGTGACTCGATAATTTCGCCGGAAGGCTTGGCCATCAATCCACGCATGCCGGAGAGCTGGCGGATCTGCTGTTTCGATCCGCGAGCGCCGGAATCGGCCATTACGTAAATCGGATTGATGAAACCTTCTTTATCGGCGCGTTGCATCTGACCGAACATCTCATCGGCAACTTTTTCCGTGATCGCCGACCAGATTTCGATGACCTTGTTATAGCGTTCGCCGTTGGTGATGGCACCGTCAAGATACTGCTGTTGCACGGCGACAACTTGTTTCTCGGCGTCTTTAACAAGCGTCTTCTTGCTGTCAGGAATGACCATGTCGTCGATGCCGATCGACAGGCCGGCTCGGGTTGCGTACTTGAAGCCGAAGTCTTTCACTTCGTCGAGCATCTTGACCGTGGTCTCGAGTCCGAAGCGCAGATAACCGTAGTTGACCAATGCACCGATACCTTTTTTCTTGAGCAGGCCGTTGATGTAAGGCATGCCTTCGGGAAGGTGATCGTTCAAGATTGCGCGGCCCACCGTCGTGTTGATGAACATGCGCTCCACCTGAATCGGTTCCGTGTGGATGATGTCCTGATCGTCGTAGGCAGTGGTCAGGTCAATCAACTCGCCGGTATAGCGCAGGCGGATCGGAGACAGAGTTTCCACCTGGCCCATTTCAAGCGCCAGCAAAACTTCTTCGATGTTAGCGAAGACGCGGCCTTCACCCTTTGCGCCGGGCTTCGCCTTGGTCAAGTAATAAAGACCGAGCACCATATCCTGCGTAGGAACGGTAATCGGCTGACCAGACGCCGGCGAAAGAATGTTGTGCGAGGCCAGCATCAACACGCTGGCTTCCACCTGCGCTTCCGGTGAAAGCGGAATGTGCACGGCCATTTGATCGCCGTCGAAATCCGCGTTGAACGCCGTGCAGACCAGCGGGTGAATGCGGATGGCCTTGCCTTCGACGAGCACCGGCTCGAACGCCTGAATGCCCAGGCGATGCAGCGTGGGAGCGCGGTTCAGCAGAACAGGATGATCCTTGATGACTTCTTCAAGAATGTCCCAAACGATGGGCTCCTGCTGCTCGACCATTTCTTTGGCTTGCTTGATGGTGGTGACGTTGCCCGTCTGCTCGAGCCGGTGATAGATGAAGGGCTTGAATAGTTCGAGCGCCATCTTCTTGGGCAATCCGCACTGGTGCAGCTTGAGTTCGGGACCTACCACGATGACGGAACGTCCGGAATAATCGACGCGCTTGCCAAGCAGGTTCTGACGGAAGCGTCCCTGCTTGCCTTTCAGCGTATCGGAGAGCGACTTCAACGGACGGTTGTTGGCGCCACGCAGCACGCGGCCACGGCGTCCGTTGTCGAATAGCGCGTCAACGGCTTCCTGCAACATGCGCTTTTCGTTTCTGACGATGACTTCGGGCGCATGCAGGTCCATCAACTTCTTCAACCGGTTGTTGCGGTTGATGACGCGGCGGTAAAGATCGTTCAAGTCGGAGGTGGCGAAGCGGCCGCCATCGAGTGGAACCAGAGGACGCAACTCCGGCGGAATGACCGGAATGACGTCGAGAATCATCCAGCTCGGCTTGTTGCCGCTGCGGCGGAAGGCCTCAACCACTTTCAGGCGCTTGGTGTATTTGAGCCGCTTTTGCAGCGAGCTCTCGTTCTTCATCTTCTCGCGCAGCTCGACGGCCAGGCCGTCTGTGTCAATGCGCTTGAGAAGTTCCTTGATCGCTTCCGCGCCCATCATGGCCTTAAAGCCAGCGGGACGGTACTGCTGATCGAGTTCGCGGAACTTGGCTTCGTCCTTGATGACCTCGCGCTCTTTTACCGGAGCATCACCGGGCTCGACGACCACGTAGGCCTCGAAGTAGAGAACGGACTCGAGGTCACGCAGGGAAATATCGAGCAAGTGGCCGATGCGGCTGGGCAGTCCCTTGAAGAACCACACGTGCGAGCAGGGCGAAGCCAGCTCGATGTGGCCCAGGCGTTCGCGGCGCACTTTCGAGAGCGTAACTTCCACGCCGCACTTATCGCAGATGACTCCGCGATGCTTCATTCGCTTGTATTTGCCGCACAAGCATTCCCAGTCGGTTACCGGACCAAAGATGCGGGCGCAGAACAAGCCGTCGCGCTCCGGTTTGAAGGTACGGTAGTTGATAGTTTCGGGCTTGGTGACTTCTCCATGCGACCAGCTCCGGATTTTCTCCGGAGATGCGAGGCTGATCTTGATGGCATCGAAGTCGGCTATCGTGTTTTGCATTTCGAACGGGCTCGAACGAAACAAGTGGTCCTCCGCTTCCTGCTCTCATGGCAATAGCCAGTTTTGGCCAGTCGCCAGTTTTTTATGTTTCGCGGTAGCTGAGAGCCTTGGCTCTGCGAAACGTTTCCTTCAAAAACTCGTTGGCGGCGCTACGTTAGTCCGCTGCCGCGCTGGCCGCGGGGCGCTTCTCGCCGGTCTTGATCAACTCCACATCAAGACAGAGCGATTGCAACTCGCGGATCAGCACGTTGAACGATTCCGGTACGCCGGGCTCCATGGCGGCTTCGCCTTTGACGATGGCCTCGTAAATCTTGGTGCGGCCGTACACGTCGTCGGACTTCGCCGTCAGCAGCTCCTGCAGAATGAATGCCGCGCCATAAGCTTCGAGCGCCCAGACTTCCATTTCTCCGAAGCGCTGGCCGCCGAACTGCGCTTTGCCGCCCAAAGGCTGCTGGGTGATCAGCGAGTACGGACCGATGGAACGAGCGTGAATCTTGTCGTCCACCAGATGCGAGAGTTTCAGCATGTAGATGTAGCCCACGCACACCGGCTGTTCGAACTCATCGCCGGTCATGCCATCGTGCAAAGTGGTCTTGCCCGATGTTGGCAAGCCTGCATGCTCGAGCAGCGCCTTGATTTCACCTTCCTTGGCGCCATCGAATACAGGCGAACCCATGTAGACTCCGCGAGCGAGGGTCGGTGCGAGTGCTTCCAGTTCCTCATCGCCCATCTCGCCGATGGTGTCTGCGAGTTTCGAGTCCTTGAAAAGGGCTTTCAACTCGCGGCGAATCGCTTCGGTGCGCGTATTCTCCTTGAGCAAGTTCGAGATCTTCTCGCCCAGCGTGTAACCTGCCCATCCAAGGTGAGTTTCGAGAATCTGGCCCACATTCATACGGCTGGGTACGCCGAGAGGATTGAGCACGATCTCGACCGGAGTTCCGTCTTCGAGGTACGGCATATCCTCTTCCGGCAGAATGCGCGCGATCACGCCTTTGTTGCCGTGACGCCCGGCCATCTTGTCGCCAACGCTCAGCTTGCGCTTCATCGCGATGTAGACCTTGACCAGCTTGATCACGCCCGGCGGCAGCTCGTCGCCCTTGGTAAGCTTTTCTTTCTTCTCGTTGACGATCTTTTTCAGAACATCGATCTGGCGCGAGGTCATCTCCTCGATCTCGTCGATCTGTTCATTCACGCGCGGATCCTTGTCGGCGTACTTGATACGCTTGAGGTTCCGCGTGGAAATGCGCTCGATCGCGTCGCGGTCGAGAATGTTGCCCTTGTTCAGCAGGCGCTTGTTGGTGCGCTCGTCGTGCAGGTCGGCCTGCACTTCCTTGCCACCGAGAATATTTTCCAAACGCTTGAGGCGCTCGTCGGTGAGAATGCGGATTTCGTCGGAAAGATTTTTCTCCAGCTTGCCGATCTGCGCCGCTTCAATCGATTTCGCCCGCTCGTCCTTTTCCTGGCCCTTGCGGGAGAAAATCTTCACGTCGACGATGACGCCCTCGATCCCCGGAGGACAGTAGAGCGAAGCATCGCGGACGTCGCCGGCTTTTTCGCCGAAGATGGCGCGCAGCAGCTTCTCTTCCGGAGTGAGCTGAGTTTCGCCCTTCGGCGTAACTTTGCCCACCAGAATGTCGCCCTGCTTGATGCTGGCGCCGATGCGAATCACGCCTGCTTCGTCCAGATTGCGCAGCATCGATTCGCTGACGTTAGGAATATCGCGCGTCACTTCTTCAGGACCAAGCTTGGTGTCGCGCGCTTCGATTTCGTACTCCTCGATGTGCAGTGAAGTGTAGTAATCGTCCTTCACCATCTTCTCGGAGACGAGAATCGCGTCTTCAAAGTTGTAGCCGCGCCACGGCATGAAAGCGACGAGCACGTTGCGTCCGAGCGCCAGCTCGCCGTGATCCGTGCAAGGACCGTCGGCGATCACTTCGCCCTTCACCACGCGCTGTCCCTTCTTGACGATGGGCTTCTGGTTAATGCAAGTGTTCTGGTTCGAACGCTTGAACTTCGTGAGCTGATAAATGTCGCTGCCCACTTCACGCGAAAGCTGCGTGGGATGGTGCTCGCCCTCAACGCGCACGATGATGCGGTCGGAGTCGACCGAATCGATAATGCCGTTGCGCCGAGCAAGCACCACCGCGCCAGAGTCGCGAGCAGTCACGCCTTCCATTCCAGTGCCAACAATCGGCGCCTGCGCGCGCAGCAAAGGCACAGACTGGCGTTGCATGTTCGCGCCCATCAGCGCGCGGTTCGCGTCGTCGTGTTCGAGGAACGGAACCAGCGATGCGGCGACGGAGACCAGTTGCTTCGGGCTGACGTCGACGTAATCGACTTCGTCGCGGCTTACCAGCACGAAGTTGCCGGCCTTGCGGGCGTTGACCAGTTCGGCCACGATTCGGCCCTTGTCGTCAAGCTCCACGTTGGCCTGCGCAATGGTGTGCCGGTCTTCTTCCCATGCGGAAAGATAGAAGGAGAACGGATCGATCTGCGCCGGTTTTTTGCGCTTTTCTTTTAATTCGTTGTTAATTTTCTCGATCTCATGCTTCTCCATGTGATCGCCGACTTTGTAATCGCTGTCTCCCGTGTTCACCACGGTGACGTAGTCGATCACGCGTCCACCCTTGATCCGGCGGTAGGGCGATTCGATGAAGCCGTAGTCGTTGATGCGGGCATAGCAGCTCAACGATGAGATCAATCCAATGTTCGGACCTTCCGGCGTTTCAATCGGGCAGATACGGCCGTAGTGCGTGGGATGAACGTCGCGCACTTCGAATCCAGCACGTTCACGCGAAAGACCGCCCGGCCCAAGCGCCGAGAGACGCCGCTTATGCGTAATCTCGGAGAGCGGGTTGGTCTGATCCATGAACTGCGAGAGCTGCGACGATCCAAAAAATTCGCGGATTGCAGCCATCACTGGTTTCGCGTTGACCAGATCATGCGGCATCGCCGTGGACATTTCCTGGTAGACGGACATTTTTTCTTTAATCGCCCGTTCCATCCGGACCAGGCCGATGCGGAACTGGTTCTCCATCAACTCGCCGACCGCGCGAACGCGACGGTTGCCAAGGTGATCGATGTCGTCGACCGATCCAATGTTCTTGCGCAGCTTCAGCAGGTAGCCGATCGTCGCGTAGAAATCATCGGGATCGAGCGTGCGCTTGTCGAGACTGGTGGCATCCTGATTCTCGAACAGCTTGATGTTGAACTTCAGACGGCCGACCTTCGAGAAATCGTACTTCCGCGGGTCGAAGAACATGCCGTGGAACAAGGCGGTTGCCGTGTCCAGCGTCGGCGGATCGCCGGGACGGAGCTTGCGATAGATCTCGATCAACGCCTCCTGCGGAGTCTTCACAGAATCGCGCTTCAGCGTCTGGCTGATCACCGTACCCACGTCGTCGCGCTCAGGGAAGAACAGGCTCATCTCGACCACGCCGGAGTCGAGAATCTTCGACACTTTGTCGGCGGTGAGTTCGGTATTCGCCTCGAGCAGCACTTCGCCGGTGGTCGTATCGACCACATCAGCAGCAGCCCATGCGCCTTCGAGATCGGTAATATCGACTTCAATCTCAGAGATCTTCGCCTTCTGAATTTCCTTCAGAATAGCGGCGTTCAGCTTGCGGCCGGAGTGCGCGATTTCGTCTCCCGACTTGTTCTTGATGCTGTGCGCCAGCTTCATGCCCAGCAGGTTGGTAGCTTTCTCGCTGTTCGGGTCGAGCGTCCAGTAGAGCTTCTTATCTTTAATAGCGACCCGATCGACGGTGTAGAACGAGCGGAGAATATCTTCGCCCGAGCGCAGGCCAAGGGCGCGCAGGAAGATCGTTCCCAGGAACTTACGCTTGCGGTCGATGCGGACGTAAAGAACGTTCTTCTGGTCGTACTCGAATTCCACCCAAGAGCCACGGTAGGGAATAATTTTGCCCAGGAAGTAAGTGCGATTATTGGCGGTCTCGAAGAACACGCCGGGCGAGCGGTGCAACTGGCTGACGATCACACGCTCGGTGCCGTTAATAATGAAGGTGCCGTTCTGCGTCATCAGCGGAACATCGCCGAAGAATACTTCCTGCTCTTTAATGTCGCGTATGGAGCGATTGCCGGTCTCGGCGTCCTTATCGAAAATCGTCAGACGCATCGTAACCTTAAGCGGAGCAGAGTAAGTCATGCCGCGCTCTTCGCACTCCGCCACGTCATATTTCAACTGCAAGCCGACCGGGTCGCCGCACTTGTTGCAGAAATCAGGCGTGTTGGCGTTGTAGGTGCCGCACTTCTGGCAGAGCACATCGCCGGGATGAAACGGATCGGTGATGACGGTATTGCCGCAGTTCTTGCAAGTGGTACGCAGATGGTGTAGTCCCTTCAGGTGACCACATTTGCACTCCCAGTTACCAATGGCGTAATCCACAAACTCAAGTTGTGATACGTTGCGGAAGTCGGTGATTGGGAAGACGGACTGGAACACTGCCTGCAATCCGCCGTCTTCGCGTTCGCTAGGTAGTTTATCCATCTGCAGAAAACGGTCGTAGGAGCGCTTCTGGACCTCGATCAAGTTCGGGATCTGGATGGTGGCTGGTATTTTCGAAAAATCAAAACGTTTACGGAAGGCATTATTCTTCATTCGTCAAGAACTCCCAATGTCAGGCGCAGCCGAGCGCTGCGATTACCCGCGGAATGTGGGGCGCTAAATCGCGCCGCGCTGCTTAGCTGTTTAAACCTGGCTGTTTCGAACCCGGCTGTATTGAACCGGTGTAGCGTGTTGATGCCTGGAAAACACGACGGGGCGCCCGCAGGGACAAGTGTTCCCGCAGACGCCGTGCAAGGCGTTTCGCCAATCTGAATTTGTAATCTTTCGCGCCAGTTTCCTTCGGCCGTTTCCGTTCCGCCTGCCCGCGGAACAGTGCCCAAGCTTCCCTGCGGGTCTCGCCCGCGATGAGTGAGGCCAGGGGAAGCGGTGTTAGGTTAGATGCTAACACCACCGCCCAAGCTTCACAACTAGAACGTGAATATTTCCTTGACTTGCACCGGTTTGAGTGCAAATCGTGTGGCGCGGGCGCCCTCGCCCGCGAAACCGTCATAATGCTGCCGGAGAAGCGGGCGAGGCGCCCGCTCCACACAGGTCCTAATTATTTCACTTCTACGACAGCGCCAGCATCGGTAAACTTCTTCCTAATGGTCTCGGCTTCGTCCTTGGAAACGCCTTCCTTGATGTTCTTGGGCGCTCCATCCACCAGCTCCTTGGCTTCCTTCAAGCCCAGGCTGGTGACCTCGCGGACTGCTTTGATTACATTGATCTTGTTGGCGCCGACTTCCTTAAGAAGAACGGTGAACTCGGTCTTCTCTTCGGCCGGAGCCGCTCCTGCTGCCGCCGCGCCGCCCCCAGCTACCATCACCGGGGCTGCCGCTGCGGCTGAAACGCCGAGGCGTGCTTCAAGCTTCTTGACCAGCTCCGCCGCATCCAGCAGCGACAAAGCTACGATTGATTCTTCCAACTGTTGCAGGTCTGCCATGTTAAGTTCTCCACTCTTCAAGTTATGAATTTGCTTGCTTTCGTTATCTTTGGCCGGGTTTCCAGTGCGGCAAGTTCATTTCCTGGCGCCAGACAACGCCTGGATCAGAACCGCGCAACCCCTGACTTCCGATAACCAAATCTTCTTCGGACGGCTTTCACCATCCCGAACTTTGTGGCGCGGGCGCCCTCGCCCGCGACTGCCAATCTCATTTTCGACGCTTGCCGTCGCCAGAAAGCGTTACAAGCGGCACGGATACCAGGACTGCAATCACAAACCAATACCAATCATGCAATCGCATTGCATGCACCGGGCGGACGAAGGCGTCCGCCGCTCCACGAGCTATGCTTCTTTGAACTTCTTTTCCTTCACGCCCTGATCGACTACCACGGCCAGGTTGCGGCCCACGGCATTCATGACCGTCACCAGACGCTGCGCTGGCGCGTTGATCAGGAACAGCAGCTTGGAGTAAAGCTCTTCCTTCGACGGCATGCTGGAGAGCGCTTCGATCTCTTTGATCGAAATCACGCGCCCCTCGACCACCCCGACTTTGAAGGTGAACTCAGGCACGTCTTTGGCGTACTTGGTGAGCGCCTTGGCCATGGCCACGGGATCGCCCGTGGTGTAGGCGATCGAGGTCACCCCCGTCAGATTCTTCAGGCCCTCCTCGATCTTGGTGCCTTTGGCGGCGCGCTCGACGAGGGTATTCTTCACCACTTGATATTTGGCGCCCGCGCCGCGCAGAGCCTTGCGCAGTTCGTAGTCTTGAGGAACGGTCATCTTTGTATAGGTCGCGACCACCGCGTTCGAAACGTTCTTCAACTCGGCGCTCAACTTCTCGACCTGTTCTTTTTTTCTTGCTTTCGAAACCGCCATTGTCGATTCCTCTTAATCTTTATCTTTATATTTATATTCTCGTGTAGGGACGGACGCCTTCGTCCGTCCAAGCGCTTCAGCGCCGAGCTTACGCTTTCGCCGCCGTCTCAATTGGAGAGGTGTCCAGCAGAATCCCCGGCCCCATCGTCGAACTCAGCGTGCATCCTTTGATGTACTTGCCCTTGGCAACCGACGGCTTGGCCTTGATTACGCTAGTAATCAGCACCGTGGCATTGTCAATCAATTTGTCGGGCGAAAACGAAATCTTCCCCACCGGCACGTGCACCAGCGCAGTTTTGTCGGTGCGGAACTCAACCTTGCCAGCCTTCACTTCCTGCACCGCTTTAGCCACATCGACCGTAACCGTGCCCGTTTTCGGATTCGGCATCAGGCCTTTCGGTCCGAGAATCTTGCCCAATCGTCCAACGGATTTCATCACGTCCGGAGTGGCGATCAGCGCATCGAAGTCCGTCCAGTTTTCTTTCGTGATCTTCTCGACCATCTCTTCGCCGCCGGCATAGTCAGCGCCTGCGGCCTCGGCCTCTCGGATCTTGTCACCGGAGGCGATGACCAGAACCTTTTTCGATTTGCCCAGACCGTGCGGCAGAACTACTGTGCCGCGCACCATCTGGTCGGCGTGCTTGGGATCGACTCCCAGCCGCAGGGTGATTTCGACCGTCTCGTCAAACTTTGCGAATTTGACTTTTTGCAGGAGAGGAACTGCATCCTGCAGGGTGTAAGGACGCTTCTCGACTGAAGCGTGCGCCTTGGCGATATTCTTTCCTTCTTTTTTCATTTGCTTTTCCTTGTCTTCCACCGCTCATCGTTGCTCCGGTGAGCCGTGGTGATTAACGACGATTGAGCAATTGAGAAATTGGTAATTGAGAAATTTGAAACCCGGATGATCTCGTTACTTCAATCGCTCAATTACAAAATTTGCTCAATTACCCAACCACTTCAATTCCCATCGAACGCGCCGTGCCGCGGACGCTCTTGATCGCGGTTTCCACCGAGGCAGCGTTCAAATCTGGCATCTTCTGCTTCGCGATGTCTTCCACTTGCTTCAGCGTTACTTTGCCGACTTTATCTTTATTCGGCGTACCCGATCCCTTGGCTATGCCCGCAGCGCGCTTCAACAGAATCGATGCCGGCGGAGTCTTGGTGATGAAAGTGAAAGAGCGGTCGCTGTAAACCGAAACTACGACCGGAATGATCAGCCCTTCCATTTCCTTCTGATTCGTGCGTGCGTTGAACTGCTTGCAGAACTCCATGATGTTGATCTGCGCCTGGCCCAGGGCCGGTCCCACCGGAGGAGCCGGAGTTGCCTTGCCAGCCGCGATCTGCAACTTTACGAAACCTGTTACTTTTTTTGCCATGATCTCTTTTCGATGACCTATCCTTCTAGAAATTGAATCGCGGTCAACGCTAACCCGACCGCCGGAACCAGCTTCTTGGCCACCGGATCTACCGTGATGCCAAGACTCTCCAGAGTGTGCGCGCCCATCACTTCCATATCCCCGGGCTCGGCCATAACGACGTTGTCTCCGCCGGTAAATCCGTCCGTCGCCACAAAGACCGGCGCTAGTTCCCGCTCGATCGTATGTCCTTCAATCGTGCGGAACTGCATTTTCCGAACCGGCCGTACACCCAACAGCTCAAGCCGAGTTCGCGAAATCCAGCTATACGACGCGCCTGTGTCGACCATTACTTCAAGCTCTTCTGCCGGCGTTGAACTCGCCGGATTCCACACTCGTAGCTTTGCCGAGAAGATACCCATATAACTGCCTATGCCACTTTTTCCACCTGATTAAACTCCAACTCCACCGGAGTCGAGCGGCCGAAAATTGTGACCATCACTTTTAACGTTTCGCGATCTTCGTTGACTTCATCCACAATGCCCTGGAAGGTGGCGAATGGCCCTTCGGAAATGCGCACGGTTTCGTTCTTCTCGAACTTGACCTTGAGCTTGGGCTTCTCGCGGCTGTCGGCCACTTTGTAGACGATGTGCTGCACTTCTTCATCGGAAAGCGGCGTCGGCTGTTGTCCCGTGCCGACGAAGCCAGTCACGCGCGGCGTGGACTTCACGACGTGCCAGACATGGTCGTCCATATCCATTTCAACCAATACGTAGCCGGGATAGAACATGCGTTCGGAGGTATATTTCTTGCCGCCGCGCACTTCGGTGACCGACTCGGTCGGGATCAGCACTTTGCCGATCTTTTCCTGCAGGCCGAAAGCAGCCACGCGCGACTCCAGCGACTCTTTCACCTTGCGCTCAAATCCGGAGTAAGAGTGGATGATGTACCACTTCATGTTCGGATTGCGAGGCGGCTCGCCGCTTGGAGCAGCGCCATCCGCGGTCGGTGGTTGCTCAACACCTGCTGCCGCTTCGTTCTTTTCTTCGTCCTGCATGATCAAGTTAAACTCCGGTGCTGCGTTCTGACTTAGTGCCCGAAAGAGCCGTACAAATAGGAAACGCCCTTCTGAAGTATGTTATCGACAATGAAAAAGAACACGCCGAAAATGAATACTGTAACCACGACAACCGCCGTGGTGGCCTGCACTTCTTTCCACGACGGCGCGGTAACCTTGCGGGTCTCGGTGCGCACGTCGTTATAAAACACCTTCACCCGCTCTGGCCAGGATTTAATCTGCTCTCCCAAACTTCCGCGGGCGGATGCCATTGAGTTCCCCATTTTCTTTGTCTCCACTCCCATACTCAACTTCTCCTCACCCGGTCGCTGCGCGCCTTCCAGCATCTCTCCAAAATCTGGCAGGGGCGGAGGGATTCGAACCCCCAAGTCCGGTTTTGGAGACCGGCAGTTTAACCGTTGAGCTTACGCCCCTAGACCATTGCTGATTGTTGATTTTGTGATTGTTGATTGACAATCAGCAATCAAAAATCATCAATCATCAATTTATTTAACCTCTTTATGCGGCGTATGCTTGCGGCAACGGTTGCAGAACTTTTTGAACTCCAGCCGTTCCGTGGTCGTTTTCCGGTTCTTGGTGGTCGAATAATTGCGCTCTTTGCAATCACCGCACTGTAACGTAACAATCTCTCGGGGCATTGCTCACTCCGTATTTCCTGTGTGGCGCGGGCGCCCTCGCCCGCGAACCTTATCAATACTGCATGCAAAGCGGGCGAGGGCGCCCGCTCCACAAATTCACCCCTACTGCACAATTTCCGAAATCGTTCCGGCGCCTACAGTATGCCCGCCCTCGCGAATGGCAAAGCGCAAGCCCTTCTCCATCGCCACCGGTGTGATCAACTCGATCACGAGCGAGACATTGTCCCCCGGCATCACCATCTCGGTGCCTGCGGGAAGTTCCGCCACTCCGGTCACGTCCGTCGTGCGCAAATAAAATTGCGGACGGTATCCCTTGAAGAATGGAGTGTGCCGTCCACCTTCTTCTTTGGTCAGAATATAGACTTCCGCCTTGAACTTGGTGTGCGGCGTGATCGATCCACCTTTCGCCAGCACCATGCCGCGCTCTACATCTTCTTTGGCAATGCCGCGCAGCAACAGGCCAGCGTTGTCACCCGCCATGCCTTCGTCGAGTTGCTTCTTGAACATTTCGACGCCGGTCACCACCGTCTTGCGCGTATCGCGGAAGCCAACGATTTCCACTTCTTCGCCGACTTTCACTTTGCCGCGCTCGATTCTGCCGGTCACCACCGTGCCGCGACCTTGAATCGAAAAAATATCTTCAATCGGCATCAGGAACGGCTTGTCCAGCTCGCGCGCCGGCTGCGGCACGGACTTATCAACAGCTTCCATTAACGCGTCGATCTGCTTCTCCCACTTTTCTTCGCCGTTCAAGGCGCCGAGGGCAGACAAACGAATCACCGGCACATCGTCGCCGGGGAACTTGTAGCTCTTCAGCAACTCGCGCACTTCAAGCTCGACCAGATCGAGCAGCTCAGGATCATCGACCGCATCGCACTTATTCAAAGCCACCACGATGTAAGGCACACCCACCTGCCGCGCCAGCAAAACGTGCTCGCGCGTCTGCGGCATCGGACCATCGGTCGCTGCCACAACCAGAATCGCGCCATCCATCTGCGCCGCGCCGGTGATCATGTTCTTGATGTAATCGGCGTGGCCCGGGCAATCCACGTGCGCGTAGTGCCGGTTCGCCGTCTCATACTCCACGTGCGCCGTCGCGATGGTGATGCCGCGAGCTTTTTCTTCCGGAGCGTTATCGATCGAATCAAACGACCGAAAGACAATCTTCGGATTATGCTTCTGCAACACCTTGGTGATGGCCGCCGTCAACGTGGTCTTGCCATGATCAATGTGACCAATCGTCCCCACGTTGCAGTGCGGCTTATTACGATCAAATTTCTCTTTCGCCATAATTCAGCTCTTAGCTCCTAGCTTTTTGCTTAAAACCCTGTCATCCCGAGCGGCGTTCTTTGCCGCGAAGGACCTATGCAACTTCTTCTTGCGTCGCCGCTTCTTCGGCGAGCGGCCTTGATCAGTAATACTGATACAACTTTTTAAACTTGTGTCGCAGCGTTTGATCTACCGATTCCAGCTTCGACAGGTAGAACTCGCGCATCTGCGCCTGGTCCGACAAAGTCAACGATCCGTACAGCTGCTTTGCGTTCAGCCCTGACGCGCCTGCCGCAGCTTCCAGCGATCTGGCGGCCAGGATCGCATCGAAATCGCGGATCCGAATCCCCTTGCGATCAAGCCGTTTCAGGAACCGCTCGACCGTCGCTGCCTGGAACACCTGTTCAATGGCTTCTCGCAGCTGCGCGAACTCTTGCGCCTTTTCAATCTTGATCGTCGCCTGTTCGAACGCCATCTTTTACTCTTAACCTTTACTCAATCTGGAGCGGGAGACGGGAATCGAACCCGCGACCAACAGCTTGGAAGGCTGTGACTCTACCACTGAGTTACTCCCGCCCTGTAAATCAGCTATCAGCCGTCAGCATCCTCCGAATCTTCTCTCGCGGACAGCTCTGCAATCAGCAGAATCACCAAGTAAGCAGCCGCAATCGGAAACCCGGCTATCAAAACCGCCTGCTCGACCTCTGACGCTCCGGTCTCACCGATCAGCAAATTTGGCAGCCACCACGCTAGCAGCCCCAGAACCAAGAAACCGCCCTTGGCCTTTTCCTCGCGCCATCCAGTGAACCACCGCACTGCGATTGTCTGCAGAACGGCCCAGGCAGCAAATCCCGGGATTGCCCAAAGTAAAACTCGAGGCACCTTTGTCACCGCCAACCACTCAACTCATGGAGCCGATGACCAGGATTGAACTGGTGACCTCTCCCTTACCAAGGGAGTGCTCTACCAACTGAGCTACATCGGCTCAAACCCGCTGCCAGCTATTAGCCATCAGCCTTCAGCAAACAACCGTCAGTCCGATTCGTTGTCGCTGTCCGGATGCAACACATCTTTACGCCGCATCCAACTCTTGAACGCAAACAAACCAAGAATCAACAGCGTCAGCGTCCGGATCCGGAAATCATCCAGCGTAGCCAGCGCCAGGATTCCCAGAGCCACATACGCGATCAACGCCATGGCCAAGCGACTCATATTCCCGATCCCTTGCAAATACCACTCGGGATTTCGCCAGCGGACTCGTTCTCAGCCTGCCCTGAGAAACTTCGCATCGCGAAGTGCCGAACGGGCCCGCTAAACGGCTCAAATACTGGTGCACAGGGAAGGATTCGAACCTTCGTACCTCGCTAGGAGGGACAGATTTACAGTCTGTTGGCTTTAACCACTCACCCACCTGTGCAAAAAACTGCCGGGCGATGCAGTCACGCGATTCATCCGACAAAGCAAGAAAGAAACTTGGACAAACTCTTGCCTTTGCTCTTCGGAGTTTCGCGAAATAATTTTCGCAAACCAAGTATTCGCAAAGCAGGGAAACCAAGAATCGCGCCTACGGACTACTACGCGAAGATCACTACACGCCGGAGTACGTTCCGAATGGAGTGTGTTGGAAAAACCTGTTGCGCCGCTGCTTACCGAGCCCTGCTGCCTGCCGGAAGTTCGTGCTGAATTTCGCTTCCGGACTTTCGTATGCTGGAGCTGGCGAAGGGATTTGAACCCCTGACCCTCTGATTACAAATCAGATGCTCTACCACCTGAGCTACGCCAGCAACAGGGAAACTTACGCCTCTAGGCACAAGTATACCCTTGATCCCATCCAGATGTCCGGGACAATTAGTTAAGTTATCACATAGCCTAAATTTCGCGCAACCATTCCTTGCGCTTCGCCGGAGCAGCGATGGCTAGCAGTGATATGATGTCAGCCCTGACCGCATTCCATGCGAATTAGGCGTACTCTCCCAATCTTTCTGACGGTGATCTTGATCGTTGCCGCGGTGACGATTGCCGTACAACTGCGGAAGCAAGCTCCACCGGAAGCGGCCCGGCTATTGCCAGGGGCGGACGCGTTTTTTTACATCAATCTGGGTCGAATCCGGAGAGCGACCGGCGGCAAGGCGCTGCCCGCAGTGAGCCACGACCCGGAATACGAACGCTTCATCAGCCAGACTGGATTTGAATTTGAACGCGATCTGGATGAAGCGGCCTTCGCCGTTCACTACCCTGGAAATTGGCCTGGGGGAGGGACCGGCGGTTCGGCTCCGGAGCCGCGATTCTCTGAAGTGTTGAAGGGAGAGTTCGACGGCAAGCGCCTAACCGCTTACCTGCGGCAGGTCGCGCAAACGGTGGAGAGCTATCAATCCATCGATATTTACACGCTTCGCGTAGAGGGCCGGTCGGTGCGGGTGGCGGTGCTCAATGCCGATCTGGTAGCAGCCTCCAATCATGACGACCCTGCGGTGATTCGCGGCATGGTTGACCGCTCCAAGCGGCTGGCCTCGCCGTTTGGAGGGCCGGCGTTGCTGCGTCAGTTTTATAAGCATGTGCAGCTTGCCAGTTTGGCGTGGGTGGTGGCGCGCATCGATCCCACGGCGCTGGGGGGAAGTTCGTGGACTTCGCTGTTCACGGCACCGGCCACGCTGGTCGTATCCGGAAGCTATCTCAGCGCGCTTCATTTAAATCTGAAGGCCGATTCGGTTCACGTCCGCGCCGAAGCTTTTACCAAAAGTCCGGAAGACGCGCGGGCAATGATCGATAAAGTGAACGTATTCCTGGCGTTGACCCATACCGGCGAAACTGCCGTTGGAATGCACGGCACCGACCCGGACGTGAAGGCTTTCTTCGATAGCATTTCAGCCAAGCAAGCCGACGATCGCGCAGTGGTGAATGCTTCGGTGCCCTTCGGATTTTTGCGCAAGATGCTGGCGGAACCTGGGCCTGAGGCACCGGAAGCAAGTCCACCTCCGGCACAGCCGGCCACAAGATCGCGCTAACGACACGCACGATAAATCCTGCAACTAATCGCCCCGGCAATCGTCTGATGCGTAGGAGATGCTATGCGAAGAACTCCGCAGGTACAATAAAGACGCATGTCGAGCCTTCCACTTCCGATCGCCGCTTTTTTCGCCGGCCTGATTTCATTTCTCTCGCCCTGCGTGCTGCCGCTGGTGCCGGGCTACGTCTCCCTTATTTCGGGCGCGGGTGTGGATGAACTGAAGTCGTCGCAGGGCCGGCTGATGCGGCGGGTGATGACGAACTCCGTCGGATTCATTCTCGGCTTCAGCGTGGTGTTTATTACGCTGGGGGCGATCTCGACCGAGATCGGCCAGATTGCAGCGCAATACAAACACACGCTCGCGATTGTGGCTGGTGTGGTCATCATTCTGTTTGGCCTGCACCTCACGGGAATTCTCAAGATCAAGGCGCTGTATTCCGACACGCGGTTGCACGAGTTAAAAGGTGGCAGCACGCCGATTGGCGCTTTCGTGATTGGCTTCGCGTTCGCCTTCGGTTGGACTCCGTGTATCGGGCCGATTCTCGCGGGTATTCTCACGCTGGCGGCCGCACAGGATACGTTATCGAAAGGGATGATCCTGCTCGCAATTTATTCTTTGGGGCTGGCGGTGCCGTTTTTGCTCACGGCCCTGGGAGTGGAGCGATTTCTGAAATTTTATAGCCGGTTCCGCTCGCACATGCATGCGGTCGAAGTAGCCTCCGGCGGGTTGTTGATCGCGTTGGGAGTTTTGTTGGTGCTGGGACGATTTACCTTGATCTCGAATTGGCTCTCGTTTTTGAACCGATTTGCTTTGTGAGATCGCGGGAAGCGCCACCGCATCGTTTGAAGTTTTGAATGGAGTGTTCTTGTGAAACGCAATCCTCTTACTCTAGTGGTTGTGGCCTTTGCGGTGGCGCTGATGCTGTACTTTGGGTTTCATGCAGCGCGACGCGATGGGCCGTCGTTTGCGCCCCGCCTGGCGCTGGCTAGCCCGGCACCGGATTTCACTTTGCAATCACTCGACGGCAAGACCATGCGGCTCTCTGATTTTCGTGGCAAGGCTGTGCTGCTCAACTTCTGGGCGACGTGGTGCGGGCCCTGCAAAATCGAGATGCCGTGGTTTGTGGAATTGCAAAATCAGTACGCCTCACAGGGATTTCAAATTGTCGGCGTCGCCATGGATGATGCCAGCAAAGAAGACATCAGCAAGTTCGCCAAGGATATGGGCGTGAACTATCCCATCCTGATTGGAAAAGAATCGGTTGGCGAGGAATACGGCGGTGTCCCCGCCCTGCCGGAAAGCTTTCTGATTGGAAGAGACGGCAAGATTGTCGACAAGATTCTCGGGCTGCGCGGCAAGGCGGAGATTGAGGATGCGATCAAGAAGGCGCTGGATACACGGCCTGCCAGCAGCCAGGCGTCGATACCCCAACCATCGATACTGGGCGCACGCGAAAACGGACCTGCTCCGAGGTAATGCGGCTTTGCGCCCCGGTTGTTCTACTATTCGAGGAGCATCTTTGATTCGGCTTGAATCCAGGCAGTCTGCAAGATGAACGAACAAGCAAATTATCCGGGTAAAAGAGGGCCATCGGCTTGGTGGCCACTGTTCCTGATTGCTACGCTGTTCGTTGCGGCGAGCGGGGTAGCGCAGGTGCCGGGCAAAGCTCCGACGCTCTCGATCGCCCCCGTACCACTGACCACAGCACAACGGGCTCAGGCGACGATGGTCAACCTGAATTTCCGCGTGCCTCCCGGATACCACATCAATTCGAATACGCCGAAATCTGAGTTCCTGATTCCGACTGCCCTTAAGATGGATTTGCCCACCGATATTATTCTCGGGAAAATTGAATATCCGGCGGGAGAGGATGCGAGCTTCCCGTTCTCGCCGGACGAGAAACTAAGCGTATACAGCGGAGATTTCACCATCGCCGTAGCGGTGCATCCGCTGCACTCGGTCGTGCCGGGGAAATATGTGATGCACGGCGTGCTTCGCTACCAGGCCTGCGACAATGCCGCTTGTTATCCCCCGAAAACTTTGCCGGTAAGTTTTGAAGTGAAAGTCGTGAAGGAACCACCCACGCATCACGCCAATCCAGCGCAGAGCCCGCATATCCATAACTAGCCTCTCGGCGTTCTCGCTCCGCTCAGAAAGACAAGCAGTCAGGAATCCGTGCGCGGCGCCTGCGTTGGCGACGGCGAGTATCGTGCCGGCGTAGAGCAGGGTGTCAAAAAAATAATTTAACCCTTCGACCTTCACATCCGTACTCGGGTCCAAGAGAGACGTGGCCAGGATTGGCCCATAGATAAAGATGACCAGCAGCACGATCCACGCCCCAAGATATGTTGCCGCCATCCGCGTTTTCTTTGCCAGCAGGATGCATGTGCCGCAAATCAGCAAGATCAGGCCGGTGAGATAACTGATGATCATGCGCCCTGGGATCCAGACGGGCATAAATTTTTCCAGGGGAACGCCCGGGACATTGAGGGGAAAGATAAAGTGCTCGACGCCATAAAATATGGCGGCGATCCCGATTACGATGCGGCCAATCGTGATCAACATACTTCCGCGTCTATCTTTGGCGCCGAGCGCAGTCCCGGCGAGAACCCAGCCTCCGCAGCCAAAAGACAACTCACGCAGTAGTAGGGTCCAGATGATCCGGTCGTGAGGTTTGGCCAGCGTTCCGGGCAGGTCCATCGTCGCCACGAAAATAAACATCATGCAGCCGAACAGCAGACCTGACCACTGCACCAGAACCTTTGTAGCAATGCTCAGCGACGCGGCGATCAGCGCCACGCCCACGAAATATGCCCAAAACAATTTCCAGGGCATATATGAGGGAACCATGGCCGAGAGTCCCTGAGCGGCGGAAAGATGGAGCGCGCCGAAAACGGCGAGAGGCATCGCGAAACACAGATTGCCCAAAGCGACGACCTTGTCCAGCGGTCGCACTCGCACGAGGTCCGCCCACGCGGCCCATAAACCAATCAGAAGAAGTACGATTCCACCGGTGCACATGGAGAAAACCGTACGGGAGAACTCGAAGAACAAAACTCCAGGGAAAGCGGTCATTGTCATATGCAGGTTCATGCGAAGGCCTCAGACACGGCGGGGCGAAGGAGAAATCATAACGCTTTTAGACGGCGCACGACGGGAAAGGTTGGGAGGGTTCCGAACGAACTCATGGAGCGACGGACGCTTTCGTCCGTCCAGATGCGCAAGGAAGCTTGAGAGGAGTCTCAGGACAGGGAGGCTCCTCAAGTAATCTTGATTTCGGAGTTTTGATTACCGATAATGTTTCTGAAGCTGGACAGGCTTACGCCCCGAGTGGAGTTGCGCTCGGGGTTTTGCTTTCTGAGCGATCGCAGGGCCAGAGCTTGCCCTACGTATTGCCAGTCTCCGCCGAAACCAGTCCCCGTTCGCGTGCGAAAGCTTGGAGTTTCGCGCTGAGACTGTCGGGACTCCGGTAGAACTGCTGGTCGAGGGTATTCAATTTGTTCATCAAGTCCGGGGTAGGCGCGAGCATAAGGCGGCGGCGCGCCTCCATACCCGTCGGGACCCCGATTGCCGGAAAGATGATCTGTTTCGCTTGGTGCAGGAGGTCGAGCGCGTGCGGCTCATTGAAGGTTACCAAGCCATTTTCGATTAGGTCGTAATATGAACCGGAGCTGTTGAAGAAAAATTGATGGAAACCTCCGTTGTTGACCTCATTCTGGAAAAGCGTCAGTGCATAATAGAGCTTTTCGGGATCGTTGAGCATGTCAAAGCCTCCGGGCCTGTGGCAGACTCGCTCAATTAGTGAACTGTAGAGCACAAAGAACGGATTTCGATTCGCGTGGCAGCGCAAGCATAGGCCGTTCCTTCTCCTGGCCAGTTTGACGGACACTTGCTTGCCACACTCTGCGCACGGGACCTTCTCTTCGTGCTTGAGGCGACAGGAAAAACACAAACCATTTCTCTGGCTGGCCATTACATCTGAAACTAGTTCGCCGCACTCTGCGCAAAGTACTTTCCCGTCCATTAGATCATCTCATTTTCCGCCCTGCTTCTTTTCCACCTTCGCCCAGGTATCTTTGAGCGCCACGGTGCGGTTGAAAACCGGCTTGCCGGGCTTCGAATCCGGATCGACGCAGAAATATCCCAGCCGCTCAAACTGATAGCGGTCACCGATGGGCGCCGCCGCCAGCGAAGGTTCGAGCTTGGCAGACGTTATAACTTCGAGCGAATTGGGATTCAGGTTCGCGGTGAAGTCCTGGCCTTCTTCCACATCGTTCGGATTTTCTTTGGTGAACAGGTTTTCGTAAATTCGCACCTCGGCATCGATCGCATGCACCGCCGAGACCCAGTGGATTGTGGATTTCACTTTGCGTCCGTCCGGCGAATTGCCGCCGCGCGATGCGGGATCGTAGGCGCAATGCACTTCCACGACTTCGCCTTTTTCGTTTTTCACCAGGCTTTTACAGGTAATGAAGTAGGCATAGCGCAAGCGCACCTCGCGTCCGGGCGAGAGGCGGAAGTATCCCTTCGGCGGAACTTCGCGGAAGTCGTCCTGCTCGATATAAAGCACGCGAGAAAATGGAACCTTGCGCGTGCCCGCGTTCGCGTCTTCGGGATTGTTCACCGCGTCCATCTCTTCAACCTGGTTCTCGGGATAGTTTTCAATCACCACTTTCAACGGGCGAAGCAACGCCATCACGCGCGGGGCGCGCTTGTTGAGATCCTCGCGGACGAAGTGCTCAAGCATGGCCAATTCGATGGAACCCGTCGTCTTCGACACGCCAATGGACGCGACAAAATTACGAATCGCCTCCGGTGTGTATCCCCGCCGGCGAATGCCGCCGAGCGTAGGCATGCGCGGATCGTCCCATCCGCTCACTCGTCCTTCCTGCACCAATTGCAGCAGCTTGCGTTTGCTTAACAACGTGTATGTAAGGTTCAGGCGGTCGAATTCGATTTGCCGCGAGGGGAAAATTCCCAACTGTTCAATGAACCAGTTGTAGAGCGGGCGATGATCTTCAAACTCCAGCGTGCAAAGAGAGTGAGTCACCTGCTCGATGGAGTCCGACTCGCCGTGCGCGTAGTCGTACATCGGATAGATGCACCACTTGTTGCCGGTACGGTGATGCTCAGCATGCAGAATGCGGTACATCACGGGATCGCGCAGGTTGAGGTTGGGCGAAGCCATGTCGATTTTTGCCCGCAAAACACGGGATCCATCTGGGAATTCTCCGGCGCGCATGCGCTCGA
The DNA here is from genome assembly GCA_963724815.1 of uncultured Acidobacteriaceae bacterium. Lineage (GTDB taxonomy): Bacteria > Acidobacteriota > Terriglobia > Terriglobales > Acidobacteriaceae > Sulfotelmatobacter. The sequence continues at coordinate 122,463 of CAVRWS010000046.1, forward strand.
ACAAATTCAGATTATCTTCGACGGAACGGTTGCGATAGGGGCTATCTTTTCCCGGCTCGGTCAGTGTGCCGCGATGTTTGCGGATTTCATCGGCGGTCAGATCGTCGACGTAGGCTTTGCCATCCTTAATCAGTTTGATCGCCCATTCGTAGAGCTGGTCGAAATAATCGGAGGCATAAAACAGACCATCCCACTGGAAACCCAGCCATTTAACATCGGCCTTGATCGACTCGACGTATTCGGTTTCTTCCTTCTCGGGATTGGTGTCGTCGAAGCGAAGATTCGTATGTCCGCCAAATTCGTCGGCCAAGCCGAAGTCAATGCAGATGGCTTTGGCGTGCCCAATATGCAAATATCCGTTGGGCTCGGGAGGAAAGCGCGTCTGTACACGGCCGTTGTGCTTGTTGGTTTTTAAGTCTTCGAGAATAATGTCGCGGATAAAGTTTGACGGCGCAGGCGACGGCGAGGCAGTCACTGCTTTTTCTCCAGCATCAGTTGGCGGATGAGGGGGATTCATTCACTTCAATCTTATCGCAAGCGGGCCGCGAGAATCGCTCATGGAGGGGCGGCCGCCTTCGTCCGCCCCGGCAGCGGCATGGACCTGGCCCATACGGCTGTGGCGCTGCCCCCCGGACGAGGGCGTCCGGGGCTCCATGTACTTATTTTGGCGGGGAGAAGGGAGACTCTGCGGGGGACGTCCAAATCCATCGATACTCGCGCCAATCCTGCACTAATGCTTTCCGCACCGGGTTCTCCAGGATGTAGGCGATCTTTGCATCCAGGCTTTCAGAGGAGCGAACAATGCGGTCGAATGACTCTTCCTGCCAGATTGATGTCTAGCGTGATGATTGATTGCGTGCGCTGATGCTCCTTTAATTGCCTTCATGATTTCGACTAGAGAGGTGATTGTGCGCCCAGTTTCGCCGATCGATGGCGTCAGTATTAGATGGACGTGGTCGGGCATCACGACGGCAACTTCCAGGCGATATCTTTTGCCGTGGTCATGAATACAACAACCAAGTACGAGATCGCGCGCCCACTCCGGCAGGTTTCGACGAAACTTTGAGCAAAACGTGATGAAGTGTGGCATGTAGTCGCGCTGCATGTGCGGCAGGTTGCGACGATAGAACTGCATTGAAAGATCTTGCCACGCGGGTAGGGATAGCGGCTCAGTGGAACGGCAATTAATTCGAACTGATTCCCAAGTTGGAAGATACAGCCGGAACAAACCATGGAGGGGCGGACGCCTTCGTCCGCCCGGGCAGCGGCACGGACTTGGGCGCTTATGGCTGTGGCGCTGCCCCCCGGACGAGGGCGTCCGGGGCTCCATTAAAGATTAGGTGAGCTTTTGCAGACCTTGTTCGATTCGCTGAAGTGTGGTTTCTCGGCCCAGGACTTCCAGGGTTTCAAACAAAGGCGGGGCGTTCTTTCTGCCGCAAACCGCCACGCGGATGGGCTGAAACATTTGCCCGGCTTTCACTCCCAACTCCTGCGCGGCGGCGCGCAGAGCCTGGTCCAGCGGATCGTGTTTAAACTCGACTTTGGCCAGAACGTCCTGCGCGCGCGTAAGGACTTTCAGAGCTATGGCCATGTCGCCCTTTTGCGGGATGAGTTCCGCCGGATCGTAGGGCGGCAGTTGGTCGACAAAGAAAAAGTCTGCGGCGGTGAGGACGTCGCGCAGTAGCTTGATGCGCTCGCGAATCAGCGGCGTGATGCGCAACATTTTTTCCGGTCTGACCTTGAAGCCGGCAGACCCCACGATGGGCAGAAGATTTGCGCTCAATTCTTCTACCGGCAAAGCACGAATGTGCTCGGCATTGAGCCACACCGCTTTCGGATCAAACCTTTCCTCCGGGGTTGCAGACGGCTCTTTGAAGTTCACTATGGCATTCGAGCGGTTTATGCCTTCGAGCGAGAAGCTTTCAGTGAGTTCCGGCAAGGACATATTCTCGCGGTCGTTTTTGGGCGACCAGCCGAGCAGGCATAGAAAATTGATGAAGGCCGCGGGCAGAAATCCAGCATCGCGATAGGTGGTCACGCTAACCACCGGCCCGTGGCGGCGCTTCGAAAGCTTGGTGCCGTCGGGGGCGACCAGCAGCGGCAGATGCGCGAACTGAGGCGGCACGTAACCTGCGGCCTCGAAGATCAGAATATGTTTGTAAGTGTTCGATAGATGATCCTGGCCGCGAATAATGTGAGAGATGCGCAGGTCGGCATCGTCGGCACACGAAGCGAGATGATACGTAGGCATGCCATCCGAGCGCAGCAGGGCAAAATCTTCGATGTCAGCTGCCGCCTTGACTTGTTCTCCGTAGACCGCATCGGTAAATCGCACCAACTCTCCGCTCTCACGAGGAACGCGAAAACGCAACGCGAATGGCTCCCCCGCGGCGGCGCGGCGATCGCTTTCGGTGCGCGAAAGTTCACGCGCACCGGGATTGAAAAGCCAGGTTCCCTGGGCGCCGGATTTTTCCGCGTCGCCGGTATGCGCCGGAGTGAAGTCACGGTAGGCAAGGCCTTTTTCGAAAATCGTCCAGGCGATCTTTCGGTGCAAGTCCAGACGCTCGGACTGCTTGTATTCTTCGTCCCAGCTCAAGTTCAACCACTTCAGGCCTTCGAATATGGAATCGACCGAGGCCTGAGTGTTGCGCTCGACGTCAGTATCGTCGAGGCGGAGAATCATGGTGCCGGCGTTGTGGCGGGCGTAGAGCCAGTTGAAAATGAAAGTGCGGGCGCTGCCAACGTGCAGAAACCCAGTGGGCGACGGGGCGAAGCGGACGCGCGGCTTGGTTGATGCGGGACCGACAATTTCGGGCATAAGTGGCTAGACTTTGATGGTATGGGGAGGAGAAAAGTATCGTCAAGCCAACAAGATAGATGCTTTCAGGCTAAATAGTTCACCCGAGTGCCCGGCGATGGGCATTGTACTTAAATCTTGTTGTGTTCGTCCCGTCGATGTGAAAACATTAATCACCGTCTTCTCCTGGTAACACCAAGGCAATTCAATTCAACGGAAATCTTAGCCAGGCCCCATGAACAGTATTTCCACCAGCATCGTTATTATTCCGGGCGTTGTCGCTTTATTACTGTGCCTGCTTTTTTATTATCTCTATCAACAGAGCCAGCAGCTTTACTTTCGCGCCTGGCAGATCGCATGGGCCTGCTATTCCATCCATTACGCGCTCGATGCGGTTCGGTATTATCGGCCTCCCGCGCTCGCCGCGTTCTTTGCGAGCTCCCTGTTTTCGGTAGCCATGGGGGTTAGCATCTTCGTCTCCACGCGGCTCACGCGTACCGCTTTCCGCTTTCGCTGGTACGACGGGGCACTGGCTCTTACCGGAACCGTGTTCGCCGCCATCGATTTGCGGACGCTTCTGCGATCTGGTCCACTGCCCCCAGACCAGCGTCCTCTGAGCCTGACCGTTATTTTCTTGAGCGCGGTGCTGCTGTATTGTTCGGCGGTTTTTTATTTGCACGCTCATCGCCGGGGATCGGCGGCGTTCAGAATCCTGGCCATTTCGCTGGCGCTCTGGGCGGTGCTGATGGCCGCGGTGCAGTCCGGCAGCCCCGGCATGGAGATGTTTGGCAGCGTGGGCCATGTCTTAGGACCGATTCCGCAGATGCTGCTGGGCATCGCCATGGTCATGGTGCTGTTCGAGAACGAACGCAACGCGGTACAGGAAAATACGCTGGCGCTTTCGACCCTTGGAGCCGATCCACGCCGGCTTCTTTCCGCCGACGATTTGCTGCCCAGCATGCAGTCGGCGCTGGAACGGCTGGCCGGCGCTCTCTCCGCCCGGCGCGCGGTCATCTATATCGCGGAACGCTGGCGCGGTCTGCTGCCTTCAGTGCAGCGTGGGTTTTCTTCCGAATTTCTTGAGGTTCTGACCAGCAGCGGCGCCGGAGAATACATCTGCGACCGGGCGCACCGCCAGGGCGGGCTCTTCACGGTTCGCGACATCAGCCATATGTCGGAGCCGCTGCCGGTTGGGTCTGTCGGCACATTCGCCGGCTTTAAGGACGCGCTGGAAAAAGCGCAGATCCGTAATCTGACTGCGGTCAGCCTGCAGACTCGCGAACACGCATTCGGCGTAATTCTTTTTCCTCACGCCCAGCGCGAGGCGTTCGGTACATCCGGTCCGCGCCTTATGGTGGGCCTGGCCCTGCAACTGGGGCTGACTCTGGAAAATTATCTGATCGCGCACGACGCTCATCGCAGGACACAGGAATATGAACTGCTCACGGAGATCGGCCAGGCGATCAGCTCGCGGCTCGATCAGGATGAGGTGTTGCGCACCATCCACGCCGAGCTGGGACAGATTTTCAACAACAGCAATTTTTACATCGCCTTCCAGTCAGGCGATGAAATCTGCTTCGAGCTGGAAGTAGAGGATGATCTCGTCCTGCCCAAGCGAAAACGCAAATTGGATAACGCCTTCACCGAATATGTGATTCGAACCGGGCAGCCTTTGCTGATTCGCTCGGACTTGGAGAAAACGCGTGCGCGATTGGGAATTACTTTCCGTCCGGAGCAGCCCGCCAAGTGTCTGTGCGCCGCGCCCATTCTGTTGAGCGGCAAGCCCGCCGGGGTGATGGTGGCAATGAGCAAGATGCGCGAATATGTTTTCGAGCAGCGCGATCTCGACGTGATGGTGACGGCGGCGGGGCAAGTATCGGTTGCCGTGGAAAATGCGCGCTTGTTCGCCGAGGAACAACGGCGCTCGCGGCAACTGGCGTTTCTGAACAATATTTCGCGCACTGCAATTTCGAGTGACGATCCGGTTCATATGCTGGGTCAGATTGTGGGAGAGATCCAAAAGAATTTCAGCTTCGATCACATCGGTATCGGCCTGCTCGACTACGGAACGAAGGAGATCGAAATTAAGGCGGAAGCCGGCGCCACCGCACACGCCATGGGCAGGCGGATTCCGCTAGGCATCGGCATTCTCGGGCGCGTGGCGCGGACCGGGGAACGGGCGCTGGTGCAGAATGGAGTGGAAGGCCAGATGGGTGCGATTCTGCCCGAGTCGCGGTCGGTGCTGTGCATTCCGATTACCTACGGCGAAACGTTGTTGGGGGCATTGAATATTGAAAGCCGCCGGGAGAGCGCTTTCTTTCCGCAGGACGTTCTGATTCTCAACACGCTGGCAGACCTGCTGGCCACGGCGTTGCACAATGCTTTTGTATTTCAGAAGCTGCAACAACAATCGATCACCGATGGCCTGACCGGAATCAAAACCCGGCGCTTCTTCTGGGAAGCTTTGTCAGCGGAGTGGAAGCGCGCTTCGCGTTCCGGTCGAGCGTTCTCCGTGGTGCTGATCGATCTCGACAAATTCAAGGAAGTGAATGACACGATGGGCCACTTCGAGGGCGATCTGGTGCTGGCCCGCGTGGGACGTTTACTCGAACAAAAATCGCGCCAGTCGAATGTGGTGGCGCGTTACGGCGGAGACGAGTTCATTATTCTGATGCCTGAAACCGGGCCGGAGCAGGCGGAAGTTTTAGCCGAGCGCTTGCGCCAGTGGATCACCACCGATCCCATGCTCAGCGAACATCACATCACGGGTAGCTTTGGCGTGGCCAGTTTTCCCATGCACGGGTTCTCTATCGAAGACATCATTCGCGTGGCCGACGCGGGCATGTACGTCTCGAAACGTTCGGGGGGCAACCGGGTATCGGCGGCGCAGGAATTTACCGGGGGCGAGGAATTTGCGGCGCAGCGGCAACAGATATCCACGTACATCGAAGGATTTTTGCAGCGCGAGCATAACGGGCCGGAGCACTTGGAAGAGCTTGGATCCATGCTGGTGAAGTTTTGCGGCGGCGAAGAAGATTGCAATGTGCCGCTGCTGAAGGAATCAATTGAAGTGCTCAGCCGGGCCGCGGAGTCTCGCGAGCTGCGTACTTCCGGCCACGGCGATCTGGTGGCGCGGTATACCGAAATCATTGCGCGGGCGCTGCAACTGCCTCCGGAGGAAACCAGCGATCTGGTTTATGCCGCGCGCATTCACGACGTGGGAAAAATTTTTGTGCCGGAGCGCATCCTGAATAAGCCCGGCCCGCTCACCGACGACGAATTTTTTCTAGTTCGAATGCACGCTCGCGTCGGCGCCGAGATCGCCGGATTTTTGCCGCACAGCGGCATGATGCGGCAGGCCATCGAGCACCATCACCAGCGCTTCGATGGCACGGGCTATCCCGATGGCGCGAAGGGCGAGCAAATCCCGCTCTGGGCACGCATCATCGCGCTCGCCGACGCCTACGCCAACATGCTGACTGAACAATCGATTGCAGCAGCACGCACTCCCGAACAGGCGCTGGACGAACTCGCGAAGATGAGCGGCACCGGCTTCGACGGGATGCTGGTGCGATTGCTGCTGCGGGAGTTGAAGTCGGAAAGAACTTCGAGTTCGAAGGATGGCTTCTGACTCTTGAGAGATAGGCATTTCGGGCTAATTGGTGTAGATGCCTGATTGCGACCGTTGAGGCTATCTCCTCCCTAAGGAAACGGAAGTGCCAGTGGTGTCGATGATCGTTCGAACTTCGGGATCACCCTCTCGCGTTGGATTCTGTACTACTTCGGCGATGCCATTCCAGAAGTCAGTCGCTCTATCGTATTTCGCGGGCACGACCAGATCGCCGTGCACATTTATGTAGCCGCATTTTCCGTTTATTCGAACCCATGCAAGCCCCTCCGAAAAGCCTCCCACTTCCTCGTACTTGGTGGGAATTGCCAAATGACCCGACTTGCCTATAAAGCCCCACTTGACATTCGGCGCGACGGGGGCAAGCCCCTCAGAGAAGGCCCTGGCAAAGCCATATGAAGACGTACCTAAAACGGCACCGCGCTTGTCAATGAATACGTATCTAGACCCGATCCCAACCACGGCATAACCCTCAGAGAAGTCATAGGCGTTGTCATAAAGCGGCCGTATAACAAAGGAGCCCATGTGGTCGATGTAGCCGAATTTCCCGCCTTTCATCACATGAGCCAGCCCCTCAGAGAAAAGCCCGCAGGCTTGATAGCTCGGGAACTCAAATGCCGGCTTAATTACGAAATTCCCTTGCCTATCAATGTACCCGCACGTGTTGAACCTGACGCTTGCAGCGGCAACTCCCTCGGAAAAGTCATACGCGGCGAAGAGGTGAGGTGTGATCACAACGCGTCCAGTGACATCAATGAATCCGACGTCCTTAACAAATCCGTCAGTATCATATCTCGCGCCCTTCGGCTCGAAGATTGCCAAACCTTCGCTCAAATCGCCGAGGCGGTCGAATTGTCGTGGCTGCATTAGGTACTTCCCACTGCTATCAATAAAGGCAAATTCGCCATCAGGCAGTCTAACTCTTGCAGCACCGTCGTCCCAGCCGCTCGCTTCAATAAAACGGGGCTCAATCACGAAGGTTCCGGAGCGGTCGATATATCCGTATAGCCCATCGCGAAACGCGACTCGAAGATCATCTTGACCAACGGCTATGCAGGACAAGCACAGGAGTAAGCCAAAGAACGGAAACCGATTCATTCCCTTATTGGACACTGGAGAGAGTAATAAAGGAACCTCTCCACAGTAACCAAGCATTGGCAAGCGACTGCCCGAATCCTCTTTGGTTCCGTGGATGACGTAAACATCGCCATAGCGTCATCAACCGAGTTGGACATTGCTTGACGGGTTCTATTCCGCTTCCTTTCGACTCTCGCGACTTGCAACTGCCAACAAGAACCCGCAAACTATCAACCATGCCCGTCCCACTTTCTCTCTCCGGCAAAGTTGCTTTGATCACCGGTGGCTCGCGCGGCATTGGCGCGGCTACCGTTCGGCTTTTTGTAGCGGCCGGCGCCAAGGTTGTATTCAGCTATCAGAAGGCGCGCGCGCAGGCGGAGGCTTTGGCCGCGGAATGTGGGGCGGTGAATTGCCGTGCCGTCGGCAGTAATTTGAGCGATCCGGAGTCCGCGCGCGTGCTGGTTGCCGAAGCAGCCAGGCATTTCGGAAGGATCGATATTCTCGTGGCCAATCATGGAGTCTGGCCTGTGGAAGACGTCGCCATCGAGAAAATGACGGATCAGCAATGGCGCTCGACTCTCTCCATCAATCTTGATGCCGTGTTCGGTTTGATCAAACACACAGTCGCGCAGATGAAGGCGCAGCCGCGAAATGGGCCGGCGGCGGGGCACATTGTGCTGATCAGCTCCACAAGCGGGCAGCGCGGTGAAGCGTTTCATTGCGATTACTCGGCCAGCAAAGGCGCTCTGATCAGCATGACGAAAAGCCTTTCCACGGAACTGGCCTCGGCGGGAATTTATGTGAATTCAGTTGCACCCGGCTGGGTGGATACGGATATGTCCAAACCCGCGCTCGACGATCCGGGCAGCGGCGAAGAGATTCGACAAACCATTCCGATGGGACGGGCAGGCAAGGCAGAAGAAATCGCCGGACCGATTCTGTTTTTGTGCACCGAATACGCCAGCTTTATCACGGGCGAGATTTTCAACGTGAATGGAGGAGCGGTCCTGGTCGGTTAGCCAAGGCAGCTTCGCCCTGGTGGGCAAGCTTCGCCGCGTATCTCGAACGACGCCTGCGGTTTTTTCTGCATCCAACCGAAAGTGAAAGTCCGCGATATAGCCGTAGTCAGCAATTCTGCCGCATGGGGCTACAATTCCTGTATTGGACTTCGCTACTGAACGTCTGCATGAAACTCGTCTGCATGAAGCTCGCCTGAATGAAATATCGGCTTCCCATCCTTACATTGGCGTTCGTGCTGGCTACGTGTGCCTGGGTCGCAAGGCGCGCTGCGGCACAGGATGCCGCGCAGGCTCCGGCCAAACCGGACTCGGGCAAAGCCTCATCTATTCCTCTGGATCAGCAGAACGCGCACCAGGCGCGCGATCTGCTGAATCAGGCGATCCAGGCATTGGGCGGGCAGGCGTATCTCAGCATTCACGATTTGCAGGAACAAGGCCGCGTTTACAGCTTTTACCACGGACGCCCCTCGAGCAACGGCGTTTTCTTCTGGCGATTCGTGGAGTTCCCGGACAAAGAGCGGATCGAACTGACTCCCCAGCGCGACGTCGCTTATGTCTACATCGGCAACAAAGGTTACGAAATCACCTACAAGGGTCCGAAACCGGTGGAGCAGAAGGATCTCGACGACTACCTGCGCCGAAAACGGTTCTCGCTGGAAACCGTGTTGCGCACCTGGGTGAACGATCCTAAGGTGGCGCTTTTTTTTGAGGGTGCCGCGCTTGCCGGTAACCTCGCCGCGCAAAAGGTGACGCTGATTAATTCCAAGGACGAAGCGGTGAGTCTCTACTTCGATATCGATACCCATCTACCGATCGAGAAGAGCTATTCCTGGCGCGATCCCGTCGACAGAGAAAAAAACGTGGAAGAGGAAACCTACAATGGATATCGCCTGATCCAGGGAATTATGACGCCCTTCGGATTCACCCGTTATTTCAACGGCGATATGCAGACGGAGCGTTTCATCACCTCGGCCAGCTACAGTGAGAACTTGGATGAGGCAATGTTCGATCCCAATTCCCGCTACAATCCCCTAAAAGCCGCCGGAAAACATAAAAAATAACTTAGGCAGGCGGGTCTCCGAGTTTCCACAAGCTGCTGAGAACCTTGGATTTACAACCGAGTCAACCCGTAATCAGTCAGGTTCTCCGGCGCGGTTAGCCACGCAGTGTGGCTTTTTTACCACAGTCAACCTCCCGGCTCCGGCTGTAATCTATTCATTCATCGAGACATAATTTAGCATCCTTGATTCAGGAGCAGACAATCCGCTCGTCGGTGCAATGCAGCGGGGTCGGGCTGCATAGCGGTGCGCCGGTTTCTCTGCAGATTCTTCCGGCTCCTCCCGGAACGGGAATTGTATTTCGCCGCACCGATTTGGACGGCTTCGAAATCGAGGCCACCAGCCGCAATGTAGCCCGCGTCAGCTACGCGACCAGCCTGATGAAGAAGGGCGTTCTCATCTCCACCACGGAGCATCTTCTGTCCGCCTTCACCGGACTTGGCCTGGACAATGCCATCGTGGAGCTGGACAATCTGGAGCTGCCGATCCTCGATGGCAGCGCCCTTCCGTTCGTGGAATTGATCCAGAAAGCCGGCATTCGCAAGCAGCGGCGGCCGCGGCGGTATATGAAGATCCTTCGCGAGTTCGAGATGCGGGAAGGGAATAAGTTTATTTCGGTCTATCCGGCAGACAGTTACTCCATCTCTTATTCGATTAATTTTCCGCACCCGCTCATCGGCCAGGAAACTTTTCAGGTGGAGCTTTCGAACGGGAGTTATCTGCGAAATATTGCCGCCGCCCGCACCTTCGGTTCGCGCGCAGACGAGAAAGCCATGCGCAACATGGGACTGATCCGGGGCGCGTCGCGCGACAACTGCATTGTGCTGACGCGCGACGGAATCGAAAACGGACCGCTCCGCTTCAACGACGAGTTTGTTCGTCACAAGGTGCTGGATCTGGTAGGCGACCTGGCTCTTCTGGGCAAACCGATCCTGGGGAAAGTAGTTGCCGACCGCGCCGGGCACGCCATGCACACCGCCCTGGTTTCCCGTATACTCCGCGATCGCAGCTTGTGGGAGGAAGTCACGCTGCCAGAGGAATCAGCAGCTGAGATGAAGCATTATGGCGCCCAGGCCACCGCTGGATCTTTACTGTGAGGTCTATCTGCTGAATCCAGGTTTAATCGAATCGCCCGATTTAATCCGCCGGTTCGAAGGGTACTTCGCCCAAATCTAAAGCGGGCTCTGGTTGTTCTTCCAGCAGGCGTTGGAGTTCCGCTCGTGTCTGGTCAACCACGGCGGCGGCGAACTGGCGTGCAGAACGCTGGCGCTCTGCCGACAGGTCCTTGACTCGCATGTTCAGCAAAGGAATATCCTGCTCAAACCAGCGCAAAGATTTCTGAATACGAGCGACGCGATAGTTAGAAGGCAGCATGATTAATGGCTCTCCGATCTGGCTAGATTGCCACGTCGAATGCCGCCCGCCAATTACCAGGCGGATACCTGCGGATCAAATGGAGATGAGCGGGAGGGCCAGCGCCCTCTATTGGACGGGACGGGAGGCGGTTGCCAGTGGCTTGTCCTGGGCTGCGGGAATCTGTTCCGCATGATCCCCAAGCCAACCCTCCAGCAGTTCCTTTGAACTCGCGGGCAAGTTGAGAAAGCGCAATCCCACGCATCCTTTCAAGTCAGCCCAGGCCACTTCCGTTTCCACATCGAGACTGGCGCTGGTTCCGGGCAGTGTGAACTGCAAACGTGGCGTCGCGTTCTTCGGTAGCGCTTGGTGGAGTAAGAGTGCGATTCCGCCCTCGCTCAGATTCGTGCTTTCCGCTTTAATTTCTGCATCCCCCAGCAGCAGACGGGTCGCTATTTTTACCGGATGGCGGAAGTAGCGCCGCCGCTCGCGCAACATAAAGCTCAAAGCGGCATTGAAACAGCGAGATGCGTTCAAGGCAGAGAGCGGTTTGTGGAGAACGAAATTCACTCCCATGCCGAATGCATCCTGCGTAGTGGTTCTTTTGCCGTTGACGATGGCAAAGGTTACAGAGTTCTTATTGCTGGGAGTTGCGCGCAATCCTTCCAGGACTCCGACTCCGCCGGGCATGTCATCGCAATCTACGATTACGGCATCGAATTTTTCCGAGATCAGAATCTCGCTGGCTTTCTTAGCTTCCTGGCAGATTTCGATGTCGATGGACAATTTTTCGAGCGTCGGGCGCAACACCCGGAACACGTCGGCATCTCGACTCAACAGCAGAGACTCCAGCATGCTTTAATTCTAAGATGAGGTAGCGATCTCCGAAAGTAACCAAGGTATCGGATGATAACCCTATGGCAACATTGGCCTATCTTTCACTGGGCTCGAATATCGGAGATCGCGAGGGCAACCTGCGAGAAGCTGCGCGTCAGCTCGAGGCATTGGGCCGAGTGGCGGCGATTTCATCCTTTTACGAAACCGAGCCTGTGGAGTTTACGGAACAACCGTGGTTCCTGAATTGTACCGTTGCGCTCGAAACCGCACTAATGCCGCAAGAGCTGATGACTGCGATTCTTGGCATAGAAAAAGCTATGGGGCGGCAGCGCGTGCAGAAAAAAGGGCCGCGCATGATCGACATCGACATTCTCTTGTTTGAGAGTGCTGTTTTGGACTCTGCGGAAGTCACGATTCCGCATCCGGCCATGCACGAGCGCCGATTCGTGCTTGAACCTCTGGCGGAGATTGCGCCTGAGGCGCGTCATCCGGTGTTGAATAAAACGATCCATGAGCTGCGGGACGCGCTGCCTTCGGGCGCGGAGGTGCGCAAACTGAAGAATCAGCCGCGGATTTTCACTGATTCTACGGATTAGACCTTGAGCGCACGATCTCGCAAGATTGTTGCCCTGATCCGTGTTAATCAGTGAAATTCGTGGCTCGATTTTCGATCTTCGATCTAAGGCACGATGAGCCGGCTGCCTGCTTCAGGCGCAGCGAGTACGGCTGATTCTTTCTCCGGAAACTGGTCGTACAAAAAATCAATGAACGCTCGCGACTTGGGCCGTCCCGAAGTTCGCCCCTGCGCCAGCCGAAGCAGAAATACCAAAGCCTTCAGCACATCGGAATCCCGCAGGTTGGAATACCCTAGCTGCTTCTGCTCGGCCGCGCGAAATTGCTTCACCATTTCTTCCACTTGCCCTGCGACAGCGTGCTGCGCCGCGCTCGGCAGCGGTTGTTCGTAATGCAATCCGGAATTGACCAGCCTCTCATAGCTCGTACACATGGCCGAGAGCGCGGCGATCAGATCACGATCATTGAGGGCGCGGTCGGTGCCCGCGGCCTTCGCCAAGGCATAACTCAAGCCCATGAGCAAATGCTCATGTTGGTAAGTGAACTGATCGGAAATTTCGACTTGAAGAAATAACGAGGCCGCGTCAAATTCGTCCGCCGATCGGGGCTTCTCGTGCTGGCGCGCTTGTTGCAGATAGGGACAATCGCTGGGGCAATCGAGCGTGACCTCGCGCTGCTCGCCGCAACATTGCGGGCAAATGCGCCCGTGGACCGCGGGACAGAAACGTTTCTCCTTGCGAATTTCGCAGATCGCGCAACTCAAATCGTGATTCTCCTCTTTACTATTATTGCAACTATTATTGCATCCGCAGACGAAGCACCGAGATGCCATCTCGAGAAAGACTACCGCTGGAGCAGACCTGATTTGCATAGATCACAGTGCAGTTAGCGGCCTATTTTGGCCATTTTGGGTAGTGCGGTTGCAAATAAACGTGTAAAAATGGCCCTTTCGGCGTGTTATATCTTTGGAACCCGCGTAGAATAAGGGTGTTTTCCACAGGGCGCTGATATACCATCGAGCCCGCTGGAATTAAAATTCAACTTTTTCCCCGAGGAGGAAACATGGCTTCAGGTTTGACCAAGACTCAACTCGTCCGCTATCTGGCGGAGAAAACCGAACTTCCTAACAAGACGGCTGCGGCATTTTTGGAGCAGCTCGCCGATGTCGCAGTGAAAGAAACCAAGAAAAACGGCGTGTTCGTTGTCCCCGGCCTGGGCCGGCTGGTGAAAGCGCACCGCAAGGCGCGCGTTGGACGGAATCCGCAGACGGGCGAACCTATTCAGATCAAGGCGAAGACCGTGGTAAAGTTCCGCGTCGCCAAGGCTGCCAAGGATGCAATCGCTCCCAAAAAGTAGTTTTGGATTTTGAAGATTGATGGCGAAGGCCGGCTTAGGCCGGCCTTTAATTTTGTGCAGAGCTCCGAAAGATTTTTACCACGAAGGACATAAAGTTACACGAAGGAACCCTGACGAGGCCGCCTTCGTGATACTTGGTGTCCTTCGTGGTCAATTGATTTTATGTTGAACTGGATCGTAGTCGGAATCGGCGACATCTCGACTCGGCGCGTCATTCCCGGAATTCAATCCGAACCGAGAAGCCGCTTGTACGGCCTGGTTACGCGTGATCCGGCAAAAGCCGCTCCCTACAATGTACGCGTTTGGCCCACGCTCGACGAAGCTCTCGCGGATACCGCAGTGAATGCGGTTTACATCGCCACTCCTGTTTTTCTTCACGCACCACAGACGATTCAATCTCTCCGCGCCGGAAAACACGTGCTGTGCGAGAAGCCGATGGCGATGAATGAGGCCGAAGCGCGCTCGATGATAAAGACTGCCGAAGAAACCGGACGCACTCTCGGCGTTGCATACTACCGCCGAACTTATCCCAAGATACAGCGCGCGAAACAACTGATTGAAGCGGGCGCAATCGGCAAGCCGGTGATCGCCGAACTCACCAACCACGGCTGGCTCGACGAAAAGCTCAGCGAACGTAGCTGGCTCATCGATCCGGCAAAGGCCGGAGGTGGCCCGCTCTACGATATTGCCTGTCATCGCATCGATGTGCTGAATTTCCTTTTCGGCCAGCCGTTGCGCGCGACGGGTTACATGTCGAATGCGGTGCATCATTATGCGGTGGAAGACAACGCGACTGTGATGGTCGACTATGCCGGCGGCGTGCGCGGGATTGTCGATGTTCGCTGGCACTCGAAAGTGAAACGGGACGAATGCCGCATTCGCGGCACCGACGGCGAAATGGAAATGACCCCGCTGAATGGGCCGGAGCTCATCTATCCCGACGGCCGCGAGAATCTGCCGCCTGACGCTAACTTGCACTATCCCATGATCGAGAACTTCGTAGATGCCGTGCTGGGCAAGGCCGCGCTGCTGGCGAGTGGAGCGTCTTCTTACTGGGCTGACTGGGTGATTGAGCAAGTACGGCGAAAGAATTCCTCTGAGCGGGCGGTTTAAGCCAGCGTGCTGGCTTGTCTCGGACTGCGGTACTCTCATTCCTATGGAACGGCCCGCCAGTGCGACGGTGATCGCGGCACTGTTTTTCCTGGTTGCCGCGTATCTGATTACGATCGGAGTGGCTGAGATCGTGGCACCCGGAACGCTAGCGATGACGGGAGCCGCAGGCATCACTTACGGGCGAGAACTCGACGGACCGCAGACCGCAATCTGTGTGGGCGCGGGATGGGCGCTAGTGGGCTGGGGACTCTACCGGCTACAGAATTGGGCACGCTGGTGTGCGATCGTCCTTATGGTGTTGGGAGCCGCGGGATCGGTGCCGGCAGTGTCCGCGGCTGCGAGAGATATTAATTGGCGCTTTTTCTGGTATGGGGCGCAAATCATGGTGCGAATCGTCATCGCCTGGTTCCTGGCCGCGTCGCCAGAGCTGATGCAGGCTTTCGTTCGGAAGTAGCGCGATCATCAAAAGGCCGCTGTCATTAGTTAATTTCATCGGCCACCTCTTTTGGCGACCCATAATCTTGCGAATCGTCGAGAGGAAGATTGGACATTAAAATAATACGCCATAGGGCCGATTTCGTAGGCTTCCCGATCACTTCTCGCTTTCGTCATGTAGGTTAGCCGCACCAACGATGTCACTTTCGGCTTATCAGTCGAAAGCGTACGATTTTTTTGTTGCATTTTCGTCTTTCATTCGCCAATATAAACGCCCATGTTCTCCGAGCTTGAAATCCGGGATCCGATTCATGGATTTGTATTCCGCGAGCCAACCGAACAGGGGATTATTGATACAAACGTCTTTCAGAGACTTAGGAGGCTGAAGCAGCTAGCGTTCGCATACCTCGTCTACCCTGGTGCAATGCACACCCGGTTCGATCATTCTCTGGGGGCCTTTCACGTTGCATCTCGCGTCGCAATGCAGCTCCGCCTCCCTCCTGAGGAGATTCGCCTGGTGAGGCTTGCGGCTCTCCTTCACGATGTCGGGCACGGCCCTTATTCTCACGTTTCGGAGCCCATCCTTGAACGACACGCGAATAAGAAAAAAGTTAAGCTGAAGCCTCATCAACAGGTGCACGAGCTGATCACCGCTCAGATTTTGCGCGAGAACCCTGAACTCGGCCGGTGGGTACTGGAGAAGGATCGAGAAAAAATAATTGGAATTCTCGACGGTCAGTCAGGCTTTAGCGTGCTTCACGACATCGTTTCCGGGCCGCTAGATGCCGACAAACAGGATTATTTATTGCGAGATAGCTACTTCTGCGGCGTGAGGTACGGACTCTACGACATCGATTTTTTGATCGGCCAACTCCGATTACACGAGGACGCTGACGATAGGTATCTGGGAATTTCCAAGAACGGGATCTACGCCTTAGAACAATTTGTTCTTGCGAAGTACTACATGAAAACTCAGGTGTATCATCACCGGATAAGACTCATTACTGATCAGATGGTCGAAAGAGCCATATCGCTTGGAATTGAAAAAGACGCGGTACCCTGGCTTAACGATCTATATCGGTATGACGGCTCTCCAGAATTCCTCGATCACTATCTTGGCTGGACGGATGAAAGGTTGATGACCAAGATTCTGGAAGAATCGCCCAAGACGCGGGTCAATTCTATCTTTCGGCGGCTAGTAGAACGTAAGCTTCTGAAATGTATTCTCAATGTAAACCAGAATGATTTCGCCGACCCCGACGCGCGGATCATGGTCTTTGGGGAATCCAATTGGTTTCACAGCCCGCTTGAGGCTATGATTGCTGAACACTTCAAAATTGACGAGCCGGATCTCGTTATCTGCAAACTTGTGACTTTTCCTTCGGCGGTCAAAACAGAAAGTCAAGTGCTCGTGGTCGATCCAGTGAAAGCCCCAACGTATTTTTTGCAAGAATCGGCGTTATTCGGAGCTGTCAACCAAGCGATTCTTGAGCAGCGGTTCCAGATTTACGCTCCGATAACATACAAGGACGAAAAAGATCGAAAAAGGCGGGGCAAGGCATTTCGCGAAGAGATATTGGCGATGATCGAAAACCTTGCATCCAAGCAGAGGAAAAAAAACGGAAGAAAGCAGCCCCAGAAAAACAGGTAGTCTACGGATCTCACTATGAACTCTATGCATTTTATCTTGTGCTTATTAGGGGCATCTGGGGGGCATCTCCAGGGGCGTACCCTTCTTCAGAAAAAAGCATACTTTGTTTCGTTGCTTTCCGGAGTTGACCCAGGCTTGAACTTTAACGCCCACTACTATGGACCTTATTCCGCTACATTGGACAGTACCGTTACCCAGCTAAAGAACCTGGGGTTCGTGGGGGAAGACAGCACCCACTTCGGAACGTACAGCGAGGGGTTCGAGCTTCGTCGTTTTGACTACGTCCTGACGAAAGATGGCGAGAAGTTAGTATCTGCTCTCCGCCCCACGAGCTCCTATAAAGAGATCGCATCGGCTTCTGAGAAAATCAGGAAAGCGGGCGACCCGGGATACTTGGAGCTTTCAATCGCTGCGAAGGCATATTTCATTCTCGATAAAAAGAACCGGCCCATGTCGAATTCCGAGATTCGCCGTGAGGCGGAGAGGCTTCGGTGGAATATAAAACCAGAGTCTCTCGACCGGGCCATCTCATTTCTAGAGAAGCTTGGCCTTACCAAGGGATCAAGTCGCGAGCAGGCGAGTTGAGGAGCTGGCTAAAACCTAGCCGCGAGCTTTCTGGGGTTGCTTTTCTCCCACGCGCCTGCTCACTTCGAACTTCATCTTGCCGGCTTTTTTGTCGGCATCGACCACAATGTGATCGCCGTGCAGAATTTCGCCGTCAAGAATCTTCAGCGCCAGTGGATCCTGGATCAGCTTCTGGATCGCGCGCTTTAACGGGCGCGCACCGAAGTTCGGATCGTAGCCCTGGGTGAATAACAGCTCCTTCGCGCCGTCGGTGAGTTCGATTGAGATTTTGCGATCGGCCAGCAATCGGCGCACATCTTCGAGGCGCAGCTCGATGATCTTCACCAACTGCTCTTTGCCCAGCGGGCCGAAAATAATAATGTCGTCGACGCGGTTCAAGAACTCCGGCCGGAAGTGGCCGTGCAGCACATTCATCACCTGCTCGCCAGCTTTCTCAAAATCTTCCGGCGTGCGCAGGCTTTCGGCCTGCAGATAGCTGGAGCCGAGATTCGACGTCATGATGATGATCGTATTCTTGAAATCGACCACGCGGCCCTTGCCATCGGTAAGGCGGCCATCGTCCATAATCTGCAAGAGAACGTTGAAAACATCGGGATGCGCTTTTTCGATTTCGTCGAAGAGTACGACCGAATATGGCCGGCGACGCACCTGCTCGGTGAGCTGCCCACCTTCTTCATATCCCACATATCCCGGCGGCGCGCCGATCAGGCGGGCGACCGAGTGCTTCTCCATGTACTCGGACATATCGATGCGCAACAGCGCGCGTTCGTCATCAAACAAAAATTCTGCCAAGGCACGGGCTAATTCGGTTTTGCCGACGCCGGTCGGGCCGAGAAAAATGAATGAGCCGATGGGGCGTTTTGGATCGCTGAGTCCGGCGCGGGAGCGGCGAATGGCATTGGCCACGCGCTCCAGGGCTTCGTCCTGTCCGACAACGCGATGGCGCAGGCGGTCTTCCATGGTGACCAGTTTTTTCACTTCGCCTTCGAGCATCTTCGAGATAGGAATGCCGGTCCACTTCGAGACAATGCGGGCGATATCTTCTTCGTCCACCTCCTCTTTCAGCATGCGCGGAGTGCCCGAGCCTTTGGCTTCGATCTTGGCGGTGAGCTGGTTTAACTCTTCTTCGGCTTGCCGCAGCAGTCCGTAGCGGATTTCGGCAACGCGCTGCAGATTCCCTTTGCGCTCCTCGGTCTGTTCTTCAAGTTTCAGCTTCTCGATTTTTTCCTTCAATTCACGGGACTTCGCGATCAGCTCTTTTTCTTTTTTCCAATTCGCCTTGAGGGCGTTGGATTTCTCTCGGATTTCCGCCAGCTCTTTCTCGATGACAGCCAGGCGCTCGCGGGAGTTTGCGTCATCTTCTTTCTTAAGCGCCTGCTTTTCGATTTCAAGCTGCGTGGCGCGACGCTCCAGTTGATCGATATCCGTGGGAAGCGAATCGATCTGGATACGAATTGAAGCTGCTGCTTCATCGACCAGGTCGATGGCTTTGTCCGGCAGAAAACGGTCTGAGATGTAGCGATGCGAAAGTGTCGCCGCGGCCACGATCGCTGAATCCTTGATTCGGACACCGTGATGCACTTCGTAGCGCTCTTTCAATCCGCGCAGAATGGCGATCGTGTCCTCGAGGTTCGGCTCGCCAACGAAGACAATCTGGAAGCGGCGTTCGAGAGCCGCATCTTTCTCGATGTATTTGCGATATTCGTTCAGCGTAGTAGCGCCAATGGCCCGCAGCTCGCCGCGAGCCAGCGCCGGCT
Organism: uncultured Acidobacteriaceae bacterium; assembly: GCA_963724815.1. GTDB lineage: Bacteria > Acidobacteriota > Terriglobia > Terriglobales > Acidobacteriaceae > Sulfotelmatobacter. Next base: position 141,702 of record CAVRWS010000046.1, read on the forward strand.
TCAGCATGTTGGAGGCGTCGATCGCGCCTTCACTGGCTCCGGCGCCGACCAGAGTGTGCAGCTCGTCGATGAAGAGAATGATTCGGCCCTGGGAGTCTTCGATTTCCTTCAATACGGCCTTGAGGCGATCTTCAAACTCGCCGCGATATTTCGCTCCGGCCAGCATGGAGCCGAGATCGAGCGCAACCACTCGTTTGTTCTTGAGAACTTCAGGCACATCGCCGGAAATAATTCTCTGCGCCAGGCCTTCGACGATCGCCGTCTTGCCTACGCCCGGCTCGCCGATGAGCACCGGATTATTTTTCGTCCGCCGGGAAAGTACCTGCACCACGCGCCGGATTTCTTCATCGCGGCCGATCACGGGATCGAGTTTGCCGCGGCGAGCCTGCTCGGTCAGGTCGCGGGCGTAGCGCTCCAGGGCCTGATATTTCGCCTCGGGATTCTGGTCGGTCACTTTCTGTGATCCGCGAACCGAAGTTAGCGCCTTCAGAATCGCGTCATACGTGGCTCCATGGCGGGCAAGAATCTGCTGGGCCACGTCCTGCTTCAGGTGCGTGATGGCCAGCAGCAGGTGCTCGGTGGAGACATACTCGTCCTTAAAGTTGGAGGCCTCTTTGAAAGCCTGCTCCAACAGCTTGTTCGTGGCATTCGAGAGCGTGGCCTGCGCGGCTTCGCCGGAAACTTTTGGCAGCTTCTCGATCTCGCGGTAGACGTCGCTGAGAACGGCCTGCGGCCCGATGCCGATTTTTTCTAGCACGGGCGAAACGATGCCTTCTTTATCTTCGAGCAGCGCCGCCAGCAGATGAACCGGTAGCAGCTCTGGATTGCCGTGCTCGGAGGCGAGGTCGTTGGCGCGCTGGACGGCTTCCTGTGCTTTTACTGTGAACTTATCCCAACGGATGGCCATGGGTGTAAACTCCTAAGGCGGACTCAACTGTGGTTCGCCGAACCCTTTGTCGGTTGATCCTATGAATGCTCAATCTTGATAGGTGGTCGTCGGCAACAAACCGAAAGTTTGCTTCGTACCGAGCCCCGCCGTATTCCTCAAACGTAACAGTGATCGGGAACTCGACTACCGTATTTCCCGCATTGTCCACTTGAAAATCGGACTGCGATGCGTAAACCACCATCTCAAGATTGTCCCTGTTGCGGCAGTACGGTGTCTCCATAGAGTTCGAAGCTCAATTGGTGCACGCTGCCTCGCGAGCATTTAGCAATTGATCGGAAACGAGCGCCGCAATGAGCCTTGTCTAAGCCAATGTCACCGACCCTCACCTCGTAGGCGTCAACGGTGCCGCTGTTTTCAATAAACAAGGCTTTCCGAGTGTTTAGAGGCGGAGCCGCCCCCCAGGAGAACGATATTTCCGGGCCACCATGAAGCGACATTTCGTCATCAAGCGCTTGCTTTTTCTTCGTCCATGCAATGTAGCTTCCTGCCCAAAAGAGAGGCACCGATAGGCAGAGAAAAACGTACGACGGCACGGTCTTATCGTGGATGTGCTCCCATATGCCGACGCCGAATGATGCTAAGGCAGCTAGGACAGACGCTAAACCCCATCCTGCCGCGTCCAGAACGAACTCGCTGACGTTCTTGATCATTAGCCGATCACAAAGTCTAACGCGCGGCGGTCATCTCTGTCGCCTTTGCCGGCGTCTGCGCGCAACGCTGGTACTCGTGCTGGCTGATCTCCGCTGGGGGCCCGGAAATAGCAGAATTCCCGCAAGGGACACGACGGCGAGTAGGGCATTATTCAGCTGCGTGCTATAGGCCCTCCCTTCAACAGCCCAGCGAATTTGCTGCTCGCAGTTCGTGTGGAGCAATCTCCAGGGCGTGCCTTCCAACGCCTTGAAACGTTCTATCGCGGATACCCGCTGGCCATAGTGCTGCGGATCCCAAACAACCTCCGGAGTACCGGACGGGCAGAAGTCAAGGAAGGACGTGCGACGGAAAACGTCGTTTTGTTGCGCATGCCAGATCATCGGTCTCCCCGTTTCGTCGAGTTCCCAATCGACACCGCCATAGTGATCGACGAAGCCTGGAAATCGCGTCGAGCGTACCTTCAAAATCATTGCCGGTAGATAAGGCACTGTGTCGGTGTACACGTAAGCCATCTGCTGCTCCTTAAAGTCCTATGCGGATCATTTTCGCTCGCATGTGGGGGCGAAATTGATGAACATGGGGACGGTCGCTCGTCCGCCCCTCCGGCGAGCTGGAGCTACCGCTTACGCGGCTTTGCTGAGGGCCTTGGCTTCCAGAGTCTTGTCCGTGGCCTTGCCGGTGCCGATGTTGACCTTGATCTGCTTCGGCTTGGCTTCGGCTTTCTTGGGCAGAGTGACCTTCAGACACGCCTTTGTCGTAGTCCGCCGAAACTTTCTCGGCATCCACGGTCGGCGGCAGAGTAAAGGTGCGGGTAAAGTCGCCATACTGGCGCTCCACGCGGCGATAATTCTCTTCCTTCTCTTCCTTCTCGATTTTGCGCTCGCCGTGAACGGTGAGGGTGTTATTTTCCAGGCGGATGTCGATATCTTTCTCATCGATTCCGGGCACTTCGATCTTTAGGGTCACATTGTGCTCGTCTTCGTAAACATCGACTGCCGGGGCAAAGCTGGATGCGGTGAGGGATTCGTCCCGGCCACCTTCGTTATAGGATTCGCGAAACAGACGATTCATGCGGTCCTGCAGGGTGGAAAACTCACGGAAAGGCTCCCAACGGGTTAGTACGGTCATAGAGATATTCTCCTTCTGTGCTGGATTTCAAGAATTCGGCGTTGCCGTTCAAATAGTTGGATGCTAACTCAGCACAAAAGAAGCATAAAATATGAGTGTGTTAATGTCAAGTACAATAACGTTAATACTTTCATTATGTTACACGCAATATAAGGCACTTCAGATAGGCGGTTTCTGGAACATTCAGCAGAACCGGGTGGTCATTGGCCTGCCCGCGAACCTCGACGATACGCACGGTGCGCTGCGCGTCCAAAGCCGCGCTCGCCAGCATTTCGACGAAATCCGACGAGCTCACATGATAAGAGCACGAACACGTGATCAAAACCCCTCCCGGCCGAAGCATCTTTAATGCGCGAAGATTTAGCTCTTTGTAGCCTCGCATGGCGGCATCCAGGTCGCGCTTCGATTTGGCGAAGGCCGGGGGATCGAGAACGATAGTGTCATAACGCTGGCCGGAGGCAGCGTAGTCCTTGAGCAGGTCGAAGGCGTTGGCCTCGATCCATTCGATCTCGCGATGGTTGAGGGAGGCATTCTGGTCGGCGACTTCAAGGGCTGCGCGAGAGCTATCGACACCGGTTACGCGCGAGCAGCGCTGAGCCATATGCAATGCGAATCCGCCTTGGTAGCAGAAGACATCGAGTGCTTCGCCCTGAGCATATTGAGCTGCAGTGGCGTAGTTTTCACGCTGGTCAAGAAATGCCCCTGTCTTCTGACCTTCCAATTCCTCAAACTTAAACTGAACGCCGTTCATAGTGAAGACAGTGGAACTTTTTTCGCCGCTTAGAAGGCCGCTGAGCCGGGGCGGAAGCTCTTCGAGCTGGCGGATTTTAGAGTCGACCCGCTCGACGATCGAAGCCGGATGCAGCTTCTCGGTTAACTCTGAAATCAGGGCGTCACGCACGACCTCCGCGTCCATTGCCTGGGTAAGGATCTGCAACGAGAGAATGTCGTTGTAGCGGTCGACGATCAGGCCGGGCAGAAAATCGGCTTCGCTGAACACGACGCGGTATGCGTCGGTGTCGCGAACGATCGGCTCGCGGTAGGAAATGGCATCGGCGATGCGCTGGCGAATGAGTCCCGGCAAGATCGCCCACGGGCTCTCGCGATAGCATACGAATGGCGATCTGGGAAGAACTCGAATAAAGGGCGGTGCCCAGCGCCTTGCCGCGATGGTCGGTGACTGCGACCAGAGAGCCCGGGGCCGCACCGTCGGCAGAAACGATATCGGAACGATAAACCCAGACGTGGCCGGATTTCAGTCGAGTGGCACCGCGAGGAGAGATTTTGACTACGGGCGTCTTGGGCTCGGACCGGCGTCGGGGGCATGGGGACATGGTAATGCCTGGCGGTGGGCAGCGGGAGGTGTTGCGCTGATGCGGAAACGACTGTACGGCCAATGAGCCCCGGCGCCTGATTACGACAGTTACTCCCAAAGAGCCTCGGTGCCGGTGTCTAATCAGCGTAAGAACGAACTTTGTTTTTCTGGTTAGGCTCGCATGCGCCTGAAATTGAAATACGCGCTCCCGCTTGTGCAGACCTTAGTGGCGGTGTCCCTCCTGGTGTGGACCGACGGCTGGGAAACGGCTCTGATGCGCATTAACGATATGCCCGGAACGCCACCTTCCTTCGCACTTCTGATTGCTATCAATGCTCCCTTGGCTATCCCCAGAGCGTTGGTGTTTCGCTACTAACCGGGCTGGTGGGATGACATAACGCTCGTTGTGGCGATTGCGCTGTTGTGGTATTGGGTGGCATTGAATATCGAATCTTGGCAGCAAAGACGCCGCATCTTGATGTTTTCGTGGACACCGTTGAGGTTACTGGGGGACGTGATTGGGGTCGGCATCGGCTTGATGTGCGCTCTCGTTCCATCGCATGACTTCGTTCTATGGCTTAGGTATGGCTTTCCTCCGGCCCCATCATTGACAGGCTGGCTATGGTTTATTCCATACACATGTCTACCAATCCTGTGGTCTGTGGCGCTGATTTTCTTGTTCGGACGTGACTTCGTTCACGGCCTTCTGCGCCCCAAAACCAAACTAGCGGCCTCAGAGTGACGTAATTTCGCGATTACACTCAATATCCAGAAACCCGTCGTCTCTCTGTGAGCGCTCAATACAGTTGAGCATCTCTCGACGAGCGAACCTTTTCGACTTCGCTCAAGGCAGGCTGAGGCGGCCCGTCCTACACTGGCTCTTGTTAGCTGGCGGCTTGCCCGGTTGGGATCGTGGGGGAGCTGTCAGTTCTCGCGGGAGTGCGGGAATTCATTTCGTAGCGGGCAGCATCAAGGTCGGTGTGGAGAGAATCTAGAGCGGTCATGGGCATCTCCGTGCCCCAGGTTTCCATTTCATTTTCTGACCAGCTTCCGTTGAGGCGGATGGCGCCGGTGATGTCTTCCGGAAACGCATGCCGGTAGTCGCCTTCGCGAATCAAGATATCGCCTATCAGTCGGCCTGTACCCATATCGAAAACGCGCCGGCTGGCCTGTCCGCCGGCATTCGCCAAGCAGAGGAAAACTTCGCCGGCATCGCCCCACTCGGCGCGATAGTACCAGGCCTGAGGGGCGTCAATTTTTGGATGATGGCGGCGGGAGCGTTTATGTTCGGGCTCGAGCGCCTGCATTTCATTGGCGGGATTGAAGTAGAGAATGCGCTGGCAGGAATCGCAGACCACGGTTTGCTGCCCGGTGCGAACGTCATTGTAGATCTGCGGGCGCAGCATGACCTGGCAGGCCATACATTTATGATCGCGAACTTCGGAGATGCCGCTGCCGCGGAACTTTGAAACGCGCTCATAATGCCGCAACAGATCTTCGTTCACTCCCGCCCGCATCTGATCGCGCTTGCCGCGCCACTCCGTGAGTTGCTTCTCGTCTTCCGCGGTGCGCTGGCGGGCCTGTTCTTTTTCTTTCTCGATCTCGGCGGTTTCCGCTTTCAATTCAGCCTGAGCGGCTTTTACTTGCTTATCGCGGGTGTCGGCATTCACCATCAACTCGAGAATCTTATCTTCATTCTCGGCAATCTCTTTTTCCGCAAACTGGATTTCCTGCAACAGCGCCCTATATTGATCATTCGTCTTGACCGCAAGCGACTGGTCGCGATATTTGGAAATCTTGCCGCGCAAGTCGGTGATCGCGGTGTCGTATTTGCGCCGGGCAGCTTCATCCGTTTTCACAGCGGCCTGAGCTTTTTCCAATTGCAGTTTCGTATCAGCCAGCTTGTGCTCGATGGCAGCGACGCGTTTGGGGAGTTCGGCGATTTCATCCTGCAAGCGGCGAATTGCCTTATCCGCTTCTTGCAGGTGCAGCAGGTTTTCTATTTCTGGGAGCATCCTGAGGGAACTCAGGTTTGATTCTAACACGCGGAAACGCGGGTCCTGACCGACTATTACGGCAAAGCCCTCACGGAGAAGCCGGTTCGGGTGTAAACTCTTTCGTTCCGCATTACTTCATTTCTCGCTCCGGGGTCTCCTAGTGAAAAAGTTTTTCTCTCTCGCTGCCACTGCTGCCGCTCTCACCCTTTTATCCGGCCTGGCGACTGTGCTTCGAGCACAGACGTCCTCTCCCGCCAAACCGCTTACGATCGAGGCCATCTTCGCGCCGGGCGGTCTCGGCGGACGCGGTCCGGAGACTCTGGAGTGGAGTCCCGATGGAACCAAGCTCTCGTTTGTCCAGCGGGATGACCAGGGAGAACACGGCGAACTCTGGTATGTGGACGCTGCCACCGGCGAAAAGAAAGTCCTGGTCAGTGCCGCCAAGCTGGCTTCGCTCGCGCCCGACTATACCAAGGTGAAAGATGAACGGGAAAAAGAGCGGCTCATGCGCTATCACGTCGCAGATTATTTGTGGGCGCCGGATTCGAAGCACCTGGTCTTCGATTCGCAGGGACAACTCTGGATGTTTGATTTGAATACCAGCACAGCCGTGCAGTTTACCTCGGCGCCCGATCCCAGTGTCGATCCCAAATTCTCTCCCGATGGCGGCCGTGTTTCCTACGTGCGTAAGCACAACCTTTACGTGCGGCCAGTGGGTGGTAAGGACGAAAAGCAGCTCACCAGAGATACGGCCGACGACCTGTTCAACGGCGATATCGATTGGGTATACGCGGAAGAATTAGCCGTGCGCAGCAATTATTTCTGGTCGCCGAACAGCAAAGATATCGTCTTTCTGCACATGGATGAAACCCGGGTTCCGACTTATCCCATCTCTAATCTGATCCCGACGCATCCCATCGTGGATAACGAGAAATATCCCGACGTCGGCGATCCGAATCCTGTCGTGAAGCTCGGAGTAGTCGACGCCGACAAAGGCAAGGTTCGATGGATTTCCTTGCCTGACGATGCGGAGTACATTCCCCGCTTCGGTTGGGTGCGCGACGGAATCATCTGGGCGGAAGTTCTGAATCGCAACCAGGACAAAATGGATTTGTATTTTGTCGACGCACGATCGGGGAAGTCAGCGAAAGTGCTTACGGAGACCGCTCCCAACGCCTGGATCAACGTGAATGACAATTTCCGCGTTTTGAAGTCTGGGGATCGTTTTCTATGGTCGAGTTGGCGCGACGGGCACACGCAGTTGTATCTCTACAGTTTCGATAAGCAAAATCCTCTGGCCGGAGAGGCGAAGCTGGAGCGGCAACTCACGCAGGGCGACTTCGAAATGCTCGGAGTCGAGGGACTGGATGAAAGCTCGGGAACGGTTTTCTTCTCGTCCAACAAGAATGATCCCCGGCAACGGCAAATTTTTTCCGTCAGCCTCGACGGAACCGGAATGCAACCGCTCACCCATGAAGAAGGAATGTCCTTCGGAAAATTTTCCGAAGATGGCAAACATTATGAACTGAGCTTTTCCGGACCGGTGACGACTACCCACATGTCGTTGTGCACCGTGGACGGTGGGTGTTCGTCCATTTGGGCGGCGCGCGATGAAGTCGCCGAGTACGGCCTTCGCGCTCCGAAGTGGCTGGAGTTCAAAGCGGAAGACGGCGAAACATTGTATGGCCGTTTATTGCTGCCTCCAGATCCGCCGGCCAATGGAAAAATTCCCGCTGATCGTGAATATTTATGGCGGGCCTGCGGCGCAGATGGTTTTGAAACAACCGACCAATCCGTTTGATGAAATCCTGACGCGCGACGGCTTCGCGATTTTTTCCGTCGACAATCGCGGCACTCCGGGACGCGATCGCAAATTCCAAACTGCCATTCGCCACGAGTTCGGCGCGATCGAATTGAAAGATCAGCTCACGTCACTCGATCAGCTCTTCGCGCAATTTCCGCAACTGGATAAAGATCGTATGGCGATCTGGGGATGGTCCAACGGCGGCTCGATGACGCTCTATGCCATGACCCACTCCGAGCGTTTTCGCGCCGGAGTTGCGGTCGCGCCCGTGACGGATCAGATTAACTACGATTCGATTTATACGGAACGTTATATGGGGCAACTCAAAGATGATGCGGAGGGCTATCGCGAATCCGACGTCACGACCGCGGCCGCGAACTTGCACGGCGCGTTGCTCATTGCCCACGGAACCGGCGATGACAACGTGCATTTTCAAAACAGCGTGCAGATGGTGAATGCCCTGATTGATGCGGGGAAGCAATTCCAGCTGATGATCTATCCCAATAAAACCCACAGCATTGCCGGGAGCGAGTCCCGTGATCACCTCTTCCACATGATCGAATATCATTTCAAAAGGGAGCTGAAATAAAGAGGAGCTAAAGCAGGGAGGAGCTGAAGCAGGGAAGAGTTGAAGCAGGGAGGAGTTGCAGTAGCAAAAGAACAGCGCCGGGGCAAGAGGCCTCGCTGGCGCTGGCTAATTCTTTTTATCCGGTTTCCGCGATGAACTCACTCGGTTCAAGCTCGACTTTCTCGAGTCTTCTTTCGAGCCACTGCTGACCGAAGAACTCTCCTTCGACGAAGAGTCTTTGCTTGAACTCTCCTTGGATGAAGCATCCGACTTGGACTTCTCCGACTTTTCTTCTTTCTTCGAATCCGAACTCCCGCCGTCGGACGCAGGCGCGTGAGATTTATTGGCATAGTCGGTAACGTACCAGCCCGACCCTTTGAACTGCACCGCGGGCGCGGAGATCATCTGCTCGACTCGCCCTCCGCACTTCGGGCACTTCTTGACCATGGGGTCGGAAAATTTCTGAATTTTTTCAAAGCGATGACCGCATTTTTCGCACTGATATTCGTAAAGAGGCATGGGTTCTTAAGATGATCGTGCAGAACAACTACTTCAACTTGATTCTAGGGTGCAGGTCGAATTGCGTCAATTCATTGGGGCGCGGGGCTCGGCCAAGCCGCGCTAACTGCGGGCTCGAGGGATTGTGAGCGCAATCGCGCCTGTTAACAATTGTTACGGACGTAATCTGAGAATGAGCACCCATCGGTGTCTAATAAAGTGCCGGCAAGGGGAAAATACTGTGAGCACGGTCTGGAGTAAGTTGGTCTCGTACAGGGCCAAAAACATATATCTCTGGTTCTTTGCCATTGTTTTCACCGCTGCCATCGCATTACGCGCTGAGGCTGCAATCTTCGCAAGCCGAATTGCTTCCGTCGTGGCCGGGCTCTCCACTTTGCGGCTTGGCGAAACTTCTAAGGCCGAGACACTGCGGCGAATACCCACGTTACAACCTTCCAATACGGGACCTTACGGCGCGCCTCGCTGCAACGCCGACGAATGTTTCTCCGGCGGCGTAGTAAACGGCCTGCCACGCCAATTGTTGTGGAGAACGGGAAACCCCGTTTTTTCCGATCTCTTTCGTTGGTGGGGCTTTCGTGGGGAAAGTCTTGATTTCTACGTCAGCTTCACATCCGGAAAGGTTTCGTATTTTGGCTATCACTTGATGGTGTCGGCGCCGGGCGTGCCCGCATCAATGCCCCCTCCCCCTCCAGACGGGAAACTTGGCGTGGTAGTGATTGAAGTGGACTCTCAGAGAATGATCACCGCTAGGCACCCCAGTCCGGCAGTCGAAGCGCATCCACCGTACCTGATCAACCCGTCCCGGGCAGGGCCGTCACAGAGCATCGGAATTACTCTGACCCCCTATGCCCCTGAAGAAATCATGCGCGCCAGCTTCGATTTGCGGCTTCACTGCATGTGGAGATTCGGAGACTGTCGCCGGTGGAATCAACTCCTGCCATCCGTTGAACCAATGGCGGGGAAGTGACTCGTGATAAATCCCCATACGCTTATTGATTCGACCTCCTTTGTGCACCTTAGCGCCCTTCGTGGTAAAAGCCCTCCCCGGCGCGAGAACAACCCGCCAGCCACAGTGGTAGACTCCGGCCATGAAAGATGCTGGCCGCAAACTTGAGTCCAATGCAGCCGTCTCCAAAACAGCTCAGCCGCAAAACGAATCGGCGTTGGCGCCGCGGCCGGCGCTTTATCTGGTCGCCACTCCCATCGGCAATCTGGAGGACATCACGCTGCGTGCCCTGCGCGTGCTGAAGGAAGCCGATGTGATCGCCTGCGAAGACACGCGGCAAACACAGAAACTGCTCAACCACTACGGCATTACCACCCGCACTGTCAGCTACCACGAACACAATGAGATGACGCGCGCCGCCGAACTGGTGAAAGATTTGCAGGAGGGTACCAGCGTCGCGTTAGTCACAGACGCTGGAATGCCCGGAATTTCCGACCCCGGCTTTCGTTTGATTTCGCTGGCCATTCGGCATCATCTACCGGTGGTGCCGATTCCGGGAGTGTCCGCATTCCTGGCGGCTCTGGTCGCCAGCGGACTTCCCACCGATTCCTTCCGCTTCAGCGGATTTCTCCCCTCAAAGCGAGGCGAGCGGCGCGCCGCGCTGGAGGCCGTGAAAATCTCGCCGCGCACCCAGGTTTTCTACGAAGCGCCGCACCGCATCGTCGAGGCGCTGGCCGATGTGGTTGAAGTCTTAGGAACAAACCGGCATGTGGTGATCGCGCGCGAGGTGACCAAGCTCCACGAAGAATTCCTTCGCGGACGCGCGGGCGAGGTTTTGGAGATTTTAAAATCTCGCGATGGAGTGAAAGGCGAAATCACTCTGCTCATCGGGAAAGCGGAAGAACAAGATGTTCGTGTGGAGAGCGCCGCTGCGGCCCGCCCTCCGATTCGTCAGAGAGTCAAGGACATCATGGAAGAAGAGAAGCTCGACGAAAAAGCCGCCTTAAAGAAAGTGGCGAAAGAGCGAGGGATTTCGAAGAGCGAAGCCTATCGTGAGTTACAGCGGAGCAAGTAACGGGAGTCGTCGACTTCGACGATATTCCAGCGCGCGCTTTTACGGGAGGGTGTTGATTCGGCTAGATCCAGTCGCCCGAGACGGACATGCCGGCGATAAACAACGCGCCCCATACCAGCACTTCCTCAAGGATCACGATGCTACTAGCTAGCCAGCGCAATCCCTTCATGCGATAAATCCAGAACAGTGCCATCCCCAACGAAAGCAGGGTTAGAGCATCCAGAATGTGCTCCCCGAGCAAATTGGGCCGACGGGGGTCAAGCGGAGATGTGCTGGAGGCCGGGAACGAGGCTCCGACCGCAATGGCCAACGGAAAAAATACGAGCTGAGTCAATACGAGCCAATAGGAAGTGCGCCAGCGATTTCTAACCTCAGGAGAGCGAAGGCTTAAAACGAGGCTCGTTAAGGACGCCAATCCGATCATCAATAGCGGTGGCAGCACCCAAGCTTGCAATCCCCACAGGAAGTAGAGTTGAAATCTGCTCCAAAACTCGGGATCACTCATCCGACTCTTCCCGCCAGCTCCCGCTTCACCGCTTCGCTGACTAGTTTCCCATCCACGCGCATGCCAGCGCCGTTGAAGCGCGCCATCGCGTTCTTCATCACCGCGCCCATGTCTTTCATAGTCGGAGAGCCCATCTCGGCGATTACCGTTTTCACTCCGGCAACAATTTCATCTTCGCCCGCAGCTTTGGGCAGATAGCTCTCGATAAGGACAATCTCGGCGGCTTCTTTGTCCGCCATTTCCTGGCGTCCACCTTTGGTGAACTGCTCGACCGATTCTTTGCGCTGCTTGATCAGCGTGCTCAGTACAGCCTGAGATTCTTTCTCGTCGAGTGGCGCCATCTTCTCGATCTCGCGATTCTTCAGCGCACTCTTCACCATGCGCAGCGTGGAGAGGCGCTGCTCCTCACGCGCCTTCATGGCGGCGATGATGTCTTGTTGAATCTGGTCGATCAGGCTCATCCATGAATTATAGACGGTGCTCGCCGCCGCGCGGTCGTGACCGCAATCACGCACAAGAAAGCTTCCTTCCAGTAAACTAATCATTACTCTGCTCATAAGGATCGTCACTCATGTTGCGCAAGAATCGTCTATTTACTCCCGGGCCAACTCCCTTGCTGCCAGCGGCGCAAACCGCCATGGCATCATTTACCGCTCATCACCGCACCGCGGACTTCCGCGCGTTGTTCCAGCGCGTCCTCGCCGACATGAAGGAATTCATCGGCACAAAAAGCGATGTGCTGGTGCTGGCTTGCTCGGGCACGGGCGTGATGGAAGCGTCGGTGTCGAATCTGACGTCCCCCGGCGATAAGGTTTTAGTGCTCACCGCGGGAAAGTTCGGCGAGCGCTGGACCGGGCTGGCCAAGGCTTTCGGCTGCAATGTCGATGTTCTTTCCGCTCCGTACGGCTCAACATTTTCGCTCGATGATGTTCGCGCAAAAGTCACCTCCGACATGCGCGCCGTTTTTGTGCAAGCCACGGAGAGTTCCACCGGAGCACGCCACGACATAAGAAGCATCGCAAAAATAGTCCGCGAGCACGATGACACGCTGCTGATCGTCGACGCCATCACCGGCCTGGGCACAACTCATCTTGATGTCGATGGCTGGGGAGTCGATGTGATTATCGGCGGTTCGCAAAAGGCGCTGATGATTCCTCCCGGGCTCGGGTATTGCGCAGTGAGCGAGCGAGCGTGGAAGCGAATGGATACGACGACTTCTCCGCGCTATTACTTCGATTTGCGCAAGGAACGAAAGGCCGCGGCCAAAGGCGAATCGGCCTACACCCCAGCAACGTCGCTGTTTGCCGCGCTGGGGGCGGCTTTGGGATTTATACGCGAGATGGGTGGCGGCGACCTGGCCAAGGGACGCGAAGCTCTCATCGATAATGCTGAACTCTGTGCGCAGATGACGCGCGCCGGGGCGCAGGCTCTGGGACTGAAGCTTTACGCGTCTTCGCCCGCAGCTGCGCTGACGGCAATCTCGTCGCCCGAGGGCGTCGATTCCGGCAAGATTGTGAAAGAATTTCGCGAGTCGTTCGACGCCGTGGTGGCCAACGGCCAGAGTGAGATGAAAGGACAACTATTCCGCATCGCACACATTGGCTATTACGATTACCTGGACACGATCGGAATTCTAGGCGCGCTCGAACACGTGCTCGCGCGCGTCACCGGGAAAAATGTTGAGTATGGTGCAGCCGTACGAGCGGCTCAGGAAGTTTACGCGCGCGCGCAATCGAAGCGTGCGCAACTCGTAGAGGCGTGAGGACCGCGAAACACGCGGCCCTCGTTTTAGTTCACCGTGAAATTCATTGCAGCCGAGGTTTCGGCTAGCGTAGCGCCAGTGCTGTAAATGCCGGTGCCGGCAGTTCCCGGGTTCGTCACAGTAATCGCCACGGTGGCCGGAGTTGCGATACTCGAAGCCGCAATGGTCGCCGTAAGTTGGTTCGCACTTACATGGCTTGTGGCCTGCGCGGTGCCGTTCCAGTTGATGGTTGCCGTGCTCGAAAAGTTGCTGCCGTTCACCGTCAGCACGAATGCCGGGCCGCCTGAATTCATGCTATTCGGTGCGAGCGCCGCAATAGTAGGCGTAGTCCCGGCCGCTGGGGGCGAAGCTGCTTTCGAACTGTAGCCGCAAGCCAGAGTGAAAGCGGCGAGAGCAGCTAGTAATGCGGTTGATAATATTTTCATGACGGTTCCTCCGTGGGCATTTGCCCATGAGTGCAGTCTAAGAACGGCCTGACGCGGGGGTGTCAGTGGCGTGTCAAATGTCTGTCAAGGTCTTGTCTTACAAAAGCTTGTCGACGAAGTCTGCCCAGTGAGGTCATAAGAAAGGGATGAGCGTATCCGTGAAAATTGTCATCGCGGAAAAGATTTCCGCATCAGCAGTGGATCAGCTTCGAGAACCCGGATGGGTTGTTCTGACGGCGGACCAAGTAGATGGCAAACTCACAGCCGAGCTGGAGTCTGCCGACGCGCTGATCGTTCGCTCGGCGGTGCAGGCCGATGCTGCGCTGCTGGCGCATGCCAAGAAATTGCGCGTGATCGGCCGCGCGGGCGTGGGCGTCGACAATATCGATCTGGATGTGGCCACGCGTCAAGGCATCGCGGTGATGAATACGCCGGGAGCGAATGCCGTAGCAGTCGCGGAACAGGCGCTCGGCATGATGCTCGCCATGGCTCGCCATCTTTGCCGCGCAGATGCGCTGATGCACGCCGGCAAGTGGGAGAAGAAATCTTTGCAGGGTTCTGAACTGCGCGGCAAGACGCTGGGAATTGCCGGCCTGGGCCGCATTGGTATGGAAGTGGCGCGACGGGCGCGAGCTTTTGGAATGGAAATCGTCGCGCATGATCCGTTTGTTTCCGTCGCCATAGCCAAGGAACTTGGAATTCGATGCGTAAGCCTCGACGAGCTTTACGCAGCGGCGGATTACATCACTCTGCATGTTGGACTGACTCCGCAAACTGCCGGCATGATCAACGCCACCGCGCTTAAGAAAATGAAGAAAGGAGTTCGCCTGGTGAACTGCGCGCGTGGAGAACTGGTGAACGAGACTGACTTGGTGGAGGCGCTGAAGCAAAGCCAAGTTGGGGCCGCAGCGCTTGATGTTTTCAACGAAGAGCCGCTGAAAAACTCACCGTTTCAGGCAATGGAGAACGTCATCTTAACGCCGCACATCGGCGGTTCCACTCACGAAGCACAGGAAGCCGTGGGAGTGCAAATCGCGCAGCAGGTCCGGGAATATCTGAAGCATGGCGTAATTCAGAATGCGGTGAACGTGCCTTCGGTTTCAGCCGAAGAGTATGCCGAGATGCAACCCTACATCGTTTTGGCGGAACGCATGGGAGCATTTCTGGCGCAGATTTCCGCCGGCTCGATAGAGGAAATTTCGCTGCGCTACAGCGGGCACATTGCCGAGTGGAAGACGGAACTGATTCGCAACGCCGCGATCAAAGGCATTCTCAACCAGGCGCTCGACGAAAAAACGAATCTGGTGAATGCGGCTTCTGTCGCGGACCAGCGCGGGCTTCGCGTCCACGAGTCGCATAAGGCCAAGGCTTCCACCGGTGGCGCTGGCAGCGTGCTCTCGCTTTTCCTGAAGAGTTCAACCGAAGAGCACATGGTGAAGGGCGCCGTACTGCACGGCACGGCGCCACGACTGCTGCATATCGATGACATCGACGTGGAAGCGCCGCTGGAACGAAATCTGATCTACTTGCGAAACCGCGACGTCCCCGGAGTGATCGGTAAAGTGGGAACGATCCTGGGGGAAAACGAGATCAATATTGCAGACTTTTCGTTAGGCCGCCGCAGCGGGGAGACATCTTCAGAGCCCCGCGAAGCGATCGCCGTGGTCCACGTGGATGGGCGCGTTCCAGATGATGTGCTGCGTAAGCTGGAGGAGATTCCCGCGGTGCGGCAGGCCAAAGCCGTGACGCTATTCTAAAGAATGCCAAATGCCAATTTTCGATTGCCAAGTTTCACAATCCGCTCACTAACCAATCGGCAATTGGAAATCGTAATTCGGAAATATATTCCCCGCAGTGGTCGGCCCACCTGGATCAGTTCGACCCATCCCGCCTTAGCTTGCGTCCTTCCGCCAGCAGAGACATCGAATGCATTAAATTCTGCAGCGTGACAATGCCGACCAAGCGTTGATCCTCGACCACCGGGATGATGCTTAAATTACGCGCCGTAAGTTTGCGGAAGGCGGACGCCAGCGATTCCTGGCGCAAGGAAACTTCGAACAATTTATTCATCACCGCCTGAACATATCCGTTGCCTTCCGCGCGCAGCGCGTCGAGTATGCGTTGCCGCGAAATTACTCCCACCATATCGCTGCCGCGCACCACGGGAAAATCATCCTGCAGCGAATGGACTGCCTTATCCAGCGCATCTTCGAGCGTATCCGCCGGAGACATGGTAGAAAAATCGGTGAGCATCACTTCTTCGAGGCGCACGTTATCCAAAACAGATTGGAAGATGACCGCGCGTTCCTCAAGTTGCGCTGCCGAAAAGATAATGACGCCGACCATGGTAAGCCATGTATTGCTAAACAAACCTGCGATCATCAGAACCATGGCCAACGCGTGGCTGATGGAAACCGCACGGCGCGTGGCCGCAGAAGAATCGATGCTCCGCGCGAAGTAAGCCCGCAGAATGCGGCCTCCGTCCAGAGGGTATGCTGGCAGAAGATTGATTCCCGCCAAATAAATGTTGGCCCACACCAGGCTGCGCGGCAAATTGCTTGACGTCAAAAAAGGCCAGTGCCAGAGGTTTACTCCGGGAACAAGCGCATAGATTATTCCCGCCGCGACCAGCGCGAAAGCAAGATTCACCAGCGGCCCGGTAACAGCAATGCGGACCTCCCGTTTCCATACTCCTATCGGGGACTGAGGCGTTTCGGCGTGCGATTCGTCATACACAGTTACTCCGCCGAGCGGCAAAAGGATGACCGCCTTGGCGATCAATCCTGCGCGCCGGGCTACAAGCATGTGGCCGATTTCGTGAACGGCTACGCAGGCCAGCACAATGCCTACCAGCGCCAGGTCCCGCGGCCCATTAGCCGACGGATGCACGCTGTACTCTGTCCAGAAAACAAACAAGGGCAGGATCAGGAACGTCAGGTGGATGCGAACCTCCACTCCGAACAGCCGGCCCACGTGAACCGAAAAACTTCTCATAGGTTTTGACTACTACTGTTATTTTACATGGTCAGATATATTGGCCTCGGTAACCGAAAGTACAGAGCCATGCGCGTCATCGCCGGCAAATACCGGGGACATCCTTTGCGGGCGTTGCATGGCAAGGATACCCGGCCTACCTCCGACCGCCTGCGCGAGACGCTGTTCAATGTGCTCACGGCGGGTAATCCCGCAGCCCTCACAGGTACGGTATGGTTGGATTTATTTGCCGGCACGGGAGCCGTGGGAATCGAAGCGCTCAGCCGCGGCGCCAAGCAAGTTTTCTTCGTGGAGACTTCGGCCTTCGCGGTCAAAGTGATCGAGCAGAATCTCCAGAGCCTGAAAATCACGGAAGGCTACCGAATTCTGCGCGAAGATCTTTCCGGAGTCCTCTGGCATCTGCAGCGCGAACACGTCACTGCCGACGTTGTATTCCTCGATCCGCCTTATCGGATGCGCGAAGCCTACGAGAGTACGTTGACTGCCCTGGCCGATTCCTCGCTGGTATGGGCGATGTCTCTGGTGATCGCGGAACATGAAAAGAAGTTCGATTTAGGACCGGAATTTGAATCGCTGCGACGAGTGCGCAAGCTGGTGCAGGGGAACAGCACGCTAAGTTTCTACCGCATCGGTGGACGGCCGGACTTGAACGAGAAATGAAGCCGCAGGCTACATCAGCAATTCGTTCGCACGCCGCGCGATGGGATGCTGCATCTCCTGCAAGTCGTTTTTCACCATGTTAAGGCCGTAAACACAGCCTTCAAACTCTCGTGAAAGATTCGCGAACAGCGGCGCGACTTTGGCATATTCGAAGTGCTCGAACTTCGACACGATGTAATAGCTTTCCTTCCCGGCTTTCACCCACTCCACAAAATTCTCCAGCCGCTGATGGCGCAGCCGGAAGTGGTTGATGCTTTCGGGAAACATCCCCGCGAAAAACAGAGCGTAGTCGCCAATGTGCTTCCGCACCTGGCGCTCACGATCAAAGGAAGGCGCAGGTCCGTAGATGGGGTCAGATTCCAACATCATTTCGCCCAGGTCGTTCAGCGGCCGGTCTGCCGCGTCATGAATCTTGAACAACTGATCGGCTTCACAGAATTCAGTGAGCAAGTGCGAGACGTAAGCCACGACCTGCGGATCACGGATACCGATCTCCTCGGCATAATGCCGCCCCACCAACTCCTGGAAAAGCTGACGCAGTGGATGCGATTCCGGAATCATCTGTTTCCCCCTTGTGAATCCTGTTACAAGCCCACTCCCTCGCAGTGTTAAGTAACTAGTTACCCCAGTTGCGCTCCAAAAGCAAATGACTTTTGTGTATCGGGCGCATTCTTTTCATCAATGGTTAGAGGACACTGGCGCGGTAGAGTTTGCCGCCCTATTTCTGCTGGCACACGCAAGCGTTGGCTGCTAATTCCATCGCCTTGGAACGGTAGAATGAATCGTCGAGGAGGAAACCGACCACAATGAAACGAATGAACATCTCGAGCGGCGCACCATGGGAGCCGATCGTCGGTTACTCTCGTGCGGTCAGAATTGGACCCCACGTGCATGTTTCGGGCACGACGGCCACTGGAGCTGACGGGAAGATCGTTGGCATCGGCGACGTCTACGCTCAGGCCGTGCAGATCATGAAGAACATTGAGAGCGCGTTGCACAAGGCTGGAGCCAGAATGAAAGATGTGGTGCGCACTCGAACCTATGTGACGAACATCGCCGAGTGGGAGAAGGTCGGTAAAGCCCATGCCGAGTTTTTCTCGGACGTTCGTCCCGCGGCCACGATGGTGCAGGTGAGCGCTTTGATCTCGCCGGAAATTCTGGTCGAGATTGAAGTCGATGCCTACGTTATCGAAAAGTAAACGTGCAATTCGCCAATCCCCTACTCCGCAGTCCTGACTCTGGGAGATGCAGGGATAAGACGGCATTCCCGCGGATCCGGCGACCAAGCGAAATTCTGATCCGGGCAAGATAAAGATTTGTTGATTTTTGCTTCAATTTCCTTGACTTCGTCCCCGCCGTGAGCATAATTCATCAATCCGATTTTCGTGTGCCGAACTGGCTTGCGGAGTATAGCCAGAGGGAGTTCTTATGAGCGTGCTGGAACTTTGTGACCGGGAAATCGCGGCGGTTCCGCTGGATGCCAGCGTAGCCGACGCCATTAACAAGATGCTCGACCACCATGTGGGAGCAGTCGCCGTGGTCGACTCCGACTACAGGGT
Organism: uncultured Acidobacteriaceae bacterium; assembly: GCA_963724815.1. Classification (GTDB taxonomy): domain Bacteria; phylum Acidobacteriota; class Terriglobia; order Terriglobales; family Acidobacteriaceae; genus Sulfotelmatobacter. Next base: position 160,559 of record CAVRWS010000046.1, read on the forward strand.
TGCGGGAATTTTCACCGAGCGCGATGTGCTGCGCAAAATGTCGCTCAACCACACCGACCCGCAAACTACGCCGGTCCGCGAGCTGATGACCACACCCGTGGAGATGGCAACGCGCCGCACCGGCGCCGGCGAAGCGCTGAGTATCATGCTCGAGCGCCACTTCCGCCATCTACCGGTCGCCGAGGACAATGGAAAACTCCTTGGCCTTCTTTCGATTCGCAATCTGCTGGAGTGGCGCGTCGACGACCTCAGCCGCGAGTTGGAATCGCTCGAACAATATGTCTCCAATGACGGGCCCGGCGGCTAAGGAAGTCTCGACCCGAATCTGCTCCGCGCGCTCTGCGGAAGTTCTCTCCGATCTCTGCGTTTCAGGCTTTTTCCGCGCCAGGCTCTGACAGGTTCGCCAAGCCGCGATTATCGGAATGTCGTCCGGCCTGTGGCACACTATTTCTATGCCACAGCTCACTCTCGGCGACTTCGAACTCAGCGTTTTCTCCGACGGCACTTACCCGCTCGACGGCGGCGCATTTTTCGGCGTGATCCCCAAGGTCATGTGGTCGCGCAAAATGGCTGCCGACGAGAGAAACTACGTGCTGGCGGGACTGAACTCGCTCCTCATCCGCACCGGAAAGAAAAATGTGCTGGTTGAAACCGGCATGGGCAACAAACTGTCGGAACGCATGATCAAGTTCTACGGGCAGCCTGCGAAGCTGCTAACAAATCTCGCCGCTGCCGGAATTGCGCCAGAAGAAATCGATGTCGTCATCAACACGCACCTGCATTTCGACCACTGCGGCTGGAATACGGTGCGCGGCAAAGACGGCAAGATCGTCCCAACTTTTCCCCGCGCAAAATACTATGCGCCGGAAGGCGAATGGCAGTATGCGCGCAAACCCAGCGAACGCGACTCCATCAGCTACATCCCGGACAATTACGACCCTTTGGTGGAAAGCGGCCAGATGACACTGCTCAAAGGCGGCGAAGAAGTTGTCCCCGGAATTTCAGTGAAAACTTTCCCCGGCCACACCGCACACATGCAAGCCGTCATCGTCGAAAGCGGAGGCCGCACTGCGTGCTACATCTCGGATCTCATGCCGACCACCGCGCACATCGACATTACCTGGGGCATGGGCTTCGATCTTTACCCACTGCAGACCATCGAGAGCAAAAAGCAGTACTACGCGAAGGCGATTCCGGAAAAATGGCTGACGGTGTTCACGCACGATGCCAAAGTGCCGTGGGCTCGTGTGGAGCAGGATGAGACGGGAAAGATGGTGGCGCGCGGAGTTTAGACGACTTCGCGGGCGAGGGCGCCCGCTCCACACAATCTCGCTTCGAAGAATTCTTCCACCCTGGCCAGGATCTCCACGGCGCTCTTCGCTTCGTAGATGGCTTTGCGCAGTCCGGCTCCGCCCGGCACGCCATGCGTGAACCATGACGCGAACTGCTTCATCTTCCCCACGGCGTCTGGGAGTTCCTCTTCGATCAGCATCTGAAAATAGGTTCGGATCATCTGGTAGCGGTCAAGCTCAGAGGGAGAATCGTAGCCGCGATCCACCGCCCGCTCCCCGCTATTCATGGAGCCCCGGACGCCCTCGTCCGGGGAGTCGCCATCACGGGATTCGAACTCGAGAGTATTGCCACTGACCGGGCGGACGAGGGCGTTCGCCCCTCCATGAGCGTTGCAATATTGCTGAATCTGCCGGAAGATCCACGGATTTGAAGGCGCGGTGCGGCCAATCATGACTGCATCGCATCCCGTCCGCGTGACCATGGCACAAGCATCTTCGGGTGTGCGAATATCACCGTTGCCAATCACCGGAATCTTCACGGCATCCTTTACGGCGGTAATCCACTCCCAGCGCGCCTGGCCGCTGTAGCCTTGCTCGCGAGTACGCGCATGTAGCGCGACGGCTGCCAAGCCGCAGGATTCGGCCATACGAGCCAGTTCTACGCAGACGATCTCATCATCGCTCCATCCCGCGCGAAACTTTACGGTGAAGGGAATCGCGACCGCAGCGCGCACTGCCTCGAAGATCCGTCCGATCGCAGGCAGATCGCGCAGCAGGCCGGAGCCTCCGTTGCACTTCACCACTTTCTTTGCCGGGCAGCCCAGATTCAAATCCACCAGATCGAATCCGAGGCCTTCGACCATGCGCGCCGCTTCGGCCATGACTTGCGGATTGCTGCCGAAAAGCTGTGCGGATATGGGATGCTCGTCCTCGTAGAAATGCAGATAGCGCTTCGCCTTCTGGTCTTTCTTACGCAGCACGCCGTCGGCCGAGGTGAACTCGGTCATGATCAGGCCGCAGCCGCCAAGATTGCGAATGAACCGGCGGAAGACCGTATCGGTAACGCCAGCCATGGGAGCGAGGACTGTGGCGGGAGCGATGTTAACTGTGCCAATAGAAAGGCGAGCAGCAACCGGCTGCAGAGAAGGACAATAGTTTCCGGGTATCTGCAATCCGCTAGCCGCCTTGTCCCAGAGTTTACGCATGGAGGCTCTAGGGACGAATTTCCATATCTGCCGGACGGGCCGCCGTAAACTTGTCAATCTGCTTGAAGTAAGAGGAATCCAGTCGGAAGCGCTCTGGGCGAACTATGAATTCGGCACGAAGTTCGTCAGCCCGGTTCTCCCGAACTTGAATCACTCCAACTCTCCCCATGCCGTCGGGCGCATACAGAGATCCATCGGACGGATAGAAGCTGGGGTTGGCGAAAAGGGCCAAGTATTTGAAATGAGCAGGTATCCCAGCAATGCGCCGCACAGCATCCGCTAGGTCACAAGACTTCACCTTGACTTCAGCGATGTGAATTTCGCCCGCGCCGGCGCGATCAACCGCCAGGACGTCCACTCTATTCTTTCGGGATGGCCATTGGGCATCGAAGAAAATCTTCGGGACGATCAACTCCCCAAACAGGAAGCGGGCCACGGCATTCTTCACCCTGGAGTGCTGTTGTTCTTCACTAAGCACCGACCGAAGCATGAAGGATCTCCTTGAAATAATTGTAAGCCCAAGAGTGAAATCTCTCCGCCCGGTCGACCGACATGCGGATGAGCGTGTCATCCAAGCGCTCATGGCTGTAGGCAATTTTTGTTTTCTCGGTAAGTAGCCAACGCAAGTGACCGACACCGTTTAGATTCTGGACGCGATGCTTTCTGGAAAGGTGTTCCAATTCCTTAACGGCCGCCAAGTGTCGCGATGTCTGCCCCTCTTGCCCGTCAATCCAGCTGTGATTGCATCGTTGAGCGAGATAGCACTGTGCACCGCGAGCAAAGCAATACCGGTACGATAGGTTGCTAGCTCCAGTGCTGCTAATTTCATCGCCTGTAGAAAATGATCTGCCTTCTCTATGTATTGCTGCGTCGTGATCGGATCAAGGTCCTTCAAGCAAGTATAAAGCTCCCACCGAGATGGGAGCTTCTTCAGACAATGAACTCGAGAAATTCTCTCGGTTCAGTTCTTCGACGCCCCGGCTTTGGCAGGTTCGTTCTTGGCATACTTGCGGCGGAAGCGCTCCACCCGGCCTGCGGTATCCATAAGCTTCTGCTTGCCGGTAAAGAAAGGATGGCAGGCGGAGCAGATTTCAACACTGATATCGCCCTTATGGGTGGACCGGGTAACAAAGGCGTTGCCGCACGCGCAGTGCACGCGAATTTCGTTATAAGCGGGATGAATGGCTGCTTTCATAGCGTTCAGACCTCGATTCGAATCCTTAGATTCTACCGGAACCCGCCAGGATTCAGCAAACCAAGCATGGATTGCGCACAGCAAAAATCAAAAGCGAAACAGATACGAAACCTTCACAAAGAACTGCCGGCTATCGTTCATAAGGCCTTTAGCGGTATATAGTCCCGCCAGGCCGGCCGGATCGAACCCAAGATTATGGTCTAGGTTCTGCAAGTCGCTGTTGTAGCCCAGGTAAATTGCGGTTCCGGGATGCACCAGATACGTCAGCAGGAAATCGGCGTTGAACTCCTTCTCGGTCGGAAGATAGGTATAGGGATAAATCCTGTTACCCGGCGTATTGGCCAGCAACGAGTTGTATTGCAGAATCACGCGCAAAGAAAGCTGCGGCGTAAATTGCCAGTTCCACTTGCTGCGCACAATGTGGTCGTTGAAAATGCCTTCGCCAATATGAGTGCCGGGCAACTGGGACTGCGCCAGCAGATACTCGTTATGCGTAGCCCGCAGGCGCTCAAAAAGATAAGTGTTCTCGATCTTCAACGGTTTCAAGGGACGAAACGTAAGCGTGCCCGTGGCCGTATCCTGGCGCGCGACAAAGGGAACGTCGAGCGGCGGGGGAGCGCCGGGAGACGCGACGAAATTTGCGCCATCTCCCCAGTGATAACTGGCGGCCGCGGTGACCTCGGGAAGAACACTCGTCTGGATGGATGCGCCACTGCTGTGCTCGTGGTAATCCTGCTTCGGGGTGTTGCAGGAGAAACCGAGAAAGCAGAAATCCTGTGGCCGCAAACGCTCGCGCAGTTCCTCGTACGGAAACAAATAGATCACCGTCTGGCCGCGTCCCTGAATTGCCAGATAAGGCGAATAATCGGTGTCCAGGCGATTTCCTTCGTGATCGAAGACATAGCGCTGGATGACGGAAGGTCCCCAGTCAACCACCCAGCCTTTCTTCGGGCGGAAACGGTAGTCGGCGGTTTGATACAGTTCGCGGATGTCCACGCGATTTACGAATCCGGGCACGGTCACAAACCCGGGACTGATGTCGTCGTAAATTCCTTCGTAAGTAAAGTGCAGGGCATCGCGTTTCAGATCGAGCTTGTCCGCAGGGCCAGCGTAATAATGATTGTTGCCCGCGTTGCCGGAGCTGAATGGGTACAGGTTGTACTCGCAAGTAGTTTCCAGATTCGTGGTATTAAAGCCCAGCAGGTTGCTCGAACTGGTTACGGCCTGACCGTCCAAGGACCAGTTGGCATTAAACTTTAACCGCGTATCGAGGCCACCGACGCGGTTAAACTCACCGGTTGTGGGACATTCCCAGTCCGTATAAATCGCGCCCACACTCGATTCCTTGAAGATGTCGCGGTTCACGCGTGCAATGGTGAAATACGAACGGATTCCGCTGAGAATGTCGGAACAAACAGGAGAAGTCGCGGGACAGAAGTTGGGCACCGCCAGCCCCGGGGCGCGGTCATCGGTGGACATCAGGCCGACGGAATAGGGTCCTTCTTTTCCGGTGAGGCGAATTCCCGCCGAGAGATCCTGAATATTGCGCGTGAAAAATAAATCCAGCGGCGTGCGGAAATAATCCTCATTCTCCAGAAAGAACGGACGCTTCTCTGGAAAATACACCTCGAAGCGTTGATTAACTGTGATCTGCGGATCCTCCGACTCCACCTGGCTGAAGTCAGGGTTGGCGGTGAGATCCACGACAAAGTGATCGTGGATCACGAACTTCGCGTCCATTCCAGCCTGCCCTTGCGCCACCGCATTTTGAAAATATGGATTGTAGGGATCGCGCTCATCGAGCCCGCGGAAGCCGCGCATGATTCCGTAAGGAATCAGCTCGATGCTGCGGCCGGGCGAGATTCCTTCCAGACCGAAGAGCGTCGCCGCCTGCCCCAGCCGGCCGGCAACTTTGTAGGAAATCTGCGGCCAGAACGCATCTTCGTTCTTGCGCACGATGCCACGATACAGAATGATGCCCCACTCCTGATCTTTGGTCGAAGGAAAGCGCAGGCTCTTGAAGGGAATCGCCATCCAGACTACGAATCCCTGGCTGGTAACTTTCCCCTTCGAATCCCAAACCGTATCGAACGAAGTATCGAAATTGCCGCTGATCTCATCCCGCGTGGCCTCGGTCCAGATTGCATCCCACTGCACGCCAAGCGGAGTGGTCTGGAACGCATAGGCGCGACGCCGGTCGTGAAACGTATCCAGCATGACTTCGACTTCGTCGTCGTCATAAACGTCTTCGCGGCTCGACATGCGCGCCCGTACTTTTTGCGGATCATCGAAGCACACGAATACGACATAAAGATTTTTCTGGTCGTAGCCGAGATAGGCTTCGGTCTCTTCGGAAACCTTAGCGCCGTCATGGGGATTGCGCTGCACGAAGCCAGTGACTTTCGCCATCTGCCGCGCCGCCTGGCCTTGCGGCTTCATGCTCAGAAAATCTTCGAGCACTGGCGCGCGGCTCAGGCGCGGAATGGTAAGAGTCGGCGTCGCTGCCGCCTTCTGGGCAGGCCGCACCTCAGGATTCTTAATAGCAGGTTCCGGCTCTTGCTCCGCGGGCGGCGGTGTCTCCTTTGACGGCGCGGGCTTTTCCCCCGGCGGAGCAGGATTCTCTTCCGGTGGGGCGGGGGGATTCTGCGGGGTCGTCTGCGAACTCTGTGGACTGGAAGTTTGTCCCCAGGAACCAGAGGAAATGCCTTGCACAACCGAGCTGCCGACTTGATTTCCGTTAGCCTGGAGCGATGAAGCCGCGGAGGCTGCACCCGTCGGCAGCAGCACTGCCAACATCGCTAACTTCACAAGCTGCGTTATGTCTCGCCGCCGCCGCAGAACCAGACTCAATCTTCCCCGCTCCCGACAGGGAACTGAGGAAGATACACTATATTCGGCTTAACGAAACAAAAAACAAATGTTTGTCACGAACCCCGAAACAGAGTGTTCGCCGTCTTGGTCGTAAGAGGAGTGGGCTGACTTTCTAAAATAACGAACTTTGCCGCCGGCTGGGTGTGATTTTGAAATACTCGTAGGCCAGCTGTGTGGCTACGCGCCCGCGCGGAGTGCGGTTCAGGAATCCGATCTGCATCAGGAAAGGTTCGTAGATCTCTTCGATCGCATCCGGTTCTTCGGCTAGGACTGCCGCCAGCGTGCTCAAGCCTACTGGGCCGCCCTGATATTTTTCGATAATCGTAAGCAGCAGTTTGCGGTCGACCTCGTCGAAGCCGTATTGATCCACTTCCAGCATTTGTAGCGACGCCTGCGCCGTGGACAAGTCGATTTTGCCCGCGCCACGCACCTGTGCGTAATCGCGCACTCGACGCAGCAGGCGGTTCGCAATGCGCGGAGTTCCGCGCGACCGGCTGGCAATCTCAGTCGCTCCGGCATCATCAATCTGTACCCCCAGAATTTCTGCAGATCGTTCCACGATCACGCGCAAATCTTCCGGGGTATAAAATTCCAGCCGCAAGACAATGCCGAAACGCGAACGCAAAGGCGCCGAAATCAACCCCGCACGCGTAGTCGCGCCGACAAAGGTAAACGGCTTCACTTCCAGCGTATGCGTGCGCGCCGACGGCCCCTGACCGATAATGATGTCGAGCTTGTAATCTTCAAGCGCCGAATAGAGCAGCTCTTCGAGCACCGGCTGCAGTCGGTGGATTTCATCAATGAACAGGACTTGCTTCTCCTGCATGTTGGTGATGATGGCCGTCAGGTCGCCCTTGATCTGCAGCAGCGGCGCTGCAGTCGGCTGAAAGTGCACGCCTAGTTCGTTGGCAATAATATTAGCCAGCGTGGTCTTGCCTAGTCCCGGCGGACCGTACAGCAGCACATGATCCATGGCCTCGCCGCGCGACTTGGCGGCCTCGATCGCCACCGCCAGATTCTCTTTAACTTTGCCTTGCCCGATAAACTCGCCCAGCCGCTGCGGACGCAGCTTCAGCTCAAACGAAGAATCGTCTTCGACCGCCGCGGCAGAAACCAGGCGATCAGGGCTGTAACTCAGGTTGGGATTGTTACGCGCGGTAGCCACTGGCCGGATATTACCACGGCTCGTATGGAGACAGCCGCCCTCGGCTGACCAGCCTCTCTGACGGGTCTTGACATGTGGCACGTTATGTGTCACATTATGTTCATGCTATCGGTCAATATGCGACAACTTCGTGAGACGCGCAAGTTGAAGGCTTGGTTGCGCGCGGGTAGAACTGTCGAACTGCGAGAGCGCGACAGGGTAATCGCCCACATCGTCCCTGAAAAACCAGAAGAAAGGGCGGTAAAGTGGCCCGACTTCGAAGCTCGCCGCAGGAAAATATTCGGAGACCGCGTACTGCCCATAGTTGACGACCTGATAAAAGACCGGGGGCGCTTCTGACGGTCTACGCAGACAGCAGCTTTATCGTTTCTCTCTACGTGGAAGATGTGCACTCTGCAGCAGCTGAGCAGCGCATGGAGGAAAATGCTCGGGTTTACTTCACTCCCCTGCTTGCTGCTGAATGCTCTCATGCCATCGCAAAACAGGTTTTCTATCGCAGGATTTCTTTGACTGATGCCGATCTTATTTTCGATACCTTAAAGCGCGACCGCGCGGAAGGCTTGTGGCTTGAGACAGCAATACCTGAAAACGCCTTTGAGGTTTGCGCCGACTTGGGCCGGCGCTACGCCCCGAAATTCGGCATGCGAACGCTGGACACTTTGCACATCGCCTGCGCGTTGGAACTCAAAGCGGAACAATTCTGGACGTTTGACGAGCGACAGGCGAAGCTGGCGAAGGCGCAGGGGATGAAAACTTCGTGAACGCTTTACCACGTAAGCTGCCATTGGCTCTGTCCCTTACTCACATCATTCTCTTTCTCACGACGGCGGTGTTCGGCGACAAAATAGCTAGCGGAGGAAATCCGCTTTTCTGCGTAGACCTTCCGGTTTCTTTACCGCTAGTCGCGAGCGACAGCACTTCTCGAGTCATCGTTGTCGGTGTTGTGGCGACAACGTGGTGGTACTTTATTGGAAAGATTGCATCCGAGGCCTGGAAGGGTAAGTTCACTCGGATGATCTCGGTGGCGGGTGCGCTCCTATTATTTCTCTTAGGGGCTATCGCCTCATTCGCAATGATCAGCGAATTCCGATTAATTTCGCAGGAATCGAATTTCGGAAATAAGGATTTTGTTGTCTATACGCTGGCAGTCGTACTCCTGTTCGGAGAATTTCTCTGCGCGGGGTATGCAATGGCCTCTGGATTTCGTCCGGTCCGCGGGGCAAACTGAAGAGCTTACTCTTCCTCTTCCTTCACCTCGCCCCGCGCCGCCTTAGCCTTCTCCACAATCTTCTCCTGTAGCGCTGCGGGCACCGTGTCGTAATGGTGCATCTCCATGTTGAAAGAACCGCGGCCTTGGGTCATTGACGTCAAATCCACGCCATAGGTCAGCATCTCGGCCATCGGAACTTCGGCTTTTACGATGGTGTTTCCGCCTTTGTTGTCCATACCCTGGATGCGTCCCCGCCGGCTGTTCAAGTCGCCCATAATCGAGCCGGCAAAATCATCAGGCACGGTGATTTCGACCGACATCACAGGCTCGAGCAAAGTCGGCTTCGCCTGCTCCATCGCCTTTCTAAAAGCAATGCGCCCCGCCATCTGGAATGACATATCGTTCGAATCCACATCGTGATACGACCCGTCATAAAGAATCACGCGAAAATCCACCACGGGATAGCCAGCCAGATAGCCGCGTCCCGCCGCATCTTTGATTCCCTTCTCAATCGCCGGAATATAGTTTTTTGGAATCGCGCCACCGAAAATATCGTTGACGAATTCAAACTGTCCGCCGCGCGGCATCGGCTCCATCTTGATCTTGCAATCACCGTACTGCCCGTGGCCTCCGGTCTGTTTTTTGTGCCGCCCCTGCACGTCAGCTTTGCCGCGAATCGTTTCGCGGTACGGCACTTTCGGAGCTTTCAAAACCACCTCGGTGTGATACCGCTTCTTCAGCTTCGCCACCACCACTTCAATATGCTGCTGACCCGTACCCGCGATCAAAAATTCCTGGGTCTGCGCATCGCGGAAAAAACGCAGCATGGCATCTTCTTCCATCAGCTTATGAATGCCCGGACCCAGCTTGTCTTCATCGGCGCGGCTCTTCGGTTCGATGGCGAATGTGATCGCCGGCTCGGCTAGCTTCACTCGCGGATATTGAATCGGTGCAGCTTTATCTCCTAGCGTGTCGCCGGTGAGGGTATCTTTCAATTTCGCGACCGCGCCAATATCTCCTGCGTGTAGCTCGGTCACAGGAACCGCAGTCTTACCCTGCATGATGGAAATGTGCGATAGCTTCTCGGCCGATCCGCGCGAGAAGTTCTGCATGGTGGATTCGTTTTTCAACACACCGGAGAAAACCTTGAAGTAGGAAATCCTGCCCGCAAACGCGTCCGACACTGTCTTGAATACATAGAGCGAGACCGGTTCCGCGTCTGTTTCATGCCGCTTCGGAGAGTCTCCGTTGCCCGAGGATGCCGCTTCGCCCTGCACCCACTCATGCTCGGAAGGTGCGGGCGTGTAGTCGACGATAAAATCCATCACGCGGTCGGCACCGATGTTGCCCAGGCCGGAAGAAAAGATCACGGGGAAAAGTTTGTCCTCGCGAATCGCGTTGTGCAGTGCGGGAATTAAGTCTTCCTCAGGAATCGTTCCCTTCTCGAAGAATTCCTCCATCAGCTTGTCATCACCCTCGGCGACGAGTTCCACCAACTGCTCGTGCGATTCCTGCACCTGCGCTCGCATGTTGGCGGGAATCTCCGTCTCTTTTCCCTTGCCATTGCCGCCGAGATCGTAGGTATAGGCCTTCATGCGCACCAGGTCGACTACACCCGTCAAATTCTTTTCGCTTCCGATCGGCAGCTCGATCGGAATTACATTTCGTCCAAATGCATTGATCAACGATTCGAGCACGCGCTCTGCATTGGCCCGATCGCGGTCCATGCGGTTCACAACAATCAATCGCGGCGTTTTATATTCCTCGCAATCGTTCCACACCCGCTGGGTCACAACTTCCACTCCAGCTACGCCGTCCACCACAACAATCGCGGCGTCGACTACGGGTAGCACCATCCGGGCCTCGTGGACGAACATATTGAACCCAGGCGTATCGATCACATTGATTTTCGTCTTGCCCCACTCCACATACGCGGCGGAGGCCGCGATCGACATCTTTCGCGCGATCTCTTCTTCGTCGTAATCGGTGGTTGATGAGCCGTCGTCGACCCGCCCCAGGCGCGGGGTTGCGCCGGCGCTGTAAAGCATGGCCGAGAGCAGCGTAGTTTTTCCCGCGTGCCCGTGTCCTACAATCGCAACATTACGAATATTTTCTCCGGTATAAACTTTCACGATAGGCTCCTTCGCAGGCGTGCAAAAAGAGAAGGCCCAGAAGAGAATCGGTGCAGTAGAGAGGCCAGCCCAACATCACCCGCCAAAACTTAGGATGCTACCACGCGGCGAGCGGAAGCCTCAACCGGGCGAAAAGCTGGTCCCTGATCCTGCATCCCAGGACTCAACTGGCAGGATGCGCAACAGCGGCCACGTCCTGCAGCAGATCTGTAGCCTGCCAATCTGCCCCGTGATACCACTTGAAAATTTTCCCGTCCGGAGAAATGACGGCCGTGCTGAGCGAGTGCGTAATCGAGTCGCCGTCTTGCTCGTAAGTCAGGGCGAAATAATTGGCGAATTGTGGCAATTCTGCCTTCGGAATTGCGGAGAATTCCCAACGCTTAAACAGCGAAGGATCTTTGCTGCCGGCGCAGGAAAAACCGTAGGCGCGCAACACTTTCGGCGTGTCGTGCTCGGGATCGAAGCTGATGCTTAGCAGATGAGTTGCGCCATAGCGAGCGGGATCGGCCCGAATCTGTTGGTCGATCGCCGCAAACTCGTGGCTCACACGCGGGCAGAAATCGGG
>CAVRWS010000047.1:0-13588 GCA_963724815.1 uncultured Acidobacteriaceae bacterium
TCGGCGTAGTTGCGGTAGGCGATTTGAATAACGAAATCAGTTTTGTCGTCGCCGACATTCCGGGCTTGATCGAGGGCGCTCACGAAGGCTCTGGGCTGGGCATTCAGTTCCTGCGACACATCGAGCGCACGCGATTGCTGGTTCACCTCGTCGATGTGTCGGACGCGAGCGGGCGTCCAGACGTGGTTAAAGATGTGGAAGTGATACTCGGAGAACTGGCCAGGTTCGGCGCACATCTGGAAGATAAGCCCATGATCATGGTTGCATCCAAGATCGATGTTGTGAACAAAGAAAAACTTGCAGCGCTCAAGCGTTATTGCAAGAAACACAAGCTGAAGCTTTATGAAATTTCAGCGGTCACAGGCAAAGGGATTGAGGAATTGAAATACGCCATCGCCAAAGAAGTCGATGCACTGCGCCGGCATGCGTCGCAACAGGCCGAAGTTGAAGCCAGCGACAATCGCAGCGCGTAGTTGCCTTTACGCCCGCGGCAGTTGCGATCCGTGTTGGAAGTGGTATTGCAGAATCTTTGCCGCAAGGGCGGGCGACATCTCCTCTCCCAGGTGTTCGATGGTGCGCACGATTTCTCCGCGACAGATCACCTCGGTAGGCGAAAGCCCAGCGATTTCAGAGGGCAATACCAGATTGATTTCAAGTTGGATATTAGGCTGCAACGCGTCTTCTGCGCGAAAAAGCAAGCCAGAGCGGCTGATATCTCTGGTTTCGCCGTCGTGCCATTTATCTTCATCCAGCCGCCGATATTTCAGGGGCAAGTGCAGTTGGAAGCGAGGCGCGCGCGAAAGCGGCAGTTCCGGCCCGCGCGCCGCAGCAGCGTAAGCGCTTCGAACCGGCTTCTCTGCATCCTGCGGGAAAGGTGTGGAATCCAGCACTTCACGAACTTTGCTTTTCAGATCGCGCAGAGTAAATGGCTTCTGCAATAGCCGCACACCGGCGTCCAGCGTGCCATTGTGGCCGATCACGTTTTCGGTGTAGCCAGACATGTAAAGCACTTTCGTCTGAGGACGAATTTCCGAAATCCGCTGTGCCAGTTCGCGACCGTTCATGCCGGGCATGATGACATCGGTCAGGAGCAAATGAATCACGCCCTCGTGAGCGACGGCAATCTGCATCGCAACCGCTCCATCTGCGGCTTCAATCACTTTGTAGCCCTGTTTTTCCAGAAACTGGCGGGCAAGATAGCGCAGGTTCGCTTCGTCCTCGGCTAGAAGGATGGTTTCGGTCCCCGGTTCAATGAAAGCAGACTCGTTCGAGGCAACGACCTGAGCAGGCTCCGCTCTTTCCGCGATGCGCGGCAAATAAATCTTGAAGCTGGTTCCCTTGCCGGGTTCGCTGTTCACCCAGATATAGCCGCCACTCTGTTTCACGATCCCGTAAACGGTGGAGAGTCCCAACCCTGTTCCCTTTGGGCCCTTGGTGGTGAAAAAAGGTTCGAAGATGTGGGATTGAGTTTCGGAATCCATTCCGAGTCCCGTGTCACTAATGGCCAGCATCACGTAATCTCCCGGCCGCAGCGGGGCATGAAAGCGCGCGTACTCCTCGTCGAGAGATACGTTTGAGGTTTCAATGGTGAGCTTGCCGCCCGATGGCATGGCGTCGCGCGCGTTCACGGCAAGATTCATGATGACCTGGTCGATCTGGCCGGCGTCGGCTCGCACGGCGCCGAGGGAGGGTGCCGGCACCATGACCAGGTCGATGTCTTCGCCAATGACGCGCGTGAGCATCTTAAGGTTTTCGGTGACGACGCCGTTCAGATCAAGAATCTTCGGCGCCAGCATCTGCTTGCGGCTGAACGCGAGGAGTTGCCGCGTGAGCGAAGAAGCGCGTTGCGAGGCGCCCGCGATCTCCTGCGCGGGACCGCGCAGCGCTGGGTCCGGACCGAGGCGATCGAGCAAAAACTCAGAGTAGCCGGAAATCACCATCAACAGGTTGTTGAAGTCGTGGGCGATGCCGCCGGCAAGTCGGCCGATAGCTTCCATTTTCTGTGACTGCTGGAGTTGCTGTTCAAGAGCGCGCCGTTCGGTGACATCTTCGGCGAATAACTCGAACGCCGTTTTCCTTTCGTCATTGCAAACCGCGCGTCCAGAGACCCGAACCAGGATCGTGATGCCATCCTTTCGCTTCCATTCCGCGATCAGACCATTGAAGGGCGCCGCGGAACGCAGATAGTCCGCCAACTCGAACCAGCGATGCGTATCGGAGTAAAGACCGCCAAGATGTTTGCCGACGAGTTCCGAAGTTGAGGAATACCCCAACATTGTGAGCAGCGCGGGATTTGCATCCAGGAGTTGGCCTGCTGAATCGCAACGGCAGATGCCATAGGGAGCGTTGGTTACCAGAGAACGGAAATTCATCTCGGAACGTCGTAAGCTTTCTTGCGCCGCTCGCAACGCGGCATTCAGCCAGCAGATAAGGGCCGCCAGCACAACGAACAGTGACAGCCTGAATCATGGTCGAACGGAATTGCGCCGGTGTCTGTTCGGAAGAAAAGGAGAAGTAAGCGCTCACAGTCAGCGCAAATGAAGTGGCCACCAGGCCCGGCTTCCACCCGCCATACCATGCGCTTACCATCACGGCGACGGCGAATACGGCCAGACGGCTTTCCGTAATATTGGGAAGAAGCAATGCTGGAATCAGCGCCAGGGTGGTGCTGAGAACAGCGACGCCGTAGCGCAAAATTGGCGCACGGGCAGGCTGAATGCTGAGTAGGGGGAGGGATACCCGCATAGTGTGGCAATGCTAGTGTTGGATTTTTAGATGCGCGAGATTACAGGAGTTCATCCTAAATTTTCGCGAACCTGTTTCCTAAATAGGTATCTGGCCATTCCAACCCTTGGACGATCGGCCATTGGAAGTTTGGACTTACGGCCAGCCCGCATTGAGGAGAAAGTTGCGCTTGCCAAGCAAGCCTTGAAACGATGACACTAGCCGCGCATGAACATTGGACTATTTGGCGGCACTTTCGATCCCATCCATCGTGGACACCTGGCACTGGCGCGAGCGGCGAGTGAGCGCTACAAACTCGGGCGCGTCCTGTTCGTACCTGCCGGTGTTCCACCACACAAGCAGAGCCAGCCGTTATCTGCTTTCGCGCACCGCTACGCCATGACTGTACTCGCCACCGCGCAAGAGAAAGACTTCTTCCCTTCGCTGCTCGAAGCGCCAGCCGAGGTTGATTCCGGCGAAAAGCGGGATAAGGAAAAGCGCAATAAGAAGGATAACGATCCTGCGCCAACGCCGAACTACACCATCGATACCGTTAAGCGACTGAAAAAAGAATTCAAGAAGGTGGATCGACTATTCCTGCTGATCGGCATCGACGCTTTCCTGGATATCTCCAAATGGCATCAATGCGAGGCTCTGTTCCGCGAATGCGAGTTCGTAGTCGCCAGCCGGCCGGGATATTCGTTAGCGGATGTTGCCAACGCTCTGCCAACCAGTCTTCGCCCGCGCGCAGAAGCGACTCGGCCGTTTCAAAAACAAGCCGCCCATGGCGACCTGATGCTGAACGGCGTGGCCGTCCATCTTCTTGATCAGGTCTATCAGCCTCTTTCCTCGACTGCGATTCGCCAGGCGGGGGCCACGGGAAAGCCGCTCGGGCGGTTCATCGAGCCGGCGGTTGCAGACTACATCAAGAAAATAGGACTCTACAAAGCGCACTTTCCACAGCCTTGAAGCAACCGCTCTATCAGCTTCCCATTTACAATGATCAAGACCACGAACTACTCTGCATGAAAAAAAATGAGTTGAAGAACCAGGTAGCGGCGGCCATCCAGGCCTGCCTAGACAAGAAAGCGGAAGAACTATCCATACTGGAAATGGAGAAGGGGTCGGCTTTTACCGACTACTTCGTGCTCTGCAGCGGGACCAACCCACGGCAGGTGCAGGCGATCGCGGATGAAGTGGAGCTGCGTTTGAAAGCCGCAGGTCTCCAGCCGGCACACGTAGAAGGATACAAACAAGCGGAATGGATACTTGTCGACTATGTGGACTTCATCGTCCACATTTTTTCCGAAAAGGCTCGCAAGTTCTACGATCTCGAGCGGCTATGGAAAACAGCGAAGCGGCTGGAGCCCTCGGAACTCAAGTCCAAGCCTCGGTCGAAGGCGGTTTCCAAGGCCAAGAGCACGCCGCATCGCACAGCCTCAGCCGCTCGGCGACGAAAAAAGGCGTAAGCGTACGTTCTTGAATGAAATCGTTTTCATCGTGTTCCGCGAGGTATGAACACTTCTTCCAATCCGGAGCCTTCCAAAGCTGAGTCTGGCTGGGGAAGCCAATACCGGCTCATCGCCTCCGACAAATGGAAAGCGAAGTCGGCAGTGATGGGCAAAGCAGTGACCGAAGCGCTGGTGGAATATGCTCAGCCGAAGCGCGGCATGCGGGTTCTGGACCTGGCTAGCGGTACCGGTGAGCCCGCCATCAGTCTAGCCATGCGCGTGGGACCAGAAGGACGAGTCACGGCTCTGGACTTGAGCGCCGATCTTCTTGAGATTGCGCGTGGGCGGGCGCAGGAGCGCGGCCTCGATAATTTCTCCACCCAGCAGGGCGACGCCCAGACTCTGCCCTTTGATGACAACGTTTTTGATCTCGCCACTTGCCGGTTCGGAATTATGTTTTTTGCCGATGCGGTTCGGGCTTTGCGCGAATTGCATCGGGTTTTAATTTCCCAAGCGCGGGCGTGTTTTCTGGCTTGGGGACCATTCGACCAACCTTACTGGCGGAGCACGATGGGTGTAGTACACCGTCATGTGGGTGGTTCGATATTGCCGCCGGGAGGCCCTGATCCATTTCGCTTCTCACAGCCGGGAAGTCTATCGGCGGTGCTCCGCAATGCAGGTTTTCTTGGCGTGGAAGAAGAAACAAAAACGCTCCCCTGGACTTGGCCGGGAACGCCGCAAGAGGTATGGGAGCAGGCGCAGGCAGTAGCTGTGCCCTTTCGCCCGATGCTCGATCGAGTCCCTGAGAACATGCGGAAACAGATCGATGAGGAGGTTCTGCGGGAGATCGGACGCTACGTCCACGGCGAGAATATCAACTTTGGTGTGTCGGTGGTGTTGGCATCGGGAAGCAAGTGAAATCCATTTGAGCTGCCGTGAAGATCAAGATTGCATGGGTGGGGAAGACAAAAGAACCGGCGATCCAAACGCTGACAGATGAGTTTCTGAAACGGATTTCGCGTTATGTTCCGGTCGAGGGCATACCGTTGCGCGATGAGCAAGCGCTGATAGCGTTGTGCGGCGGATTGCCGGCCAAAACTGGCAAACGAAACAATACTAAGTCAACGCTGGTGCTGATGGAATCGCGCGGGAAGCAGTTTTCGTCTGAGGAGTTCGCAGGTTTTCTCGGCGCCTATCAGGATCGTAATCCTCTGCCCCTGGTGTTCGCAGTGGGTCCGGCTGATGGATTCAGCGAGGCAGCGCGCGCCAAGGCGCAGCATACGATTTCACTGGGAAAGGTAACCCTGGCACACGAACTGGCTCGCGTAGTTTTGTTGGAGCAGATCTACCGGGCTTTCACGATTTTGAAGGGACATCCTTATCATTCCGGACATTAAAGCGGCACGGCGTGCACCTTCGTGATTTGCTCTCAGGCCTACGGAATCCTACAGTTTGAGAAACGCCGGTTCGATCAATCCGACAGTAAGTCAATCCGAGAGTTAGTCTGGGAGCAGATGAATGAAAGATGTCATGGAGCTGTTAAGAGCGAAAGAACAGGAATTATCCAAAGTGAGACGACAAGTGGACGCTCTGCGGATTGCATTGCCATTGTTAAGCGGAGAAGATGATGCTCCGCTGCCTAAGGGGACAGGGACGGCGAATCAGTCGTCACGAGATTTAAGCTGACCTGCGGCTGCGCCCAGCCCGTGGCGACATGCTCCTATGCTCGGCGGAAGTCGCAACAAAACATACAGAGCACTCACTGCGTGACTGTAGCCTGATAACTCACGATCTGCCACTGACCGTTGCGGCGAACCCACACTCGCGTGTAGCGATAAGGACCGCTAAAATCTTCGCCGAGTTGGTGGCCCTTCACGTCGGCGCGGGCGGTGACCACGGCGGTGTCGCCATATACCCGCACCACCATATCCGTAATATTCATTGCCTCGTAGCGGAGCTGGCCGCTGCGACGGGCGGAAATAGTCTCCTGTTTGGTCGTAACCTGGCCGAGAGGTGTAATGGCAACGTAATCGTCGGCGAGGGTTCGCAGCGAAAATTCGGAGTCGCGGCGAAGGCTGGCTTCTTTGGACTGCCGCTCCATATCGACAATCTGACGAATGATTTCCTGGTCGGGCGAATCGAAGCCAGGTCGGGGATGAACGGCTACGTGCTGAGCGGAAAATGCAGGTACCGTAATCAGGCAAAACACTAACACTGCACAAGTGTTGATCACGACAAAGACCTCCGCAATCTGCTAAGGGACAGAGATCGGCTTACATCGGGATACGCGCCATTGGATGCGAGAGTTCTGTGGAAAATCAATTGCGTCCTGAAAAATGTCGCCTCCGATTGAGTAGGCTTTCGCTCCCCGCAACCAGTCTGTGGTTCTAGTAGAATCAAACCTCCAGCCATGACGGACGTGCGCCGAGGTCTTATTATCGTAAATACGGGTCCGGGCAAGGGGAAGACGACAGCAGCCATGGGAACAGCCTTGCGCGCGGTGGGCCAGGGCATGCGTGTGCTGATGCTGCAATTCCTGAAGGGTTCCTGGCACTACGGGGAATTGGACGCCGTGCAGGTTTTTGGGGATAAGTTCGTGATGAAGCAGATGGGGCGCGGCTTCGTGAAGGTAGGCGCCGAAAAACCTGACCCGGAAGACGTTAAGATGGTGGAGGATGCCTGGAGCGAGGGGGAGAAGGCAATTCGGTCCGGCGAGTGGGATCTCGTGATACTGGATGAGATCAACTACGCGATCAGTTATGGCATGTTGGACCCGGCGAAAGTAGTAGAGGCGTTGAAGTCGAAGCCGGAAATGGTGCATGTCATCTTGACGGGAAGGAACGCACACCCCACAATTGTCGAGGCCGCCGACACTGTAACCGAGATGCGCCAGGTAAAGCACGCTTACGAAAAGGGCGTGATGGCGCAGAGAGGAATTGAGTACTGAAGATTGCTGATTATTGATTGTTGATTGAGAACGAATAGCCCATGGTTTCAATCAGCAATCAAGAATCACGAAATCAACAATTTCTTATGGCTTGGTTCAAACGAGAATCCGGGGAGCTCGATACTTCGGGCAAGAAGACCGTCCGCACCGAAGGCCTGTGGGTGAAGTGTGAGGGTTGCCGGCAGATCATCTGGAAAAAGGATCTGGAAGAGAACCTGAATGTTTGCCCGAAGTGCGAAAAGCATTTTCGCATCGATGCCCGGACCAGGCTGGCATTGCTGCTGGATGACAATCAGTATGAGACGTTGGACGGAAACCTCTCGTCGACCGATCCGCTGAAATTTGTAGATTTGAAACCCTACTCCTCACGGCTTCGGCAGGCGCAGCACGATACTGGATTAAAAGACGCGGTGATCAATGCCCAGGGGAAATTGCTGGGACGACCAGTAGTGGCCAGCGTGATGGAGTACGCATTCATCGGCGGCAGCATGGGCGCGGTGGTCGGCGAGATGATTACTCGAGCCGTCGAACTAGCGTTGGGTTCGAAAACGCCCCTGATCATCGTTTCCGCTTCAGGCGGGGCAAGAATGATGGAAGGTGTGGTCAGCCTGATGCAACTGGCTAAAATTTCGGCCGCGCTGGCTCGGTTGGATAAAGCCAAGGTTCCTTATATTTCGCTTCTTACCGATCCGACTACGGGCGGAGTAACGGCATCTTTTGCCATGCTCGGAGATTTGAATATTGCTGAACCCGGGGCGCTGATTGGATTTGCCGGGCCGCGGGTGATTGAGCAAACGATCCGGCAGAAACTTCCCGCCGGATTCCAGCGCAGCGAATTCCTTCTGGAGCATGGCATGTTGGACGCAGTAGTGGCTCGCAAGGAGCTTAAACCTTACATTGCGCGGGCTCTGGATTTTATGGTTGGAAGCAGTTAGCTCATAGCTTCGGCAAAATTCCGCATAACTGCCTCCGGACGAATGACCAACCGAAACGATCATCCTGGATCCTCAAATCTGTTTGATATTCTGACATACAGAAAGAAGCCAAGAGCTAGCGGCTACGAGCTAAGAGCTTGTCCACTTCCTACCAAACCGCGGTATCCCGCATGTTTGCGCTGGGTCATGAACTGGCGCAGACACCCTCCAATAAATTCGATCTCGCGCATATGCGAGTGTTGTTGGAAGCGCTGAATCATCCGGAGCGGCGTTTCCCGAGCGTCCTCATCGCAGGCACGAACGGCAAAGGTTCGACGGCGGCGACGCTGGCGTCAATCTTGCGGGCATCAGGGTTGAAGACCGGCTTGTACACGTCGCCACACCTGATGCGAATTAACGAGCGCATCCGAATTAATGGCAAAGAGATCAGCGACGATGATTTTGCCGAGCTGCATGCAGCGATTGACAGAGCGGCAGAAAAGCTGGTCGAAAAAGCGGAACTGCCGTGGCATCCGAGTTTTTTCGAAATGATGACTGCGATTGCTTTTGAATACTTTGCACGAGAGCGAGTGGATTTGGCGGTTCTGGAAGTTGGCATGGGCGGACGGCTCGATGCGACTAACGTGGTGGAACCGCGGGTGAGTGTCATCACCGACATCTCTCTCGATCATCAGAAATTCCTGGGCAATACCGTTGGCGAGATCGCGCGAGAGAAAGTGGGAATTATCCGCCACGGCGGCGTGGTCGTCACTCTGCCGCAGCAGCCCGAAGCAAACGACGTCATCGGGAACAGGATCCTCGAACTGGAGGCGCGTGCGGTGAATGCCGTTCCCTACGTGCCACCGATTTCGCCGGGAAGCAGCGAGCACATTGTACCGAGTACCGGGCAAGGCAAGCCTCGCTTTGTGTATCGCTACCCGCTGCAGGCTCTCGGGGAGCAGATCCTAGTCGAGACGCCCTTGGTGGGGCGACATCAGTTGCGCAATGTCGCGCTGGCGATTGCGGCGGCGGTGGAATTGAATCAGCAGGGATTCAGCAGCATCACCCCGAAGAGTATCGAGCGTGGCACAAGCGAGACGCACTGGCCGGGGCGATTTCAGGTGCTTGCACCCAGACCCGGGTGGCCTGAGATGGTCATTGATGTGGCGCACAATCCGGCGGGTGCGTGGGCGCTGCGTTCGGCACTTTCGGAGCGCTATGAAGACCGTCGGCTGATTTTTGTTTTCGGCGCCATGCGAGATAAGGCAATCTCGGAAATAGCGGAGATTCTATTTCCGCTTGCCGATCGCGTCATTGTGACCAGGCCGGGGAATCCGCGGGCGGCATGGCCCGGAGAAATTCAGGAAGCCGCTGCCCGCAGCGGGGCAGAGATCGAGCAGGTGGAAGATGTGCAGCGAGCTGTGGAGCGAGCCCGAAACATCAGCGATGCTGCAACGATTGTTGTGATCACCGGATCAATTTATCTGGTCGGCGAAGTAATGAGCGAGATTGGAGCGCAGGCCTGATACAGCGCGGACCGGAAGTTTCCCCTAAAATAGAAACGTGCAGGAACTAAATTCATCAGTGGAAGTGCAGCAAGGTTCTGAGGGCGCAACTGCGATAGTGCCGCGCAGAAGTCCGCATGCGCTTCCGGGCAAGAACTACGGATGGTTGAGCCGCCTGCGATCCTATTTCATTCTTGATCCGCTGATCTGGTTTTACACGCTGGTTCTCGGAATACTGGCGCTCCCCGGCGGCTTGTTCGACCGCAGTGGACGCCGGCTGCATTGGTTTTCGCGAACCTGGTCGTGGCTGATCATGAAAACGATCTTGTCGCCGGTGAAGGTCACTGGCCTGGATAAGATCGACACGTCGAAGCCTCATGTGTTTGCGGTGAATCATGCGTCGGCCATGGACATTCCAGTCCTCTACGTTTACCTGCCGTTTCAGTTCCGTATCGTCTTCAAAAAAGAATTGCTGGTGTATCCGGTGGTGGGCTGGCAACTGAAGAGGTCGGGACAGGTCTGCATTGATCAGCAGAAGCCCACCAATTCGATTGCGGCAATCCGCTCGGCGGTGAAAAGTCTGAAGGCCGGGATGCCGCTGGTGATTTATCCCGAGGGGGGGCGCACTCCGGATGGCGAGATCAAACCGTTTCTGCCGGGAGCTTTTTTTCTGGCGATCAAGGCGCAGGTGGATATCGTTCCCGTGGCGCTGGTCGGCACCTACGAACTGCTGCCGATGGATACTTACCACATCAAGTGCCGTCCGCTGGAGATGCGCGTGGGCGAGCCGATTCCAACCACAGGGCTCACCATGCGCGACCTGGAGGCCGTTTCAGACAAGGTGAAGAAGGCGATCGAGGAGCTCTACTACGGGCCAGCTTCGCAGTCGGTGTAAATTTGCGAAGGATCAAGCAGGTTCCTCACCGCCGCTACGCGCCGGTTCGGAATGACAAAGTCTTGGGGTTTTTAGACATAAGGCTATGAGCCTGGGCTTCGCGGAGGCGGCCTGCCGAATTCACCAGGCAATCCGTTTCAAGCCCGTCACCTCATCGAAGTGGCGATCACGGCTCAATAGCGGGAGCGAGTGTTGGCGGCAGAGGGCTGCGATCCAGAGGTCGTGGGTGGGAATTGGCTTACCTTTGTGTTTTAGATCGAGAGTGATCTCGGCGTAGTGCTGGGTGGTTGGCTCGTTAATGTCAAGAACGTCGCAGTCGCGAAGAAGTCCGGCCAGCCAGGTTTCGTAGGCGGCCGAGTGGCGCGATTGGGCGATTCCGTAGCGATACTCGCCGAGGACGATTACGGGAATCGCCATCTGGCGGGCGCGGGTGAGGATGGCAATGACGGCAGGGTCGTCATCGGCTGCGGCGGATAAGGCGTTAGTATCGACAATCATTATTTTGTCAGGGCGTCATCCCGAAACGCGGCGCACTTCAGCCGCGTGAGGGATCTCGCGCTGGCCGTATCTGTGGGAGATCCCTTCGACTTCGCTCAGGGCAAGCTCTTCGTTCCGCCTGAAAATACCGCTGCACTCAGGATGACTCCAAGTCGAAAAATTCAAATTGAACCGGCGCCCGGTGCCGGGATCAGCGCCAGAGTTCGCTATCGACTTGCTCGAAAGCCTCTGCCACCCGCTCCTCGATCTGCTTACGCTCTTTGCGGAGGTGCTTGAGTTTGCCTAGATGTTTCGTCCAAGGCTTTTCTTGAGGTGTGATTCTCAGTTTCTCCTGGACAGCCTCTGTCACGAACTGGCGCAGAGGAATGCCGCGCTCGGCAGCCACCGACTTCGCCCGGCGGAAGAGAAAATCCGGAATCTCGAGGGTCGTCTTCACGGACCCATATTACCATATTTACGGGAGATGCCTCCTCGACAGGCCAACTAGGCCACTAGTTCGCGGAATTTTGGCCCAACTTTGCCAACGCTGATTGAATTACCTGCATGGCACCCTTTGTTGCGGTGACCTCCCCGCAGGTATAAACATTGGAGAACATCAAAACGCGGCTTCCCGGGCGGAGTAACCCTGCGTCGGAATCAGGCATTT
The DNA here is from genome assembly GCA_963724815.1 of uncultured Acidobacteriaceae bacterium. Lineage (GTDB taxonomy): Bacteria > Acidobacteriota > Terriglobia > Terriglobales > Acidobacteriaceae > Sulfotelmatobacter. Next base: position 11,581 of record CAVRWS010000047.1, read on the forward strand.
TCTGACCTGATTTCCCTAGGTCGTCCGGGGCCGAAGGATATAGAACGTGCTTGAGAGGGCGATCCGCCTTCCCTTTAAGGATGCGCAGCAAATCGTAGCTCACCCAGCGATACTTTCCGGCACCATCCAACTCGGGACCTTCATCTTTGACCTTAACCAGCAGAATATCTGAGGTGTCGCGTGCTCGGCGGGGCAGGATACGGTCTGGACATGGATTCACGCTGTGCAAGCGCACATCGGTTTTATGCTGAATATTTTCTTCGTCGCTCCAAGCCGCCGGTAAGACCTGCTTAGTTGTTCGACAACCCCGCAGGGCCCAGACACAATTCAGCAGCGGTTCAAATGCATGGTGGACCAGATTCGCGGGAGCATTGGGGGTGAACAAAATGCTTAGGTTTTGTTCCGGGAAGTTAAAATACCGTCCGACCGAATACTCTGGACTTTCATCTTCAGAGGCGAAGCGTCCGTCGGGATAGCCGTACACAGTGGCCGCTGTGATCAGCATCGCGCCAGGATATCCATAGGTATTGTTGTCAAGCTGCAGGCGATAATCGAGGCTGTGGAACTTCTTTTGTCGAACCTCGAGTTCCGCATAGAAATCGTTCACTCTAAACCCTAGCCAATGGAATATTTCGTAACCGATCCGGTGCTGAAGCACTCCCTGCAGTTTCGTGGAGTGAAAGAAGGTAAATTCAGACAAGCTCTTCACTTGCTCCCCTAGGCACTCCGAGCCATAGCGGCATGACGGCAGGCGTTGGAGGTTCAGGCTGTTGACAAGTTCAGTCCTGTCGGTTTGGCCCGGCTCAAACCGCTCCATCTTCCGAAGTGAACTTAGAACTCGGCATTCGAAGATAGCCTCATCGAGCCTGAACAAAACAGAAGCAAAGAATAATGCTGTTAGAAACCAGATAAGCAAGACTCGCAGCCGGCGCATCGCAAGAACTGTTCGAAAGCGTTGCATGACCCATAATTACAGACACCATGTCAGCCTGAAAGTTCCCACTTTTGGACTCGGGTGGGCGTCCGCCAATGAGTGTAATCGCGATTTTGCGACAACTATGGGCCGGAAATCCTATGACCCAGGAACAGTTGAGGGTTTTCGCGAAGCCCATTGGGAAGCTGGAATAACGATGGGCTCAGCGGCGAGTCCGACAGTTCCTCGACCGTTTCTTCAATTGTAATTGTTCGACCGGGTGCGCCGTCTTTGGTCGCTGCCAGCCTGCTAGTGAACTTCAATATAACCGCCAACCCTGTTGGCAACGGGCCGGTGTGGTGGAACTGCGCAACATCAGGATAATCCGCAAGTGTCGTCCCGATCACATAATACGGTTCGCTGCGCACGAAATCGGGGGCGCAATTGCGATCTGGCAGTTCATGGTCGATATACCAACCATCAAGAACTTCTTCCCCGCCACTACGACCGTTCGCATCCGGCCGCCGTGTGGTGGTGATAAGGTGTCTCGCCGGATGCCCAAACAATACTTTGCGTTCGCCGGTATCGACTGTCTTGCTTTCGACCTGAACCGGCGTCCTACCCGACTTCTGTAAATACTCCCGCTGCGCTTCCGAGGTGAACTTTACCAGTTTGTAGTTTCGATATTCGTGCACGTTCAGGTCGATTAAGAAGCCAGCTCTCGTTTCGCAGTTCGCGATATCTACGATAGAAGCCGTTGTCGCGGCGCCGAGGGTATCTCTTCTGCGCATCATTCCCTGTCGGTACTGAATCTTCCGAGTGACATTGGGATTCGCTACGTTCGGATTCATGTCGGAATCCGTCATAACCGTTTGGATCTTCAGCATCGTGTCAGCTCGACTGAGGACTGAGCATCCGCAGACCAGTGCGAGGAATAGAAGGGTGCAACATGGTTTGTTCACAGTAGGTAGGCTAGTATGCCTCGTGACGGTTATCCAGATTACCGTCGTTTGGCCACATTATTCCAACGCGCCCGGGCGTAGTTGATGTGACCAGGCGATTGCACGTTTTGACCAACGTCAACTTTCCACTTTC
>CAVRWS010000048.1:0-14499 GCA_963724815.1 uncultured Acidobacteriaceae bacterium
CGGCTGGAGTTTTTGTTGCGGAGGGCTTGGGAGACGCTGCGACGCTGGATAGTGTAATGATGAATAGGGAAAGTATCACGGTGCAGGCGCGCTTCATGGCTAGGTTCCTCGTGGATTTTCCGTGCATTCTTGGTTCGAAGGTCGCGGAATTCTCGCACATCGTCGACGATCTGCAAAGCTTGCATTGACCGATTTCCACAGCGCACGCTAAAATAGCTGAGTTTGCCTGTACATGCCGACCCGTTCTGGGGACGCCTGCCGTGGCTGCTGAAACGCCGGGGCGGAAACACAGCAAGCATAGAAAGTTCACAGGGCGCCAAGGTTGCACGCGTGTGCGCGTGAGTCGCGCCTGAGGAACGGACTTTCACGACATCTTGATGGAGGCAGACGTATGTACGCGGTTATCCGCGCCGGTGGAAAGCAGTACCGGGTGGCGCCCGGGGATGTGATTCGAGTGGAAAAGCTGGCTACGGGAACCGATGGCCACGTGAATTTTCCTGACGTTTTGGCAGTATCGGCCGGCGACGGACAAATCGGCAAACCTGAATCGGAAGCGCGGGTTGTCGGCGAGGTGGTAGAAGAAGGCCGGGGCGCGAAGATTCTGGTTTTTCATTACAAGCGGAAGAAGCAGTATAAAAAGCTGCGCGGGCATCGTCAGTCTTATACTGCGGTGCGCATCACTGAGATTGCCTTTGACGGGCAGAGCTTTAAGGCTCCGGAAGTGGCGAAGAAGCAGCCGAAAGTAAAGAAGGCCGCCCACGAGCACGAGTCTGATGCGGACGTGAAGAGCATTAAGGAACACGCGACCAAGGGGCACGCAAAGAAAAAGTCTGCGCCAAAGAAAAACGCGAGCAAGAAAACTGCTGCAAAAAAGAAGAAATAGTTGGCGCGGCTTAAGATGCTCGCGCGAAAGCCGGCGGGACGCCGGCGCTACTTTTAACGGGCGCTACTTTCAAAAGGACTGAGAGTTGATCCATGGCACATAAAAAAGGACAGGGAACATCACGAAACGGCCGCGATTCAAACGCGCAGCGGCTTGGATTCAAAGCATTCGGCGGACAGATTGTGCCTGGTGGCACTATCATTGTCAGGCAGCGCGGCACCCGCGTGAAACCCGGGCTCAACGTGGGGCGCGGCAAAGACGATACGCTCTTCGCCAAAATTACCGGCCGAATCAAGTTCCTGAACAAGGGTTCGATGGGCAAGTTTGTAATGGTCGAGCCGATGGAAGTACTGGAGTAGTTCGTCCATCTTTTGAATCGGCATTGTGCTTTAGCGGCCGTGCGACGCGGTTTGAGCCTCGCCTTCGGGACGGGGCTTTTTGTTTTGCATCGAAATTAATCATGTTTATCGATGAAGCCAAAATTCGAGTGAAGGCAGGAGACGGCGGTAATGGCTGCATGGCCTTCCGCCGCGAAAAATATGTTCCGCGCGGCGGACCTTCCGGCGGCGATGGCGGCAAGGGCGGTGATGTGATCATGGAATCCAGCGAACGCCACAACACGCTTGTCCACTTCCGCTTTAATCCCGAATATAAAGCTGAGCGCGGACGCCACGGCGAAGGTTCGAACAAGAGCGGCCGTGAAGGCGAAGACATTCTTCTCAAAGTTCCGGTCGGAACCATTGTGTACGACGAAGAGACCGGAGAGAAAGTATTCGATTTTTCTGGTCCCGATCAGCGCATGGTGATTGCGCGCGGTGGTCGGGGTGGTCGCGGCAATGCGCGTTTTGCGACATCGGTGCATCAGGCGCCGCGAGAGCACGAGCCGGGTCGGCCTGGAGAAGAACATAATTACCGGCTGGAACTGAAGCTGCTCGCGGATGTTGGGTTGGTTGGCTATCCGAACGTCGGCAAATCGACGCTGATCTCGCGCATCTCAGCCGCCCGGCCAAAGATTGCGGATTATCCTTTCACTACGTTGGAGCCCCAGCTCGGCGTAGTTGCGGTAGGCGATTTGAATAACGAAATCAGTTTTGTCGTCGCCGACATTCCGGGCTTGATCGAGGGCGCTCACGAAGGCTCTGGGCTGGGCATTCAGTTCCTGCGACACATCGAGCGCACGCGATTGCTGGTTCACCTCGTCGATGTGTCGGACGCGAGCGGGCGTCCAGACGTGGTTAAAGATGTGGAAGTGATACTCGGAGAACTGGCCAGGTTCGGCGCACATCTGGAAGATAAGCCCATGATCATGGTTGCATCCAAGATCGATGTTGTGAACAAAGAAAAACTTGCAGCGCTCAAGCGTTATTGCAAGAAACACAAGCTGAAGCTTTATGAAATTTCAGCGGTCACAGGCAAAGGGATTGAGGAATTGAAATACGCCATCGCCAAAGAAGTCGATGCACTGCGCCGGCATGCGTCGCAACAGGCCGAAGTTGAAGCCAGCGACAATCGCAGCGCGTAGTTGCCTTTACGCCCGCGGCAGTTGCGATCCGTGTTGGAAGTGGTATTGCAGAATCTTTGCCGCAAGGGCGGGCGACATCTCCTCTCCCAGGTGTTCGATGGTGCGCACGATTTCTCCGCGACAGATCACCTCGGTAGGCGAAAGCCCAGCGATTTCAGAGGGCAATACCAGATTGATTTCAAGTTGGATATTAGGCTGCAACGCGTCTTCTGCGCGAAAAAGCAAGCCAGAGCGGCTGATATCTCTGGTTTCGCCGTCGTGCCATTTATCTTCATCCAGCCGCCGATATTTCAGGGGCAAGTGCAGTTGGAAGCGAGGCGCGCGCGAAAGCGGCAGTTCCGGCCCGCGCGCCGCAGCAGCGTAGGCGCTTCGAACCGGCTTCTCTGCATCCTGCGGGAAAGGTGTGGAATCCAGCACTTCGCGAACTTTGCTTTTCAGATCGCGGAGGGTGAAAGGCTTTTGCAGCAGGCGCACACCGGCGTCCAGCGTGCCATTGTGGCCGATCACGTTTTCGGTGTAGCCAGACATGTAAAGCACTTTCGTCTGAGGACGAATTTCGGAAATCCGCTGCGCCAGTTCGCGACCGTTCATGCCGGGCATGATGACATCGGTCAAGAGCAGATGAATGACGCCCTCGTGCGCGACGGCAATCTGCATCGCGACCGCTCCATCCGCCGCTTCAATTACCTTGTAGCCTTGCTTCTCCAGGAACTGGCGAGCTAGATAGCGCAGGTTGGCTTCGTCCTCGGCCAGAAGGATGGTTTCGGTGCCGGGCTCGGTGAAAGCTGACTCGTTCGAGGCGACGACTTGTGCAGGCTCCGCTCTTTCCGCGATGCGCGGCAGATAGATCTTGAAGCTGGTGCCTTTGCCAGGTTCGCTGTTCACCCAGATATAGCCGCCACTCTGTTTCACAATCCCGTAAACCGTGGAGAGCCCCAACCCTGTTCCCTTTGGGCCTTTGGTCGTGAAAAAAGGCTCGAAGATGTGAGACTGAGTTTCCGAATCCATTCCGAGACCGGTGTCACTGATGGCCAGCATCACGTAATCTCCAGGCCGCAGCGGGGCATGGAAGCGGGCGTACTCTTCGTCGAGAGAAACGTTTGAGGTTTCGATGGTGAGCTTGCCGCCGGAAGGCATAGCATCGCGCGCATTCACGGCAAGATTCATGATGACCTGGTCGATCTGGCCGGCGTCGGCTCGCACGGCGCCGAGTGAAGGCGCTGGGACCATAACGAGGTCGATATCCTCGCCAATAACACGCGTGAGCATCTTGAGGTTTTCGGTGACGACGCCGTTCAGATCAAGAATCTTCGGCGCCAGCATCTGCTTGCGGCTGAACGCGAGGAGTTGCCGCGTGAGCGAAGAAGCGCGTTGCGAGGCGCCCGCGATCTCCTGCGCGGGACCGCGCAGCGCTGGGTCCGGACCGAGGCGATCCAGCAAAAATTCCGAGTAGCCGGAAATCACCATCAGAAGATTGTTGAAGTCGTGGGCGATGCCCCCGGCAAGCCTGCCGATAGCCTCCATTTTCTGCGACTGCTGCAGTTGCTGCTCGAGGGCGCGCCGTTCGGTGACATCTTCGGCGAATAACTCGAACGCAGTTTTCCTTTCGTCATTGCAAACGGCGCGCCCGGAGACCCGAACCAGGATCGTGATGCCATCCTTTCGCTTCCATTCCGCGATCAGACCATTGAAGGGCGCCGCGGAACGCAGATAGTCCGCCAACTCGAACCAGCGATGCGTATCGGAGTAAAGACCGCCAAGATGTTTGCCGACGAGTTCCGAAGTTGAGGAATACCCCAACATTGTGAGCAGCGCGGGATTTGCATCCAGGAGTTGGCCTGCTGAATCGCAACGGCAGATGCCATAGGGAGCGTTGGTTACCAGAGAACGGAAATTCATCTCGGAACGTCGTAAGCTTTCTTGCGCCGCTCGCAACGCCGCATTCAGCCAGCAGATAAGGGCCGCCAGCACAACGAACAGAGACAGCCGAATCATGGTCGAACGGAATTGCGCCGGCGTCTGTTCGGAAGAAAAGGAGAAGTAAGCGCTCACAGTGAGCGCAAATGAGGTGGCAACCAGGCCCGGCTTCCAACCGCCATACCACGCGCTTACCATCACGGCGACGGCGAACACGGCCAGACGGCTTTCCGTAATATTGGGAAGAAGCAATGCTGGAATCAGCGCCAGGGTGGTGCTGAGAACAGCGACGCCGTAGCGCAAAATTGGCGCACGGGCAGGCTGAATGCTGAGTAGGGGGAGGGATACCCGCATAGTGTGGCAATGCTAGTGTTGGATTTTTAGATGCGCGAGATTACAGGAGTTCATCCTAAATTTTCGCGAACCTGTTTCCTAAATAGGTATCTGGCCATTCCAACCCTTGGACGATCGGCCATTGGAAGTTTGGACTTACGGCCAGCCCGCATTGAGGAGAAAGTTGCGCTTGCCAAGCAAGCCTTGAAACGATGACACTAGCCGCGCATGAACATTGGACTATTTGGCGGCACTTTCGATCCCATCCATCGTGGACACCTGGCACTGGCGCGAGCGGCGAGTGAGCGCTACAAACTCGGGCGCGTCCTGTTCGTACCTGCCGGTGTTCCACCACACAAGCAGAGCCAGCCGTTATCTGCTTTCGCGCACCGCTACGCCATGACTGTACTCGCCACCGCGCAAGAGAAAGACTTCTTCCCTTCGCTGCTCGAAGCGCCAGCCGAGGTTGATTCCGGCGAAAAGCGGGATAAGGAAAAGCGCAATAAGAAGGATAACGATCCTGCGCCAACGCCGAACTACACCATCGATACCGTTAAGCGACTGAAAAAAGAATTCAAGAAGGTGGATCGACTATTCCTGCTGATCGGCATCGACGCTTTCCTGGATATCTCCAAATGGCATCAATGCGAGGCTCTGTTCCGCGAATGCGAGTTCGTAGTCGCCAGCCGGCCGGGATATTCGTTAGCGGATGTTGCCAACGCTCTGCCAACCAGTCTTCGCCCGCGCGCAGAAGCGACTCGGCCGTTTCAAAAACAAGCCGCCCATGGCGACCTGATGCTGAACGGCGTGGCCGTCCATCTTCTTGATCAGGTCTATCAGCCTCTTTCCTCGACTGCGATTCGCCAGGCGGGGGCCACGGGAAAGCCGCTCGGGCGGTTCATCGAGCCGGCAGTTGCAGACTACATCAAGAAAATAGGACTCTACAAAGCGCACTTTCCACAGCCTTGAAGCAACCGCTCTATCAGCTTCCCATTTACAATGATCAAGACCACGAACTACTCTGCATGAAAAAAAATGAGTTGAAGAACCAGGTAGCGGCGGCCATCCAGGCCTGCCTAGACAAGAAAGCGGAAGAACTATCCATACTGGAAATGGAGAAGGGGTCGGCTTTTACCGACTACTTCGTGCTCTGCAGCGGGACCAACCCACGGCAGGTGCAGGCGATCGCGGATGAAGTGGAGCTGCGTTTGAAAGCCGCAGGTCTCCAGCCGGCACACGTAGAAGGATACAAACAAGCGGAATGGATACTTGTCGACTATGTGGACTTCATCGTCCACATTTTTTCCGAAAAGGCTCGCAAGTTCTACGATCTCGAGCGGCTATGGAAAACAGCGAAGCGGCTGGAGCCCTCGGAACTCAAGTCCAAGCCTCGGTCGAAGGCGGTTTCCAAGGCCAAGAGCACGCCGCATCGCACAGCCTCAGCCGCTCGGCGACGAAAAAAGGCGTAAGCGTACGTTCTTGAATGAAATCGTTTTCATCGTGTTCCGCGAGGTATGAACACTTCTTCCAATCCGGAGCCTTCCAAAGCTGAGTCTGGCTGGGGAAGCCAATACCGGCTCATCGCCTCCGACAAATGGAAAGCGAAGTCGGCAGTGATGGGCAAAGCAGTGACCGAAGCGCTGGTGGAATATGCTCAGCCGAAGCGCGGCATGCGAGTTCTGGACCTGGCTAGCGGTACCGGTGAGCCCGCCATCAGTCTAGCCATGCGCGTGGGACCAGAAGGACGAGTCACGGCTCTGGACTTGAGCGCCGATCTTCTTGAGATTGCGCGTGGGCGGGCGCAGGAGCGCGGCCTCGATAATTTCTCCACCCAGCAGGGCGACGCCCAGACTCTGCCCTTTGATGACAACGTTTTTGATCTCGCCACTTGCCGGTTCGGAATTATGTTTTTTGCCGATGCGGTTCGGGCTTTGCGCGAATTGCATCGGGTTTTAATTTCCCAAGCGCGGGCGTGTTTTCTGGCTTGGGGACCATTCGACCAACCTTACTGGCGGAGCACGATGGGTGTAGTACACCGTCATGTGGGTGGTTCGATATTGCCGCCGGGAGGCCCTGATCCATTTCGCTTCTCACAGCCGGGAAGTCTATCGGCGGTGCTCCGCAATGCAGGTTTTCTTGGCGTGGAAGAAGAAACAAAAACGCTCCCCTGGACTTGGCCGGGAACGCCGCAAGAGGTATGGGAGCAGGCGCAGGCAGTAGCTGTGCCCTTTCGCCCGATGCTCGATCGAGTCCCTGAGAACATGCGGAAACAGATCGATGAGGAGGTTCTGCGGGAGATCGGACGCTACGTCCACGGCGAGAATATCAACTTTGGTGTGTCGGTGGTGTTGGCATCGGGAAGCAAGTGAAATCCATTTGAGCTGCCGTGAAGATCAAGATTGCATGGGTGGGGAAGACAAAAGAACCGGCGATCCAAACGCTGACAGACGAATATCTGAAACGGATTTCGCGTTATGTTCCGGTCGAGGGCATACCGTTGCGCGATGAGCAAGCGCTGATAGCGTTGTGCGGCGGATTGCCGGCCAAAACTGGCAAACGAAACAATACTAAGTCAACGCTGGTGCTGATGGAATCGCGCGGGAAGCAGTTTTCGTCTGAGGAGTTCGCAGGTTTTCTCGGTGACTATCAGGATCGTAATCCTCTGCCTCTGGTATTCGCGGTGGGTCCGGCAGATGGATTCGGCGAAGCGACGCGCGCTATGGCGCAGCACACGATTTCCCTAGGGAAGATAACTCTTCCGCACGAACTGGCGCGGGTGGTCTTGTTGGAGCAGATCTACCGGGCTTTTACGATTTTGAAGGGACATCCTTATCATTCCGGCCATTAAAGCAGCGCGGCGTGCACCTTCGTGATTTGCTCTCAGGCCTATGGAATCCTACAGTTTGAGAAACGCCGGTTCGATCAATCCGACAGTAAGTCAATCCGAGAGTTAGTCTGGGAGCAGATGAATGAAAGATGTCATGGAGCTGTTAAGAGCGAAAGAGCAGGAATTATCCAAAGTGAGACGACAAGTGGACGCTCTGCGGATTGCATTGCCATTGTTAAGCGGAGAAGATGATGCTCCGCTGCCTAAGGGGACAGGGACGGCGAATCAGTCGTCACGAGATTTAAGCTGACCTGCGGCTGCGCCCAGCCCGTGGCGACATGCTCCTATGCTCGGCGGAAGTCGCAACAAAACATACAGAGCACTCACTGCGTGACTGTAGCCTGATAACTCACGATCTGCCACTGACCGTTGCGGCGAACCCACACTCGCGTGTAGCGATAAGGACCGCTAAAATCTTCGCCGAGTTGGTGGCCCTTCACGTCGGCGCGGGCGGTGACCACGGCGGTGTCGCCATATACCCGCACCACCATATCCGTAATATTCATTGCCTCGTAGCGGAGCTGGCCGCTGCGACGGGCGGAAATAGTCTCCTGTTTGGTCGTAACCTGGCCGAGAGGTGTAATGGCAACGTAATCGTCGGCGAGGGTTCGCAGCGAAAATTCGGAGTCGCGGCGCAGGCTGGCTTCTTTAGACTGCCGCTCCATATCGACGATCTGGCGAATGACTTCCTGGTCGGGCGAATCGAAGCCAGGTCGGGGATGAACGGCTACGTGCTGAGCGGAAAATGCAGGTACCGTAATCAGGCAAAACACTAACACCGCACAAGTGTTGATCACGACAAAGACCTCCGCAATCTGCTAAGGGACAGAGATCGGCTTACATCGGGATACGCGCCATTGGATGCGAGAGTTCTGTGGAAAATCAATTGCGTCCTGAAAAATGTCGCCTCCGATTGAGTAGGCTTTCGCTCCCCGCAACCAGTCTGTGGTTCTAGTAGAATCAAACCTCCAGCCATGACGGACGTGCGCCGAGGTCTTATTATCGTAAATACGGGTCCGGGCAAGGGTAAGACGACGGCAGCCATGGGAACAGCACTGCGCGCGGTGGGTCAAGGAATGCGTGTGCTGATGCTGCAATTCCTGAAAGGTTCCTGGCACTACGGGGAATTGGATGCCGTGCAGGTTTTTGGGGATAAATTCGTGATGAAGCAGATGGGGCGCGGCTTCGTGAAGGTAGGCGCCGAGAAGCCTGATCCGGAAGATGTGAAGATGGTCGAGGATGCATGGAGCGAGGGGGAGAAGGCAATCCAATCCGGTCAGTGGGATCTGGTGATACTGGATGAGATCAACTACGCGATCAGTTATGGCATGCTGGACCCGGCAAAGGTAGTAGAGGCGTTGAAGTCGAAGCCGGAAATGGTGCATGTCATCTTGACGGGAAGGAACGCACACCCCACAATTGTCGAGGCCGCCGACACTGTAACCGAGATGCGCCAGGTAAAGCACGCTTACGAAAAGGGCGTGATGGCGCAGAGAGGAATTGAGTACTGAAGATTGCTGATTATTGATTGTTGATTGAGAACGAATAGCCCATGGTTTCAATCAGCAATCAAGAATCACGAAATCAACAATTTCTTATGGCTTGGTTCAAACGAGAATCCGGGGAGCTCGATACTTCGGGCAAGAAGACCGTCCGCACTGAAGGCCTGTGGGTGAAGTGTGAGAGTTGCCGGCAGATCATCTGGAAAAAGGATCTGGAAGAGAATCTGAATGTTTGTCCGAAGTGCGAAAAGCATTTTCGCATCGATGCGCGGACCAGGCTGGCATTGCTGCTGGATGACAATCAGTATGAGACGTTGGACGGAAACCTCTCGTCGACCGATCCGCTGAAATTTGTAGATTTGAAACCCTACTCGTCTAGGCTTCGGCAGGCGCAGCACGATACCGGATTAAAAGACGCGGTGATCAATGCCCAGGGTAAATTGCTGGGACGACCGGTAGTGGCCAGCGTGATGGAGTACGCATTCATCGGCGGCAGCATGGGCGCGGTGGTCGGCGAGATGATCACTCGGGCCGTCGAACGCGCGCTGGGTTCGAAAACACCTCTGATTATTGTTTCCGCTTCAGGCGGGGCAAGGATGATGGAAGGTGTGGTCAGCCTGATGCAACTGGCTAAAATTTCGGCAGCGCTGGCTCGGCTGGATAAAGCGAAGGTTCCTTATATTTCGCTTCTCACCGATCCCACTACAGGTGGAGTAACGGCATCGTTTGCCATGCTCGGAGATCTGAATATTGCTGAACCCGGGAGCGCTGATCGGATTTGCCGGGCCGCGGGTGATCGAGCAAACGATCCGGCAGAAACTTCCCGCCGGATTCCAGCGCAGCGAATTTCTTCTGGAGCATGGCATGCTGGACGCGGTGGTGGCTCGCAAGGAACTCAAACCTTACATTGCGCGGGCTCTGGATTTTATGGTCGGAAGCAGTTAGCTCCTAGCTTCGGCAAAATTCCGTCATAACTGCCTCCGGACGAATGACCAACCGAAACGATCATCCTGGATCCTCAAATCCGTTTGATATTCTGACATACAGAAAGAAGCCAAGAGCTAGCGGCTACGAGCTAAGAGCTTGTCCACTTCCTACCAAACCGCGGTATCCCGCATGTTTGCGCTGGGTCATGAACTGGCGCAGACACCCTCCAATAAATTCGATCTCGCGCATATGCGAGTGTTGTTGGAAGCGCTGAATCATCCGGAGCGGCGTTTCCCGAGCGTCCTCATCGCAGGCACGAACGGCAAAGGTTCGACGGCGGCGACGCTGGCGTCAATCTTGCGGGCATCAGGGTTGAAGACCGGCTTGTACACGTCGCCACACCTGATGCGAATTAACGAGCGCATCCGAATTAATGGCAAAGAGATCAGCGACGATGATTTTGCCGAGCTGCATGCAGCGATTGACAGAGCGGCAGAAAAGCTGGTCGAAAAAGCGGAACTGCCGTGGCATCCGAGTTTTTTCGAAATGATGACTGCGATTGCTTTTGAATACTTTGCACGAGAGCGAGTGGATTTGGCGGTTCTGGAAGTTGGCATGGGCGGACGGCTCGATGCGACTAACGTGGTGGAACCGCGGGTGAGTGTCATCACCGACGTCTCTCTCGATCATCAGAAATTCCTGGGCAATACCGTTGGCGAGATCGCGCGAGAGAAAGTGGGAATTATCCGCCACGGCGGCGTGGTCGTCACTCTGCCGCAGCAGCCCGAAGCAAACGACGTCATCGGGAACAGGATCCTCGAACTGGAGGCGCGTGCGGTGAATGCCGTTCCCTACGTGCCACCGATTTCGCCGGGAAGCAGCGAGCACATTGTACCGAGTACCGGGCAAGGCAAGCCTCGCTTTGTGTATCGCTACCCGCTGCAGGCTCTCGGGGAGCAGATCCTAGTCGAGACGCCCTTGGTGGGGCGACATCAGTTGCGCAATGTCGCGCTGGCGATTGCGGCGGCGGTGGAATTGAATCAGCAGGGATTCAGCAGCATCACCCCGAAGAGTATCGAGCGTGGCACAAGCGAGACGCACTGGCCGGGGCGATTTCAGGTGCTTGCACCCAGACCCGGGTGGCCTGAGATGGTCATTGATGTGGCGCACAATCCGGCGGGTGCGTGGGCGCTGCGTTCGGCACTTTCGGAGCGCTATGAAGACCGTCGGCTGATTTTTGTTTTCGGCGCCATGCGAGATAAGGCAATCTCGGAAATAGCGGAGATTCTATTTCCGCTTGCCGATCGCGTCATTGTGACCAGGCCGGGGAATCCGCGGGCGGCATGGCCCGGAGAAATTCAGGAAGCCGCTGCCCGCAGCGGGGCAGAGATCGAGCAGGTGGAAGATGTGCAGCGAGCTGTGGAGCGAGCCCGAAACATCAGCGATGCTGCAACGATTGTTGTGATCACCGGATCAATTTATCTGGTCGGCGAAGTAATGAGCGAGATTGGAGCGCAGGCCTGATACAGCGCGGACCGGAAGTTTCCCCTAAAATAGAAACGTGCAGGAACTAAATTCATCAGTGGAAGTGCAGCAAGGTTCTGAGGGCGCAACTGCGATAGTGCCGCGCAGAAGTCCGCATGCGCTTCCGGGCAAGAACTACGGATGGTTGAGCCGCCTGCGATCCTATTTCATTCTTGATCCGCTGATCTGGTTTTACACGCTGGTTCTCGGAATACTGGCGCTCCCCGGCGGCTTGTTCGACCGCAGTGGACGCCGGCTGCATTGGTTTTCGCGAACCTGGTCGTGGCTGATCATGAAAACGATCTTGTCGCCGGTGAAGGTCACTGGCCTGGATAAGATCGACACGTCGAAGCCTCATGTGTTTGCGGTGAATCATGCGTCGGCCATGGACATTCCAGTCCTCTACGTTTACCTGCCGTTTCAGTTCCGTATCGTCTTCAAAAAAGAATTGCTGGTGTATCCGGTGGTGGGCTGGCAACTGAAGAGGTCGGGACAGGTCTGCATTGATCAGCAGAAGCCCACCAATTCGATTGCGGCAATCCGCTCGGCGGTGAAAAGTCTGAAGGCCGGGATGCCGCTGGTGATTTATCCCGAGGGGGGGCGCACTCCGGATGGCGAGATCAAACCGTTTCTGCCGGGAGCTTTTTTTCTGGCGATCAAGGCGCAGGTGGATATCGTTCCCGTGGCGCTGATCGGCACGTACGAACTGTTGCCGATGGATACTTACCACATCAAGTGCCGTCCGCTGGAGATGCGCGTGGGCGAGCCGATTCCAACCACAGGGCTCACCATGCGCGACCTGGAGGCCGTTTCAGACAAGGTGAAGAAGGCGATCGAGGAGCTCTACTACGGGCCAGCTTCGCAGTCGGTGTAAATTTGCGAAGGATCAAGCAGGTTCCTCACCGCCGCTACGCGCCGGTTCGGAATGACAAAGTCTTGGGGTTTTTAGACATAAGGCTATGAGCCTGGGCTTCGCGGAGGCGGCCTGCCGAATTCACCAGGCAATCCGTTTCAAGCCCGTCACCTCATCGAAGTGGCGATCACGGCTCAATAGCGGGAGCGAGTGTTGGCGGCAGAGGGCTGCGATCCAGAGGTCGTGGGTGGGAATTGGCTTACCTTTGTGTTTTAGATCGAGAGTGATCTGGGCGTAATGCTGGGTGGTTGGCTCGTTAATGTCAAGAACGTCGCAGTCGCGAAGAAGTCCGGCCAGCCAGGTTTCGTAGGCGGCCGAGTGGCGCGATTGGGCGATTCCGTAGCGATACTCGCCGAGGACGATTACGGGAATCGCCATCTGGCGGGCGCGGGTGAGGATGGCAATGACGGCAGGGTCGTCATCGGCTGCGGCGGATAAGGCGTTAGTATCGACAATCATTATTTTGTCAGGGCGTCATCCCGAAACGCGGCGCACTTCAGCCGCGTGAGGGATCTCGCGCTGGCCGTATCTGTGGGAGATCCCTTCGACTTCGCTCAGGGCAAGCTCTTCGTTCCGCCTGAAAATACCGCTGCACTCAGGATGACTCCAAGTCGAAAAATTCAAATTGAACCGGCGCCCGGTGCCGGGATCAGCGCCAGAGTTCGCTATCGACTTGCTCGAAAGCCTCTGCCACCCGCTCCTCGATCTGCTTACGCTCTTTGCGGAGGTGCTTGAGTTTGCCTAGATGTTTCGTCCAAGGCTTTTCTTGAGGTGTGATTCTCAGTTTCTCCTGGACAGCCTCTGTCACGAACTGGCGCAGAGGAATACCGCGCTCGGCAGCCACCGATTTCGCCCGGCGGAAGAGAAAATCCGGAATCTCGAGGGTTGTCTTCACTGACCCATATTACCATATTTATGGGACACGGTTATCTCCAAGAAGTCCGTGAGTGTAATGGGGATTTTGCGCCAATTGACGGCTTGAAGTCGCTTACTGCTTAATCAATGATCGATCGAGGTCGTTACAGCCCAGCCGAAGTCGCCCGCGACGCCTGTTGCCACGGCGTACTTCCGAAGGTTTTCTAAGAACTCTTCAACCTTGTACCACTCATCGTTCGTCTGGCAATGCCTCATTTGGCTGTAAAGCTGATGTTGCAACTCGTTGAACGCAACAAGGTGTTCGATTTTATTTCCCACGGTCGGGTAGCCAGCCCGAGTGGATATGGTCATCTGATAGCCCAAGTCGATCAACCATTGAAGGCGGCGAGTCGCGTTCTGCGGGTCGTTAAGCGGCAATATAGCGTCTAGAATTTCTTGTCCGGTCATCTGATCCACCTCAGCACCTGTGTCGTCTAGATTTGGGAGAGAAACGCGGGAGGGTCTTTCGCGGGCGGAAGACGAATTCTACATCATTCGTGCTGTCGATCAAACAGAGTCGCGAGTGCTATCGCGATATTACGCAGTTACCGATCAATGCTGCTCAACATATGGTAAACGGTGCAAATAGAGGCCGTGACATGCCTCATGACACGTTGGGCGGTGTCTATAGTGGAATGGGCGCGCCTGTCTCTTAGCGAGGAAGGATGATCGTGTCAAAGATCGATTGGACGGTAATGTGGAAATTTTTCCACTATCAATTTTGCTGGATTTACTTGAGTGTTGGCGTCTTGATGAGACTTTTTCTAGCGCGACGGCTCAAGACAGTTTCGTTGGGCAAAGCTGGTTTTTACGCCATTACCTCTAGCCTTCTGGCCTCGTTTCTCAGCACTTGGTTCCCAGTCATCCCGCTGGCTGGCGGCGCAATACTCGTCAACATAGCCGGGTATCCTGCTAGCGAATCTGCTCCAATTACTGTGCCGATGGTTGCGGTGCTCATGGGTCTCGAATCGGCGCTTGCCGAGGCAGTATTTGCTCGGGTACTGCTGAAAGGGTCTTCCCGTGTGCGGTTTAGGGCACTACTAGTCCTAAACACACTGAATGCGACAGTCGGGCTCGCACTAGGACTGGCATGGGCATTCGGTCATATGCCGCATTTCATCGCGATGTTGGATAACTGTTGCTAACAGGCGATTACACGTTTTGAGGGAGGTGAAT
>CAVRWS010000049.1:0-9856 GCA_963724815.1 uncultured Acidobacteriaceae bacterium
GTTCGGAAGAAAAGGAGAAGTAAGCGCTCACAGTGAGCGCAAATGAGGTGGCAACCAGGCCCGGCTTCCAACCGCCATACCACGCGCTTACCATCACGGCGACGGCGAACACGGCCAGACGGCTTTCCGTAATATTGGGAAGAAGCAATGCTGGAATCAGCGCCAGGGTGGTGCTGAGAACAGCGACGCCGTAGCGCAAAATTGGCGCACGGGCAGGCTGAATGCTGAGTAGGGGGAGGGATACCCGCATAGTGTGGCAATGCTAGTGTTGGATTTTTAGATGCGCGAGATTACAGGAGTTCATCCTAAATTTTCGCGAACCTGTTTCCTAAATAGGTATCTGGCCATTCCAACCCTTGGACGATCGGCCATTGGAAGTTTGGACTTACGGCCAGCCCGCATTGAGGAGAAAGTTGCGCTTGCCAAGCAAGCCTTGAAACGATGACACTAGCCGCGCATGAACATTGGACTATTTGGCGGCACTTTCGATCCCATCCATCGTGGACACCTGGCACTGGCGCGAGCGGCGAGTGAGCGCTACAAACTCGGGCGCGTCCTGTTCGTACCTGCCGGTGTTCCACCACACAAGCAGAGCCAGCCGTTATCTGCTTTCGCGCACCGCTACGCCATGACTGTACTCGCCACCGCGCAAGAGAAAGACTTCTTCCCTTCGCTGCTCGAAGCGCCAGCCGAGGTTGATTCCGGCGAAAAGCGGGATAAGGAAAAGCGCAATAAGAAGGATAACGATCCTGCGCCAACGCCGAACTACACCATCGATACCGTTAAGCGACTGAAAAAAGAATTCAAGAAGGTGGATCGACTATTCCTGCTGATCGGCATCGACGCTTTCCTGGATATCTCCAAATGGCATCAATGCGAGGCTCTGTTCCGCGAATGCGAGTTCGTAGTCGCCAGCCGGCCGGGATATTCGTTAGCGGATGTTGCCAACGCTCTGCCAACCAGTCTTCGCCCGCGCGCAGAAGCGACTCGGCCGTTTCAAAAACAAGCCGCCCATGGCGACCTGATGCTGAACGGCGTGGCCGTCCATCTTCTTGATCAGGTCTATCAGCCTCTTTCCTCGACTGCGATTCGCCAGGCGGGGGCCACGGGAAAGCCGCTCGGGCGGTTCATCGAGCCGGCAGTTGCAGACTACATCAAGAAAATAGGACTCTACAAAGCGCACTTTCCACAGCCTTGAAGCAACCGCTCTATCAGCTTCCCATTTACAATGATCAAGACCACGAACTACTCTGCATGAAAAAAAATGAGTTGAAGAACCAGGTAGCGGCGGCCATCCAGGCCTGCCTAGACAAGAAAGCGGAAGAACTATCCATACTGGAAATGGAGAAGGGGTCGGCTTTTACCGACTACTTCGTGCTCTGCAGCGGGACCAACCCACGGCAGGTGCAGGCGATCGCGGATGAAGTGGAGCTGCGTTTGAAAGCCGCAGGTCTCCAGCCGGCACACGTAGAAGGATACAAACAAGCGGAATGGATACTTGTCGACTATGTGGACTTCATCGTCCACATTTTTTCCGAAAAGGCTCGCAAGTTCTACGATCTCGAGCGGCTATGGAAAACAGCGAAGCGGCTGGAGCCCTCGGAACTCAAGTCCAAGCCTCGGTCGAAGGCGGTTTCCAAGGCCAAGAGCACGCCGCATCGCACAGCCTCAGCCGCTCGGCGACGAAAAAAGGCGTAAGCGTACGTTCTTGAATGAAATCGTTTTCATCGTGTTCCGCGAGGTATGAACACTTCTTCCAATCCGGAGCCTTCCAAAGCTGAGTCTGGCTGGGGAAGCCAATACCGGCTCATCGCCTCCGACAAATGGAAAGCGAAGTCGGCAGTGATGGGCAAAGCAGTGACCGAAGCGCTGGTGGAATATGCTCAGCCGAAGCGCGGCATGCGAGTTCTGGACCTGGCTAGCGGTACCGGTGAGCCCGCCATCAGTCTAGCCATGCGCGTGGGACCAGAAGGACGAGTCACGGCTCTGGACTTGAGCGCCGATCTTCTTGAGATTGCGCGTGGGCGGGCGCAGGAGCGCGGCCTCGATAATTTCTCCACCCAGCAGGGCGACGCCCAGACTCTGCCCTTTGATGACAACGTTTTTGATCTCGCCACTTGCCGGTTCGGAATTATGTTTTTTGCCGATGCGGTTCGGGCTTTGCGCGAATTGCATCGGGTTTTAATTTCCCAAGCGCGGGCGTGTTTTCTGGCTTGGGGACCATTCGACCAACCTTACTGGCGGAGCACGATGGGTGTAGTACACCGTCATGTGGGTGGTTCGATATTGCCGCCGGGAGGCCCTGATCCATTTCGCTTCTCACAGCCGGGAAGTCTATCGGCGGTGCTCCGCAATGCAGGTTTTCTTGGCGTGGAAGAAGAAACAAAAACGCTCCCCTGGACTTGGCCGGGAACGCCGGAAGAGGTATGGGAGCAGGCGCAGGCAGTAGCTGTGCCCTTTCGCCCGATGCTCGATCGAGTCCCTGAGAACATGCGGAAACAGATCGATGAGGAGGTTCTGCGGGAGATCGGACGCTACGTCCACGGCGAGAATATCAACTTTGGTGTGTCGGTGGTGTTGGCATCGGGAAGCAAGTGAAATCCATTTGAGCTGCCGTGAAGATCAAGATTGCATGGGTGGGGAAGACAAAAGAACCGGCGATCCAAACGCTGACAGACGAATATCTGAAACGGATTTCGCGTTATGTTCCGGTCGAGGGCATACCGTTGCGCGATGAGCAAGCGCTGATAGCGTTGTGCGGCGGATTGCCGGCCAAAACTGGCAAACGAAACAATACTAAGTCAACGCTGGTGCTGATGGAATCGCGCGGGAAGCAGTTTTCGTCTGAGGAGTTCGCCGGTTTTCTCGGTGACTATCAGGATCGTAATCCTCTGCCTCTGGTATTCGCGGTGGGTCCGGCAGATGGATTCGGCGAAGCGACGCGCGCTATGGCGCAGCACACGATTTCCCTAGGGAAGATAACTCTTCCGCACGAACTGGCGCGGGTGGTCTTGTTGGAGCAGATCTACCGGGCTTTTACGATTTTGAAGGGACATCCTTATCATTCCGGCCATTAAAGCAGCGCGGCGTGCACCTTCGTGATTTGCTCTCAGGCCTATGGAATCCTACAGTTTGAGAAACGCCGGTTCGATCAATCCGACAGTAAGTCAATCCGAGAGTTAGTCTGGGAGCAGATGAATGAAAGATGTCATGGAGCTGTTAAGAGCGAAAGAGCAGGAATTATCCAAAGTGAGACGACAAGTGGACGCTCTGCGGATTGCATTGCCATTGTTAAGCGGAGAAGATGATGCTCCGCTGCCTAAGGGGACAGGGACGGCGAATCAGTCGTCACGAGATTTAAGCTGAGCTGCGGCTGCGCCCAGCCCGTGGCGACATGCTCCTATGCTCGGCGGAAGTCGCAACAAAACATACAGAGCACTCACTGCGTGACTGTAGCCTGATAACTCACGATCTGCCACTGACCGTTGCGGCGAACCCACACTCGCGTGTAGCGATAAGGACCGCTAAAATCTTCGCCGAGTTGGTGGCCCTTCACGTCGGCGCGGGCGGTGACCACGGCGGTGTCGCCATATACCCGCACCACCATATCCGTAATATTCATTGCCTCGTAGCGGAGCTGGCCGCTGCGACGGGCGGAAATAGTCTCCTGTTTGGTCGTAACCTGGCCGAGAGGTGTAATGGCAACGTAATCGTCGGCGAGGGTTCGCAGCGAAAATTCGGAGTCGCGGCGCAGGCTGGCTTCTTTAGACTGCCGCTCCATATCGACGATCTGGCGAATGACTTCCTGGTCGGGCGAATCGAAGCCAGGTCGGGGATGAACGGCTACGTGCTGAGCGGAAAATGCAGGTACCGTAATCAGGCAAAACACTAACACCGCACAAGTGTTGATCACGACAAAGACCTCCGCAATCTGCTAAGGGACAGAGATCGGCTTACATCGGGATACGCGCCATTGGATGCGAGAGTTCTGTGGAAAATCAATTGCGTCCTGAAAAATGTCGCCTCCGATTGAGTAGGCTTTCGCTCCCCGCAACCAGTCTGTGGTTCTAGTAGAATCAAACCTCCAGCCATGACGGACGTGCGCCGAGGTCTTATTATCGTAAATACGGGTCCGGGCAAGGGTAAGACGACGGCAGCCATGGGAACAGCACTGCGCGCGGTGGGTCAAGGAATGCGTGTGCTGATGCTGCAATTCCTGAAAGGTTCCTGGCACTACGGGGAATTGGATGCCGTGCAGGTTTTTGGGGATAAATTCGTGATGAAGCAGATGGGGCGCGGCTTCGTGAAGGTAGGCGCCGAGAAGCCTGATCCGGAAGATGTGAAGATGGTCGAGGATGCATGGAGCGAGGGGGAGAAGGCAATCCAATCCGGTCAGTGGGATCTGGTGATACTGGATGAGATCAACTACGCGATCAGTTATGGCATGCTGGACCCGGCAAAGGTAGTAGAGGCGTTGAAGTCGAAGCCGGAAATGGTGCATGTCATCTTGACGGGAAGGAACGCACACCCCACAATTGTCGAGGCCGCCGACACTGTAACCGAGATGCGCCAGGTAAAGCACGCTTACGAAAAGGGCGTGATGGCGCAGAGAGGAATTGAGTACTGAAGATTGCTGATTATTGATTGTTGATTGAGAACGAATAGCCCATGGTTTCAATCAGCAATCAAGAATCACGAAATCAACAATTTCTTATGGCTTGGTTCAAACGAGAATCCGGGGAGCTCGATACTTCGGGCAAGAAGACCGTCCGCACCGAAGGCCTGTGGGTGAAGTGTGAGGGTTGCCGGCAGATCATCTGGAAAAAGGATCTGGAAGAGAACCTGAATGTTTGCCCGAAGTGCGAAAAGCATTTTCGCATCGATGCCCGGACCAGGCTGGCATTGCTGCTGGATGACAATCAGTATGAGACGTTGGACGGAAACCTCTCGTCGACCGATCCGCTGAAATTTGTAGATTTGAAACCCTACTCGTCCAGGCTTCGGCAGGCGCAGCACGATACCGGATTAAAAGACGCGGTGATCAATGCCCAGGGTAAATTGCTGGGACGACCGGTAGTGGCCAGCGTGATGGAGTACGCATTCATCGGCGGCAGCATGGGCGCGGTGGTCGGCGAGATGATCACTCGGGCCGTCGAACGCGCGCTGGGTTCGAAAACACCTCTGATTATTGTTTCCGCTTCAGGCGGGGCAAGGATGATGGAAGGTGTGGTCAGCCTGATGCAACTGGCTAAAATTTCGGCAGCGCTGGCTCGGCTGGATAAAGCGAAGGTTCCTTATATTTCGCTTCTCACCGATCCCACTACGGGTGGAGTAACGGCATCGTTTGCCATGCTGGGAGATCTGAATATTGCTGAACCGGGAGCGCTGATCGGATTTGCCGGGCCGCGGGTGATCGAGCAAACGATCCGGCAGAAACTTCCCGCCGGATTCCAGCGCAGCGAATTCCTTCTGGAGCATGGCATGCTGGACGCGGTGGTGGCTCGCAAGGAACTCAAACCTTACATTGCGCGGGCCCTGGATTTTATGGTTGGAAGCAGTTAGCTCCTAGCTTCGGCAAAATTCCGCATAACTGCCTCCGGACGAATGACCAACCGAAACGATCATCCTGGATCCTCAAATCTGTTTGATATTCTGACATACAGAAAGAAGCCAAGAGCTAGCGGCTACGAGCTAAGAACTTGTCCACTTCCTACCAAACCGCGGTATCCCGCATGTTTGCGCTGGGTCATGAACTGGCGCAGACACCCTCCAATAAATTCGATCTCGCGCATATGCGAGTGTTGTTGGAAGCGCTGAATCATCCGGAGCGGCGTTTCCCGAGCGTCCTCATCGCAGGCACGAACGGCAAAGGTTCGACGGCGGCGACGCTGGCGTCAATCTTGCGGGCATCAGGGTTGAAGACCGGCTTGTACACGTCGCCACACCTGATGCGAATTAACGAGCGCATCCGAATTAATGGCAAAGAGATCAGCGACGATGATTTTGCCGAGCTGCATGCAGCGATTGACAGAGCGGCAGAAAAGCTGGTCGAAAAAGCGGAACTGCCGTGGCATCCGAGTTTTTTCGAAATGATGACTGCGATTGCTTTTGAATACTTTGCACGAGAGCGAGTGGATTTGGCGGTTCTGGAAGTTGGCATGGGCGGACGGCTCGATGCGACTAACGTGGTGGAACCGCGGGTGAGTGTCATCACCGACATCTCTCTCGATCATCAGAAATTCCTGGGCAATACCGTTGGCGAGATCGCGCGAGAGAAAGTGGGAATTATCCGCCACGGCGGCGTGGTCGTCACTCTGCCGCAGCAGCCCGAAGCAAACGACGTGATCGGGAACAGTATCCTCGAACTGGAGGCGCGTGCGGTGAATGCCGTTCCCTACGTGCCACCGATTTCGCCGGGAAGCAGCGAGCACATTGTACCGAGTACCGGGCAAGGCAAGCCTCGCTTTGTGTATCGCTACCCGCTGCAGGCTCTCGGGGAGCAGATCCTAGTCGAGACGCCCTTGGTGGGGCGACATCAGTTGCGCAATGTCGCGCTGGCGATTGCGGCGGCGGTGGAATTGAATCAGCAGGGATTCAGCAGCATCACCCCGAAGAGTATCGAGCGCGGCACAAGCGAGACGCACTGGCCGGGGCGATTTCAGGTGCTTGCACCCAGACCCGGGTGGCCTGAGATGGTCATTGATGTGGCGCACAATCCGGCGGGTGCGTGGGCGCTGCGTTCGGCACTTTCGGAGCGCTATGAAGACCGTCGGCTGATTTTTGTTTTCGGCGCCATGCGAGATAAGGCAATCTCGGAAATAGCGGAGATTCTATTTCCTCTTGCCGATCGCGTCATTGTGACCAGGCCGGGGAATCCGCGGGCGGCATCGCCCGGAGAAATTCAGGAAGCCGCTGCCCGCAGCGGGGCAGAGATCGAGCAGGTGGAAGATGTGCAGCGAGCTGTGGAGCGAGCCCGAAACATCAGCGATGCTGCAACGATTGTTGTGATCACCGGATCAATTTATCTGGTCGGCGAAGTAATGAGCGAGATTGGAGCGCAGGCCTGATACAGCGCGGACCGGAAGTTTCCCCTAAAATAGAAACGTGCAGGAACTAAATTCATCAGTGGAAGTGCAGCAAGGTTCTGAGGGCGCAACTGCGATAGTGCCGCGCAGAAGTCCGCATGCGCTTCCGGGCAAGAACTACGGATGGTTGAGCCGCCTGCGATCCTATTTCATTCTTGATCCGCTGATCTGGTTTTACACGCTGGTTCTCGGAATACTGGCGCTCCCCGGCGGCTTGTTCGACCGCAGTGGACGCCGGCTGCATTGGTTTTCGCGAACCTGGTCGTGGCTGATCATGAAAACGATCTTGTCGCCGGTGAAGGTCACTGGCCTGGATAAGATCGACACGTCGAAGCCTCATGTGTTTGCGGTGAATCATGCGTCGGCCATGGACATTCCAGTCCTCTACGTTTACCTGCCGTTTCAGTTCCGTATCGTCTTCAAAAAAGAATTGCTGGTGTATCCGGTGGTGGGCTGGCAACTGAAGAGGTCGGGACAGGTCTGCATTGATCAGCAGAAGCCCACCAATTCGATTGCGGCAATCCGCTCGGCGGTGAAAAGTCTGAAGGCCGGGATGCCGCTGGTGATTTATCCCGAGGGGGGGCGCACTCCGGATGGCGAGATCAAACCGTTTCTGCCGGGAGCTTTTTTTCTGGCGATCAAGGCGCAGGTGGATATCGTGCCCGTGGCGCTGATCGGCACGTACGAACTGTTGCCGATGGACACCTACCACATTAAGTGCCGACCGCTGGAGATGCGCGTGGGCGAGCCGATTCCAACCACAGGGCTCACCATGCGCGACCTGGAGGCGGTTTCAGACAAGGTGAAGAAGGCGATCGAGGAGCTCTACTACGGGCCAGCTTCGCAGTCGGTGTAAATTTGCGAAGGATCAAGCAGGTTCCTCACCGCCGCTACGCACCGGTTCGGAATGACAAAGTCTTGGGGTTTTTAGACATAAGGCTATGAGCCTGGGCTTCGCGGAGGCGGCCTGCCGAATTCACCAGGCAATCCGTTTCAAGCCCGTCACCTCATCGAAGTGGCGATCACGGCTCAATAGCGGGAGCGAGTGTTGGCGGCAGAGGGCTGCGATCCAGAGGTCGTGGGTGGGAATTGGCTTACCTTTGTGTTTTAGATCGAGAGTGATCTCGGCGTAGTGCTGGGTGGTTGGCTCGTTAATGTCAAGAACGTCGCAGTCGCGAAGAAGTCCGGCCAGCCAGGTTTCGTAGGCGGCCGAGTGGCGCGATTGGGCGATTCCGTAGCGATACTCGCCGAGGACGATTACGGGAATCGCCATCTGGCGGGCGCGGGTGAGGATGGCAATGACGGCAGGGTCGTCATCGGCTGCGGCGGATAAGGCGTTAGTATCGACGATCATTAGTTTGTCAGACTTGGATCAACGCCAGAGTTCGCCATCGACCCGCTCGAAGGCCTCGGCCACCCGCTCCTCGATCTGCTTACGCTCTTTGCGGAGGTGTTTGAGCTTGCCCAGATGTTTCGTCCAGGGTTTTTCCTGAGGTGTGATTCTCAGCTTCTCCTGGACAGCCTCGGTCACGAACTGGCGCAGAGGAATGCCGCGCTCGGCAGCCACCGACTTCGCCCGGCGGAAGAGGAAATCCGGAATCTCGAGGGTCGTCTTCACTGACCCATATTACCATATTTATGGGAGCCCCCCCCTTACAGGAGGCCCGGAAGTCCGGATAGGTTGGCTTTTTGCGCCATGTGCTTTCCACCCTTCCAAAACCGCGAAGGGTGGGTCGCCCGCCCATGAGTGAAATCGCGATATTTCAACAGTTAGCGTCTCACCTTGGCCCGGTTCGATAAAATGGCCCAATGCTCGTTATGCTGCTACATGGCGGATGGGACACCATCATCGCTGCCATACTGTTCTGGCTGTCACCATTCATCGTCTTGTTTTTAGTTGCGAGCTGGGTGGTGCGGTGGAGACGCAAACGAAGGCATTCCAGCTCATAGCCGTCGCGTGTTAATGAGTCTTATCGCGATTTTACGTCAACTGCCTCGGCGGAAATCCGGGTGGTGGGTCTTCCGAGAACAATTTCATCAACAAAGTATCGGAACGTTGAGGCTCCGCTTGCGCGATGTGAGCTTCGCCTTTGCTCAAGTATCTCTCGTAAAACACTGCCCCGCGAGATTTTTCTAGCCTAGCCTTCCATACGGCAATCGCCTTCGCTGCAATGTCAGGCCGATCTTGCAGCGCAGCAATTTCCGCTGTCGTAAGCATCGTCCTGAGGGTCGCCAACTCGGCGTGTGCTTTCCAAATTTGCCGATACAATTGAGAAAACGAATCCCACTCGCGGTCGGTCATAACGTCAGTCTCCTTGTTCGGGAGTGTAGCCTAGAGGAGGAACGCCCTCAATTACACGTTTTTGACCTTTGGTCAATGAGCGCTATCGCGATGTTACAACAGTTGTCCGAAGGCATCGTTACTATCGAAGGACATCAACGATCAACTGAGGTAACCAGATAGCTAGGAATAAAGCCCACATGCGCTTTTGGTTACCTTCTGCCGAAGTAGATTTCGCTGTGAGGAGGAATGCCCCGGAAAGCACGCCGCCGACGATAAATTCTCCGACGGTAATTTTGCGGATTAACGACATTGGGCCTGACCAACGAAACCAAGCAATTGCCGAGCCAATCAGGAAAACGGCGAGGAAGAGGCCAAAGGTCACGATCGCGGTCCGCTGGCTTGGCGGTGCTGGCGGAGATGGAATCTCTTCGAACATGGCGATGGCAGTTTACCAAATTGTTAGCACGTCGATGCGAGTCTTCCAGAG
>CAVRWS010000050.1:0-17385 GCA_963724815.1 uncultured Acidobacteriaceae bacterium
TGACAATTACCTGGCCGCGAGCGACAAATCCATCCATCAAGCTGAGCAACTGCGCCACCACGCGCTTCTCAACTTCGCCCGTCACCTCGGCGCGCTTGGGAGCAACGGCATCGATCTCATCGATGAAGAGAATCGAGGGCGCGTTACGAGCAGCCTCCTCGAACAATTCACGGAGCTTCGCTTCGCTCTCGCCGTAAAACTTCCGCATGATTTCAGGACCGTTGAGGTGAATGAAATGCACGCGGCTTTCAGCCGCAACCGCGCGGGCCAACAATGTTTTCCCTGTCCCCGGAGGACCGTACAGCAGAACGCCTTTCGGCGCGAGGATTCCCAGGCGTTCGAAGATGCGGGAGTATTTCAGCGGCAACTCGACGATCTCCCGGACCCGCGCCACTTCCCGCTCCAGGCCTCCGATATCTTCGTAAGACACCGCTGGAGCGCGAGCAACCGTGGAATCCCCTTCGACCACACGAATGTCAGTGCGTTTGCCGATCACAACAGGGCCAGCCGGAATCGTCCGCACAACCTGGAAATTCACAGCCTTGGCAAATGTCGGCACTCGCACCACGCAGCCGGCGATGACCGGAACGCCGACAAGATCTTCAAGGATGCGATCGGGGGCAATCGTGGCAGGCGCGGCACCCACCCACAATGGCGTAAAGCGCACAGCGACCGCTTGCTCGCTGTCGATCCGCGCTACCGTAACTTGTTCCTGCAATCCCGCACCACAATTGCTGCGGCACGTGCCATCGATCTGAATCATGCCTTCATGGCCATCTTCGGAGATTTCGGCGCGGCCAACCGCTGTGGCACTGCCGGTGATTTTAACCACGTCGCCGGACCGCGCACCCATGCGCTTCAGGTCGCTGGGCGCGATTCTCGCAACTGCACGCCCGATGTCCTCAACACGGGCCTCGGCAACGCGCAATTTCAAGGTCATGGCGAAGGAAGATGGAGCGATGTCCGTCATGGGATCATGTACAGGCTGCGGACGGGGGACTGAGCTTACTAACGATTCCGACGGATGCGCCTGGCTCGCATCGCGAGGCGCAAGAGTCATTCCGGCCGTGTCATTTGCGTGGTCAGTCAAAACAGATAATCCCCAGATTTGGTAGGCCGAGCCTACTTCTTACTTAGCAGAGGTAATCACTCTTGCGACGCGATCGCCATCCCACATGATTAGCGAATCGCGAATAGCCGACCCACGGCGGAAATCTGCCGCTCAAAACTCATCAAGCACAATCTCTTCTACGTCTTCAATATGCCGCCGCATGGACGCCTTTGCGGATTCAGCGTCCTGGCGTTTGATCGCGGCTAAAATCCTGCGGTGGCCGGCAAGTGATTTCTCCGGCCGCCCTTCCACCTGCATCGACCTCTCCCTGGTATCGCGCAGAAGATCCATGAGAATGTCGAGAACCTTCAGAACCACACTGTTTCCCGAAGCCAGAGCGATGCTGTAATGAAATTCGGCATCCTCGGCGATGGTGGATTCTCCGCGAGAAAGCTTTACCTGCTGCCGTTGCAGAATCTCCTCCATTTCGGCGATTTCATCGGCAGAGGCGTGCATGGCGGCGCGCGCAGCTAACGACGGCTCCAGCATTTTGCGGAAATCGAGAAGTTCGCCGACCATCGCCTGCTTGCGTTTCAGCGCATTCGCGAAAGGATTGACCAGGGAATCGGTCGAGATTTCCCGAACGATCGTGCCAGCGCCTTGCCGCGGCTCAACCAATCCCATCAACTCCAGACCACGAATGGCATCGCGAATCGAACTGCGGCTCACTTGAAGCATTTCCGCAAGTTCGCGCTCGGAGGGAAGTTTGTCGCCGGGCTTCAGCTTCTTCAGGATCAGGCGCTCGATTTGCCGCGCGACTTCCTCGTAGACCTTGTTCTTTCGAACAAATTCGAAGTCGGATTTGGGGAGGGCTGGCAAGCGTCGCTCCAAACTGGTCCGATAAGTGGACCAGCTAACGAAAGGAGTATACGCCCACTGTCAAGTCCGCTGCAAATATTTTTATTGGGCCAGCAGAATCCATTCTAGCTCATGGTTCAGCGGGGTTGCTGCCGGGAAGCCCGCTCCGCCAGCAGTTTCGCGCAACTGTACACAGTGCGGGTGCAGCTCATGGGAAGTCCGACGCGCTCTCCCAATTCCACGACGGCACCCACCAGAGCTTCCAGTTCCATGGGCCGGCCGGCCTCGAGATCCTGCAGCATGGAGGTTTTGTGCTCTCCAACTTTTTCCGCGCCGGCGATTCGCTGATCGATGGTCACGGGTAACTCCATTCCCAGCTTGTGGGAAACTGCTTCTACTTCCTGCATGATGTTCCGGATTACGGAACAAACTCCGGGGTCGCGCGCCATCTGAACGAGAGTTGCGCGGGTGAGTGCGCTCACCGGATTGAAGGACGCGTTGCCGAGAACCTTCACCCAAATTTCGTGCCGAATGCGAGCAGTGATGGGGCAGCGAAAGCCGGAGGCGATCAGCGCTTCGGAAATTTTGCGGAGACGGTCCGAGCGTGTGCCATCCGGTTCGCCAAGAGTGATGCGATTTCCATCGATGTGTTGAATTACTCCCGGCGCGGTGATCTCGGTTGAAAAGTAAACGATGGATCCGATCACGCGATGGGCTTCGATGGAAGCGGAGATCACGCCACCGGGATCAATCCGTTCCAGCCGTAATCCCTCGCATTCGCCGCCGAAGCTTTGAAAGTACCACCAAGGGATTCCGTTCTGGGTGCTGACGACTGCTGTGTCTGGCCCCAGAACCGGTTGCAACTGAGGCGCGAGTTGCGGCAAACCGTGGGCTTTTACTCCAAGAAAGACGACGTCGACCGGACCTACTTCTGCGAGAGAGGCAGCGATAGTGGGACGCGCAACGAAATCTCCATCGCTGCTCTTTACCTGCACGCCGTGCTCTTGCATGGCATGAAGATGTGGTCCGCGCGCGTAGAGCGTGACATCGAAATCGGCTTGCGCCATGCGGGCACCGATGTAAGCACCGATTGCCCCAGCTCCGGCAATGAGGAATTTCATTCGTCCCCGCCTGTCAGAGCAGAGGCGACGGCGCGACGGCGAATTTTTCCGGTCGCGGTGGTGGGAATGCTTTCAACCAGGTAAATCTTGGTCGGGCATTTGTACTCTGCCAGCAACTCACGACAGTGCTTGATGAGGGCCGATTCGCTTACACCGTGGCTCTCGTGTAAAACCACCGCTGCGCATACTTCTTCGCCTAACGTAGGATGCAGACATCCGAATGTGACAGCCGCCGCAACTGCGGGATGCCGGAGCAAAATCTCATCCACTTCATGCGGCGCGATATTTTCGCCGCCGCGGATGATGATGTCTTTGATCCGTCCGGTTAAATGCAGATAGCAATCGGAGTCAAGAAATCCCTGGTCTCCGGTGCGGAACCATCCATCCACAAAGGCGTGAGCGTTCGCGTCGGGATTATTTTCATAGCCGCGAAAAACATTCGCCCCTTGAATCGCAATCTCGCCGCGGTGGTTGGTACCAAGATGATTGCCGTCCTTATCCATGATGCTGATGCGCAGCCCGGCGCCAACGCCCACCGAGCCGGCTTTGCGATGCCGCGGAGGAAGCGGATTCGAGGTCATCTGATGGGCGGCTTCTGTCATTCCGTAAGCCTCAACGAATGGCACACCAAATAGTCCTTCGATTTTGTGGATTAACTCCGATGATAATGGCGCGCTGCAGGAACGAATGAAACGCAGAGAATCGGCTTCCGGCGGTTTGTGATGGGCCCGGGCCAGCAGGAGCTGGTGCATGGTGGGCACTCCGGAATACCAGGTCACGCGATTTTCGCGGACCGTCCGCCAGAAAGAAAGCGCGTTGAATTTTGTGGGAACAACCACGGTGCCACCGGAAAGCAAAGTAGCCATGGTCGATCCGATCAAACCATGAATGTGAAACAGCGGCATGATGCAGAGCGAAATGTCTTCCTGGGTAAGCGCGTAGGTGTTCGCGATATTGGCGGAGGACACAGCAAGATTGAAGTGCCGCAACGGCACGCGCTTAGGACGCCCGGTGCTTCCGCTGGTGTGAAGGACGAGAGCGATATCGTCCGCCGTTGGTTCAGTGACACTAGCGCCGCTGGGAGCATCGACCATCCGAACTTGACCACACTCATTCATTTCCACGGAGAACGCGGGAATGTTGCGGTCCTTGGCCGCAGTGCGCACAAATTCAGCGCCTACCGGCGGACAAAGCAGGAGTCTTGCCTTCGTGTCGCCCAGGAAAAAATGGAATTCTTCATAGGGATAAGCCGGGTTCAGAGGGGCCGCAGTGCCGGCGATAGAAGCAGCCAGAAAACTGACGATCGCAGGCAATCCGTTGGGCAACGCAATTGCCACAGCATCGCCCCGACGGATGCCCGCTGAAGCCAGGCCGTTCGCCATGTCCAGAACTTGCTGGCGCAAGGATTCGTAAGTGACATTAATCCCGAGTTCCGGAACAACAATGGCCGTGTGACTATCGGCGAAATGCAGGACATCAAGTAGCGTGTCTACTGACTTGAGCGTCATTCGTTCTCGCGTTCTCGCTTCTAATGCGGGTCCTTGGATGAGTGGCCGAGTTATCGTGTTGTCTGCGCTGTTTCGCGAACCAAGGAAAGATCGCTGATTTAGACGGAATAGCCCTCTGCCGCCAGAATCGTCTTGAACTCCTTCAGAAAAAACTGAACATTATCTTCCGTGGCTAAGGGACCCATGACACCAATGCGGAAGACTTTGCCGGCGAGCGGTCCGAAGCCACCGGAAATTTCGATGCCCGGTCCATCCAATAGCCGACGGCGCACTTTTGCCTCATCAACCCCGGCCGGCACGCATACCGTGTTCAAGGTAGGAATGCGATGCGCTTCGGGAACGTACATGCGCAAACCCATGGCTTCGATGCCTTTGACAAAGGCTTTATGACTGCGGCGATGCCGCTCCCAACGGTTCTCGATTCCTTCGTCGGCAATCACCATAAGCGCTTCGCGCAACGCATAAAACATGGAAATGGGCGCGGTGTGGTGATAGCGGTGCGACACGGTCGAGTAGTCGCGAATCAGCTTGAGATCGAGATACCAACTGCGCGGCGGCGTGGTGCGAGTGCCCAGGTAGTCCATCGCTCTCTTCGACATCGCAATGGGAGATAATCCCGGAGGACAGCTCAAACCTTTTTGCGTGCAACTGTACGCAACGTCGATTCCGGTCCGGTCGAACTCCACGGGCAGTCCGCCCAGGGAAGTAACGCAGTCGGCGATAGCAAGGGCGCCGGCCTCATGGGCTGCGGCACAGATTGCCCGGCCGGGCTGCAATGCTCCCGTAGAAGTCTCGGCATGAACGTAGGCCACTACGCTGGGCTTTTCACGGCGAATGAATTCCGCCGCTTCGTCATCCGAAAAAGTCTCGCCCCAACTTTTTTCAAAACGCACGACGTTTGCACCCTGGCGCTTCGCCATTTCCGTGAGACGATCGGAGAAATACCCATTGGCGAATATGACAAACTTCGCTCCCGGCTCTATGAAGTTGGCGACCGCAGCTTCCATGCCGGCGCTGCCGGTTCCGGAGATTACTAATGTGGCGCCTTCGGTTGTTCCGAAGGCCGTCTTCAATAATTGCTGAACGTCCCCCATCACCTGAATGAAGTAGGGATCGAGATGTCCGACAATCGGCTTGGAGAGCGCTTCATACACTCTGGGGTCGACCATGGTGGGACCGGGACCGAATAGATAACGACGAGGCGGATTCAGGGCGGGTAGTGGAAGTGCAGCAGCGGTCTGTTCGATGGCGCTCATAGTCCTCTTTTCTGATCTTGATCTACTCAGATGTTACAGGTGGCGACGACGCATGCGCGACTCTGCGGAAAAGCAACTTCCAACGCGCGGCGCAGTTTGACAGTGAGCACCGGCGATGCAGACGCCGTCAAATTAATTCTTTCGATTTGTTGAATTGAGTTTTCTAATGCCAGGTTTTTGTTCTATACCGGCGAGTGATGTCCGAGTGTAATCATCTCCTCCGCGATGCGGCGCGCTTCAGGAAGTGTCTTTGCCGCTGTCGCATCAATCTCAGCGGGCAGATCTTTTTGGATCTTCGCCAACTCCTCATCAAAAATACGGGGCACCAGTTCCGCCGAGTGCTCCACGGACTTGCCTTCGTTGTCGCGCACTTTCACTTTGTGCAGCACGCGCTGCGCGATCATCAACCGATAAATGCGGTCGGTAGCAAGGTCTTCCATATAACCATCGAGCAGGCTCGCGCCTTTCCCGTTGAGCACGCCATTGCGATAACGGATTACGGTGCGCACCGCCGCGCGGGTTCCGGCAAGAGTCGTCGCACCAACACCTTTCGGGACCGGCCGCAGATCAGGATGGGAATTCGGCAACTTAGGACGCTTTGAGATCTGATTCGGATAGGGAAATTGCGCGACTGCAATTTCGTTCTGATCAGGATGTCCGGTCCAGGCCCCATCCATCAGGCAGTCCGCTTCATTCTTCTTGTCCTGTTTAAGCACTTTCAGCGCGCGTTCATTTAATTCCGTATCCGTTCGGCTGGGATACAGGGCCGTCATTCCGCCGATGGCGTGAGCTCCATGCTTGTGGCAAATTTCCGGCATTAGGGTGCGAAAGTTCTGGAAGAACGCCACGTCGTGCGGGATGGTATTGCGATCCGGCAAAATCCAGTTGGGATCCTCGATCATGAAATCAATGAGCGATGCCATGTAATCCCAGCGTCCCAGGTTCAATCCCAAGCAATGCTCGCGCAGATTAAAAAGAAATTCCTCCATCTGATAGGCCAGTGGGTGCGCCTCCACCAACGCCATGCACTTGATGTAATCCTGCGGCAGCCCCTTTTGCTTGGCGAAGGCCTGGAAGAGGTCGCGCCACCAGAAAGCCTCTTCGGCAGATTCGCTCTTGGGAATGTATACGGAGAAATTGTGCGGCAACCAGGCGGGATCAATCTGGTACCAGATCATGGCCAAGTCGAAGAGGGACGCGGACATGATCTCATTTTTGATCACGCCACCCTGGCTGACGTGCAAGCCTCGGGGTCGGACCCAGGTGACGGTTTTCGAGCGTTGAACCGTAACTTTTTTCTGGCGCTTTTTGTCGTCGTAGCCGAGTTCATACTTGTAGGCGGCGATGGTGTTCTGGATTGCCTGCATGATGTGATCCCACTGGTTCGCGGTGGAATCCTCGAGGTCGATCATGACAGCGGGAGATCCGGAATTGAGCAGTTTTACAGTTAACTCGGCATCATCGGCAGGCCCAGTCATTTGATTACGCTGATCCGCGCACCATTCCGGCACTTGAATTTGCCAGTTGGAGGTAGTTGCCTCAGAAGCTGGCAAATAGTTCGGCGGTTCTCCGCGATGCGATGCTTGCAACACCTTTGCGCGTTTCGCGATCAGCGTCTGTTGCCACGGGGTGAACCGTTTGTGAAGGGGCAGAAGAAAATCGAGAAAACCTTTGGGAAGATCTTTTTCTGGATTTAAATTCGCGGGCGCAAAGTTCATCGCCTGCAACTTGGCATTTGCGGTATCGGCTAACATACGTTTGGACTCGTTCGACTTATCCGCACTGTCATTATATTCCTTACCAACGGATTGGCGGAGGCTCCGATGCTCGCAATTCGACTAAAGGTTGCTGTAGTAATTTGTCTGGATTAGCGAACGGTTGCAAAGAAGTACGCGCTCATTGCGATGCCGATGCCGATCACTACGATCCGCACCTTGCTCGGGTCGGCCCTCTGTGCATAATGTGCGCCAAACCAGCCGCCGGCGAGTGAGCCAACAATCATCACCGCACAATGCGGCCATAATACTGCGCCAGCCACGATGAAGGTGATTACCGCCGCCGCGTTGATGGCGGCCGCCAGCAAGGTTCTGAGGGCGCCCATGGCATGAATGTCGCGCATACCCATCATGGCGAGCATTCCTAGAGTGATAAACCCGATGCCCGCGCCAAAATATCCGCCATAGATCGCGACTAACAGTTCGGCAATCGAGCTGAGCACGATCGCCCGCCATGATGTAAAACGCAGATCATCGCGAGCCTCTGTGTTGCCGGCAATCGTTCGGATGGAATTACCGAAGGCGAACAGCAAGGTCCCTCCCAGCAGCAGCCATGGGACGAGCCGGAGAAAAGCATGCTGAGGAGTTTTGAGCAACAACATGGCACCGAGCCAACCTCCGGCGATGCTAGTGACCAGCAAGGGAATCAAGACGCGCGCCGGTGCATTCAGCCGTTTCAGGTAAGCGACTGTGCTTGCCCCCAAGCCGGGCCAGAGCGCGACTGTATTCGTCGCATTTGCTAAAACTGGCGGGATTCGAATAAACAACAACGCTGGAAATGAAATAAAACTTCCACCGCCAGCCAACGCGTTGAGCGCACCCGCGATGGCAGCGGCGAACAGCAAGAAGATGGCTTGGCCGAAGTGTAAACTCATGCCCCGGAGAAACGAAACTCACCAGCCGAAACTGACCTCGAATTGCGATGGACAGGGCAACAATATCAGGAACGGTCGTTGAAAAAACGCGTACAGGCAGAGGCGATTAATTGCGCCAATGTGAGTTGAGTCACGAACCTTCTTTCGCGGATGTGATTGAGTTCACCACCCGGGGTTCTAACAAAGTGATTTGTGTCACGGATGATGCTGCCCAATGTACTTTCTGAAGAAATGGCTTGACAGTAAATGTGCGGGTAGTGTAATTAGTCGCGCGTTGGTAATTGGTCCGCTTTTCAGACCTCCAGTTCGCATTATCGCGATTTCTTCGAGCTTTCGGCCGACCGGACGAGGCGGCGCTCTACTCTAGTGTGCCCGCCCCGACGAGAGCCGGGCCCTATGCAAATCACGTGGGAGAAGAAACACATGCGCTCGCTAATAGCGTTTTTCGTGCTTCTCGGCTTCATGGCGTCAAGTGCGCTCGCGCAAACTCAGGGCACGGAACCCGCGAGTCAAAGCAATGGGTCGACGCAGGTGGCCGCGACGAAGGCTGAGGTGGATCAGCTGCGCAGCGAAGTAGCCGCACAGCGGCAGACCATTGAAGAATTGAAAGCCATGGTCGAGAAATTAGCGGGGGTAAAGGCCGCCGCCGTCAATAATACTTCGCCACAGATTCGGCCGGTGGCAGATGCTCCTATGGCCGCAGCGAACTCGCTGCCCGCAGCCAGTAACACAGGCAGCGCCCGGCTGATGAACGCGATCCTTCTTGAACCCGATCCCGATCCGGTTCCAGCAGCGGTCCTCGGTCAAACTCCAGCGGGGGTGCCCAAGAAAGACGCTCCGCTGACGGCAGGGTGGAATGGAGAACACTTCTTCATCCGGAGCGCGGACGGGCAGTTCAGTATTAGCCCGTATGGTTACGTGGATAATGAATATCGCGCCTACAAAGGCGACGGCGCCCCCGCCGACACGTTTATTTTGCGGCGCGCGCGTTTCGGTTTCCAGGGCAATTATGGATCGCACTTTGATTTCGCACTGCTCACGGATGCCGCATCGGGTTCGGGATCGATAGTACGCGACGTTTACCTCAACGTAAGAGTCCGGCGCGAGTTTCAATTCCAGGCGGGCCAGTTCAAAACTCCGTTCGCACAAGAATCGGGCACTGGCGCTACCAACCTGGACTTTATCGAGCGCGGGTTCCAGTCAATTTTGTATCCGTCGGCTGCGTCCGCTTACCGCAGTCCTGGTATCGCCTTCCACGGAGATATCGACGGTGGCGTCATGCAGTACTGGGTGGGTGCGTTTAACGGTAAGGGATACGCGACGGTCAACACCACAAATCAGGTGGAAGTGATTGGGCGTCTGCGCTTCTACCCTTGGCGTAAAACCAACATCAGCTGGCTGAAGGAATTTGCTCTTGGCGGAGCTTTCGACCGAGCCAGGTCGCGTGGCCTTTCCGGGGATCAAAGCTTCAGTGGCAACCTGCCCGATGCCGCTTATAACTTTTTCCCGCAGTTCCGCATTAACGGACCAATTCAGCGCTATAACGGCGAGTTTACTTACATCAAATCCGCTTTTGCGCTGCGCGGCGAATACGATCAGCTCAACATGTCTCGCGACAACGTCGGCTCCGAGCAGGTGGGGGGGCTGGGATTCGTAAGCCTTCCGTCCATCATCGCGAAGGCCTTTGATATCGATGCTACCTACAATCTGACCGGCGAGAAACAGCCCGAGAATGGCACACCGCGGGTACATCATCCGCTGTTTGGACCCGACACTCCGGGCGGTAAAGGCCGTGGGTTAGGCGCTTGGCAGGTTGGGGTTAGATACATGGGTATCCACGCCAACGAACCCGGCGCGAATTTTCTGGATTATTACACCCCGGGATACGTGCCTACCTTTAACTATCACACCGATGAGATCACGTTGGGGGTCAACTGGTTCCCGAATTACTGGGTGAAGTACTCGGTCAATTTGGGTATCGACCAACTGAAGGATCCCAGCACGATCGGCGCAGTGCCACAAAATTATTTCGTAGTTCTGCAACAGCTGCAGTTCAGGTTCTAGTCCACAGATGTCGATTGCGGATGGAATGCTCAACAAGTTCGGTAGACGGGGGGCTGGCGGCAACTGGCCCTAAAGGGAAATCGCAGGAGGATACGATGAGGCTCAGGGTTTTATTCAGTTTTCTTCTTACCGCTCTTTTTGTGCTGGCCAGCAGCTGTGGCACAACGCCAAATTGTCCTGTCTGCGGCACCACGGTCAACGGGGCCTACACAGTAATTGATGTAATTCCCGTGCCCGAACACAATAACACCGGCGAGCCCGGCGGCCCCTTCAACTCATTCGACATTAGCAGCATGGCGCCTAATCCCGCCGTTGCGGGTCACTACCTGGATTATGTTTCTGACCGTATTGGCATTGCGGTGCAGGTGGTGGACACTTCGCAGAATCTCGCGGTGTTTTCGATTCAAGGCTCGAATGCCATTTCTGACGCCGGAAATGGCGCCAGCCCGTGCCCCCAAGTCGCCGCGACAGGCACCACCCCTGCAATGGATATTATTCCACCCATCATCGATGTGTTCGGCAATTTCACCCGATTCGGATGCAGGTCGGACATGTCGACCGCTACGCCGCCGGGACCGACCTTTCACCTGATCACGGGCTTCGGCGCAAACCATAATTTTGGAGGATTCCCGGGCGCTCAATGCTGCGCTTCCCGCGCCAACGGCGTGAACCCGATGTCCGGGCCAGATGGGAACACTACGACTCCCGATGGAAAGATCCTTTTCGTCGGCAACGGCAGTTCCAGTGTAGTGGTTTTCGATATCACGACCATGAATCTCGGCACCAATCCGCCGACTCCACCTGCCATTCTCGCTATCATCCCGACCGGGGTTTCAGCGGATTATGACGGACCGACCGGCATCGCTGGTTGCGTCGCCTCGTGGAACGGCGAAGCTGGTTCTGCGGCGGATTGCGGAGACGACCGTGCCGATGAAATGGCCTACGATCCGACGCATCAGGTTCTTTCAGTCATCAATGGCGATCCGGGACTGCCCTTCGTCACGTTCATCGACATGTCGCACATCGTAAGCAAAACCGGAACGCCGGCGCAGCAACATTGCTTGCCGATCGATTCGACCTTGGCCTATGGCCCCTATCCTCCGGGATACGCTGCCGGGACTTATCTCGGCGCTCCCTATCCCCTTCAAGGTTCGGGGACTGGCGTTCCTCCTTCAGTTCAGTTGGATCCGGGCGTCGGCGGATCGTTTAATCCGCCAAGTTGCATCATTGGGCAGATTTACTACGACGGTGCCGGAGGTCCGGGAGCCGGTCTCACCCCTGGTACCCCCGTCGATACGGTCGGTAATACTTTTCCTTGTCCCGATCCATCGAATCCGCACGTGTTCAGCGGCGTATCAGGATCGGCGGCTGACACCGTGCCAGCACTTGGCTTGATCGGGATTGGTACCACTCCGAGCGGAACGCCCTACACTATCCCCTGCCATCATGCGTCTATCCTCAACTACAGCTCTAGCGCCTTGCCGATAGGGGCCTTTTGTAACCAAACCAACCCACAGACCGGTTGTGCCGGGGCCATCGCTCCGGCCGGCTTGGGAGGAATGACCTATGACGCCAAATCGGGTTTCTGGCTGCTTGCCAATGAAAACTCCGTTGGCGTCACCAACATTGGCAGCATCGACGTAATCGACCTTCAACTGGGAACCGGGAACGGGCCAGTGGCGGTGGGTAGTATGTTCATGCCGAATTGCATGCCGACCGGCATTACACAGGGGCCGGGGGAGTATTTCCTGGTGGGATGCGCCGATCACGACGGCGAGAGTTTCCCTCCGAGTGAATTCATTATCAATCTCGCCGGAGGGTTTAGCCTTACTTCAGGCTTTGACGTTAATTGCGGCTCGACGCCATTGGTGAACTGCATACAGATCAATCAAGTGGGCGGTGTGGACGAGACTTGGTACAACCCGGGAGACAATAAGTACTATCTCGCGGCACGCGATTTTCTCCCCAGCGCAGTTATGGGAGTGATCGACGCCAAAACGAACCAGTGGCTGGCGAACATGCCGACCGGTTCCAACGCGCACAGCATTTCGGTGGACCCCAGTACGAACCATGCTTTTGTGCCCTTTCAGGCAGGCACAATCTGCGCTTCTCTGACTTCGGAGGGTTGTATCGGGGTCGTCGCGGAACAGTAAGCAAACAAACGCTGGTTGATATATAGTTGGCCAAGACGCGCAATCCGAACAGGTTGCGCGTCCAGAATCGCGAAGTGAGTTATGAAAAGTCGTTTCAGCTTTTTCCCAAAGACTTTCGGTCTCGCGTTATGTGTGCTTCTCTCAGCCGCTGTTTATAGCAGAGCGAGCGACCAACCTGCATCCAAGCCAACGGACGTGCCCGCAACTGTGATCGCGCACTTACCTTTGCCGCAGCCGGCCGGAACACAAATGTTGTTGAAGAAGGAAAAGGGCAAGCAATACTTATACGTTCAGCAAGCCTCGAAGCAAGGCTTCATGATCGTGGACGTAAGTAAGCCCGAGATGCCTGCCCTTTTACAACGAACGGTCGGGGCAACCTCGGAGAATCTGGAGA
The DNA here is from genome assembly GCA_963724815.1 of uncultured Acidobacteriaceae bacterium. Taxonomy (GTDB): domain Bacteria; phylum Acidobacteriota; class Terriglobia; order Terriglobales; family Acidobacteriaceae; genus Sulfotelmatobacter. The sequence continues at coordinate 13,056 of CAVRWS010000050.1, forward strand.
TGGTTAGCCCCAATGTCGCCATCACCGAGGCTCCCGACAAAAATCCAACGACTTTAACCAGCAGCAGTCATCCCACTGAGACGGTTCGCGTGCTCGACCTGAGCGACCCCCGCAATCCAAAGACGCTGGAAACATTCAACAAAGTAACCAGCCTTCTTCCTGACGGCGGTCACGGCTTGATCTATCTCACCAACAACGATGGGCTCTATATTCTCCGATACGAGCACCCGTCGCGATTCGAGCCCGCCAAGAAAAAACCGCCCTGTGATTCCGAGGCGGAGATCCAGGCGATGCCTCCAGACTGCCAGTAGCGGCACCGACCAAGATCTAGTTATCGGGAGACATCGCGAGCTGAACAATCCTTGTCGAGCGTCTTGATCGAGGTGACGGTTATAGTTACCGGCGCCGCAGAGCCCACTTTATTCATCGCATCGGAGCTCGAGGCCATTGTCGGCGACTTGGTTCCCGTCACTTCCACTCGCTGTCCCAGATAGTGACGCAGCTTGACCCCGTGTGCACCCTGAAGTTCGTAAGTGATGGATGGGTCCTCCTTCATCAAGGTGTAATCGCCATTGGATCGGCTGACGCACCCGGTCATCGTTACCTCGCCTTTGGCATTCTTTGTGTCCTGCTTGGCGGAATTGCTGTCCTGCGCCAGAAGGAAGCTACTCGAAAGCAGTATTGCAAACCAGAATTTCCTCATGAGGCTTCTCCTTTCATCCCTCAAGAACAGTGGGATGGCAATCGTGTTGCAAGGGTTGGTTGGGCGTTGGCTTGCGGACGATCGCGAGGCTATTTTACGTGAGTTTCTTGATAATGCAATTCTTTCCATTGTCCGCTGCGTTTCACCCAGAGTTCGCCAATATACACCCTTGAGTAGCGTACGACCGACTTCGGTGGGAACTGAATGGTACTTTCGTAAATGGCGAAGGCAGCGTCCGAGCCGAGCGGAATCAGCTTCATCCCCCACAGGGTGTAGTTCGATACATTCTGTGCTGACATTTCGTTCATGGCTTGAAGCTTGTTACGTTCGCCTTTTCCGTCGACTTCAACGCCCTGGTAGTCATCCGCCAAGAGGTCGCCGTAGGCTTTCTTGTCTTTATTCTTGATCGCTTCCCATTCGGCTTTGATCTTGGATTCAAACATATTCCTCAGGGCATCATTGGCCGCATTTCCTGTCGATTGCTCTTCCCCGAACTTCGTGGGCATTGTTGGTTGTTGTGCCAGCGCCAGTGATGTAACTACCAGGATAATGAGGAGGGACGCCAAGCTGCTTTTCATCGTTTCTCCAGATAGGATTTGCGTGCGCCCTAACAAGTTATCATTGATTATTGTTAAAGTGAGCTCAACTACGGTTGCGTCGACGTGAAGCGCCATCGAATAGAGGATGTGAACGCAAATCTAAATTTCCTATGCCGCAAACCGATAACGAGATTTTAGCGCGTGAGCTGCTGTCCTCACAGGAAACAGGAAGAATGGTCGAAGCTCTCTCCGCACGGCCCGGCTTCGATCTCAACGCGGCTTATGAGATCGAAACAACTCTAAAGAAATTGCGAGAGGCTGAGGGACACAGATCCGTTGGCCGCAAGGTTGGCTACGCTAATAAGGCAATGTGGCGTGCGCTGAAGTTGGAAACTCTTGTCTGGGCTCACATGTACGACGACACAGTGCATTTCAGCGAAAGTAACTCAGCGACCTTGTCTATCCCACATCCCCGGTCATTGAAGATCGAACCCGAGATTGCATTCGGTATGAAAAAGCCCCTTACAGGGCAGGATCTTGATGCTGCCACTGCGCTCGCGGCCGTCGATTGGGTGGCGATCGGATTCGAAATCATCGACTGCCCCTTTCCGGAATGGAAGTTTCAGCCCAGTGATTTCGTGGCTTCGTTTGGACTTCATGCCGCGCTCGTAGTCGGCGAGAAGATGGAAGTTCAGCCGGAATCGATCCCCAAGCTCGTCGAGGAGCTTCTGCGGGTTAAGGTTCGCATTTTCAAGCACGGGGAGTTTGTGGAAGAAGGCTCCGGCAGGAATTGTTTGAAGAGTCCCGCGCTGTGTCTCGCTGAACTTGGATCTGCAATCGAACGCCGCTTTCCGTCCGAACCGCTCGCCGCCGGGGAAATCTTAAGTTCGGGAACACTTACGGCCGGGCACCGGACTGACAGCGGTGATGTTTGGCGAGTTGATGTCGAGGGTCTGCCGCTGCCATCGCTGACACTGCGCCTGACTTGACGCTAGTAAGGAGCGGGTACAACGGCATCTTCCGGATACCCTCCCATGCCGAACTCGGGATAGTCGAGACCTTCTTCTTCCACCTGCGGAGCGACTCGCATGCTCTTTACTTTGTTGACCACCCAGAAAACTCCGAAGGTTAAACCGAATGCCCAAACGGCATACAAAGTTGCCCCCATAAGCTGGCACAGAAACTGCCGCGTATCGCCGTGGAGCAAGCCGGTTACGCCTTGGCCAGCTCGTCCGAGATATGAAGATGCGCCCACCCCGTTCCATCCGAGGCCGTAAGTACCGTCGGCAAAAATTCCCACGCATACCGCGCCGAACCAACCACAATAACCGTGCACGGAAATCGCTCCGCAAGGATCATCGATCTTGAGAACGCGGTCATTGAAGAGAACTCCGCCGCAGACCAGGCAGCCGGCAAGGATTCCGATGATCGTCGCAGAGGTGGGGGACACAAAGGCGCACGGTGCAGTGATTGCAACCAGCCCCGCCAACATCCCATTGCAAGCCATGGTGATGTCCGGTTTGCCGAATGCAAGGTACCAGAGCAGCATGGCCGCAGCCGAACCAGCAACCGCGGCTAGATTCGTATTGACGGCGACTACCGAGATGCGCAGATCGGTTGCTCCCAGAGTAGAGCCTGGATTGAATCCCATCCAGCCAAAAAGCAAAATGAATGTGCCAGTTACGACATAGACGATGTTGTGCGCTGGAAAGACGCGGATCTTCCCGCCAGGGCCATATTTACCAAGTCGCGGACCCAAAATGATTGCGAGCGCCATGGCGCAGAAACCGCCAACTGCGTGGACGACCGTCGATCCTGCAAAGTCGACATAACCGTGGCCGAGATTCAATGTGGAACCAACTTGCGAGAGCCAACCTCCGCCCCAAGTCCAGCAGCCCGAGATCGGGTAGAGAATCGCTCCGATGAAAAGTTCACAGAGCAGAAACGCCCAGAAAGTGATGCGCTCGCAGACAGCGCCGACAATGATGTAGCCGGCGGTTTCCATAAAAACAACTTCGAACAAAGTTAGAACGTTGCTGGAAACGTCATAAGCGGGGCCTGTGAGGAAAAATCCCCTACCGCCGACGAAGCCCCATTGTCCGCTCCCGATCAGAAAGTGATTCAGTGTGGGGATGCCACCGAGATTCGTGGGCGCCGCATTGATCGCTACGGCGCCAAACTGGAATGCATACCCGACCGCGTAATACGCCAGGAAGGCAAACACGTAGGCCGCGAAGTTCAGCATCATCAAGTGGGCGGCATTTTTTTTGCGAACCAGTCCGCAGGTGAGCAAGGCGAAGCCCGCTTGCATGAAGAGAACCAAGTAGCCGGTGTTCAAAGTCCAGGCGAAGTTAGTTGCGACGCGAACATGTCCGACCGTGTCGGCAAGTTTTACGGTAAGCGGCTCTTTCGCCGCCTGGGCCTGATATTCGTCGTATGCTTTTTTCTTCGCTGCGTAGTCCGGATCCGACTTGTCGGTTGGCTCCGGGACTGCAAAAGGATTACCCGCTGCATCCACGGCGGCATTTCGGTCTCCGGTGGCAACGCCGGATGGATCTGGTTTGGGCGCATCGTCGGCAAAACATGTCGAGGACAGCCCAGCGAACAATCCGGCTGCTAAAACGACGGCAATCCCGGCAGACACTAACGACAGGCGCAGAGAGTGCCTGTCGATTCGTTTTGTCATGTTTGCTTGCTCCCGTTTTTGAGGCGTGGGTAATTCATTGCTGGCCGTTGGTCTGCTGGAAGAAGCGCCAGCAAATTCCCATGCGACCGCACCGCAATCTTGGAGGGAAGGGCTGACCCAAAGTGAGCCGACCCGAGGAACGCCATGGCGTTCTATCGCAGTCTTCTCCCTAATCCGCAGACGATAAAGGGATGGAGTAGCTGAGTCCAATTCAAATTTCTTATAGCGCGGATCAGGCTCTCGAATACCGATCACCGCGAATTTTGCGAGTCGCACGGATGCGCCTATAGAATTCGCTCGTGAGTATAGCCTGCGGCTGACAGAGCTACCAGCAGCTCGGCGATATGCGCTGGGCCGCGAGTTTCCATCGTGATATCGATCGCGGTGTCGCCCAGGTTGACT
>CAVRWS010000051.1:0-103345 GCA_963724815.1 uncultured Acidobacteriaceae bacterium
GTTTTAGAAGTGGTAACTTCCCTCCCGCAAGTGGTTCGATAACTGGACCAGTATATATCACGGTTCGCTGTGACCCAAGACACATAACAGTGCCAGGGCCACCTCGTTGGCTGACACAATTCTGCCGAACACGGTCGTTCAGGCAGTGGGCCGTTGCCGTCTGACGGCTGTCATGGAGACAAGCCTATGGCTGCATCAACAGGTTCACCAAGTGCACTGATTCATCCCTCCCGCATTCCCAATCGCTGGGTTCAATTGATAGCCGGCATCGTTGCCATGATGGCTATTGCCAATCTGCAATATGCCTGGACCCTCTTTACCACGCCAATCCAAGCCCATCTGCACATCTCGTTAAAGGCGGTGCAGTGGACCTTTGCATTATTTGTAGCCTTGGAAACCTGGCTTGTACCCTTTGAGGGATATCTGGTGGACCGCATTGGTCCCCGGTTCATGCTTGGCATGGGCTCGATTATGGTGGGGCTCGGCTGGATCGGATCGGGCTACGCCGAAACCACAGGGTCGCTTTATTTTTGGTACAGCGTGGGCGGAATCGGCGCCGGCGTAGTGTACGGCGGAGCCATCGGAAACGCACTGAAGTGGTTCCCGGATTATCGCGGTCTTTGCGTTGGCCTGACCGCCGGAGCTTTCGGCATCGGCACAGCGGTGACCATCGCCCCAATCGCGAAGATGATTAGCAGTTCGGGCTACCAGCACACCTTCATTGTTTGGGGATTCGTCCAGGGAATCACTGTATTGGCCTGTTCGCTCTTTCTCGCCCGGCCGCCTGTGGGCTGGACCCCTCCCAACTGGAAGGAAAAGGAAGTAAAGATCAGAGCGAAGGTCAACACCTCCGCGGTTGATATGACGCCGCTTCAAATGCTGCGCCAGCCCTCTTTCTACATCATTTACGTGATGATGGTGATGTTAGCTTTCGGAGGTCTGGTGGTCACGGCGCAGCTCAAACCCATGGCCGTCTCCTACCACGTGGATAAGATCATCGTGCTTTTCGGGATGAGCGCGTTGGTGCTGGCCATCGAAGTCGACCGGATTCTGAACGGGCTCACACGTCCTTTCTGGGGATGGGTTTCAGATCACATTGGCCGGGAGAACGCCATCTTCTATTCATTCGTTCTCGAGGCGGTTGCGGTATTTGCTCTACTGCAACTCATCAGTCATCCACTCTGGTTCATTGCGCTCTCCGGACTGTGTTTCTTCGCCTGGGGAAATATTTTTTCCCTCTTCCCTTCCATCACCGGAGACCTTTACGGAAACAAATGGGCCACAACCAATTACGGAGTTGTCTACACCGCTAAGGGAGTGGCCGCAGCTTTTGCCGGACCCGGCGCGGCTTGGCTGTTTGCCAAGACCGGTTCCTGGTCAAAGGTCTTCTGGGCGATGATTGCGTGCGACCTGGTGGCCGCGTTTATGGCGTTGCTTTGGCTGAAGCCGCTGGCGGCGCGGGCCGTAAAGAATGCGGAACGTGCGGCCCCCCTGGTCAGTGCTGAGCGGCCGGTAAAAACCCGTGGCGTCGCATAGCTAAGTTTTGCGGTGACAAGAACAAAGGCTCTCTTTGAGTTCCTGAAAGAGAGCCTTTGAATTAGATCGCGACAATGTTTTAAGAGGTGGATGCCGCCAGAGCCTTGGGGCGGGCCGAGTCCTCAGCCGGAAGCATGTCCACCCGCGCTGCCTGTAATCTGAAGCTGCCAACCATCGATTGCAAGGCCAGCGCCAGCTCTGATAAATCCTGACAAGCTTTGGCCGACTGTTGCGCCGCCACCGCGGATTCGTTCACCAGGTGGGCGATCTGGTCCATACTCTGATTTACGTCGCTGGTCGCTCCCGATTGCTCTGTGGCGGCCGTTGCGATATGGGTAATCATCGACCCCACTTCCTCTGACATGTGAATGATTTGTTGCAATGATTCGCCCGCCCGCGCGGTAGATGCGACTCCTTCTTCTACCTGCTGGCTGCCAATATCCATCGCCTTGACGGCCGCCTTGGTGCCATCCTGAATGACGCTGATCATCTGCGAGATTTCTTTCGTGGCGGTGGTCGTCCGCTCCGCCAACTTGCGAACTTCGTCCGCCACCACCGCAAAGCCTCGCCCTTGTTCGCCCGCGCGCGCCGCCTCGATAGCGGCGTTGAGCGCCAGGAGGTTGGTTTGGTCGGCGATGTCATCGATTACGCCCGCAATGCGCCCGATCTGGTCGGTCCGGCGACCCAGTTCGCTAATCTCTTTTGCAGTTCCAGCCACGGATTCAGCGATCGCGCGCATCTGGGTTAAGGCTTTTTCCACGACCGCGCCTCCCGCCCGCGCCGTCTCTGCCGCTCGCCGCGAGGCATCTGCCGCCTGGCTGCAGCTCTCTGAAACCTGTTGAACCGTAGAAGACATCTCCTGCATTGCGGTTGCGACCTGCGCCGCCTGATCCCTTTGATGGTCGGCTCCTTGCGCCTGCAGCGTAGCTGAGGAAGAAAGCTCCTCGCTGGCGCTCGCCACCTGCTCCGCCGTGCCGGCGACGTTAGAAATAATGCCGTGGATCTTGTCCAGAAATGTATTGAACCACTTCGCCAATTCGCCTAGTTCGTCGTGGGTGACAATTCCCAGCCGCTTGGTTAAATCCCCTTCACCTTCCGCCAAGTCTTTCACCATGTGGATCATGCTGTGGAGGGCTCTGGAAACGCTACGCACCAGGGCTACGCCCCAGACCACCAGCAAGACAATACCGGCAACAACCAGGGCAAAGATGGTGGATTCGAGCCGGGCGCTGCGGGTTCTTACCGCGGCAGCATCATCTCCCAGTCGCTTGGCCATCTGGTTCTGATAATGATTGATGGCGCCGAGCAGCGCCTCAAACGCGGGGTTCGACTTTTCGATGATGGCCTGATGCGACTCTGCATTGCGGGCCTGCAATACCAGCTTGGTGACCTGCTCGTTGGCTTTGACCAGAGCAAGAAATGCACTCTTCACGCCGTCGTCGCCGGCAGCCACCTGCTCCACTTTTGCCTGCGCGTCCTTCACCTGCGCCTTGTTTTTTTCAATCAGCGATTCCATTATGTCGGGATCGGTTTCCTGAACCAGCTTCTGCGTGGTTCCTTGGACTTTCACCGCCAAGTCCAACAGTTCGAAGGAGTGTTGCGTCTGCTCGCGCGCAGCCGCTGCCACGCTTTGCGCGGAACCCGCTGAAACCCGCAGGAGATATGACAATCCGAGAACGGCAGCCACCGTGATGACCACCGATGCCCCTACCACAAGGATCATGCGGAGCGCGATGCCCTGATTTCTCATAATGTATGACTCTTCACCAAACATCACGTCTAGCGCAGCTTGTCCACCCGTAAACCGACCACAATGGATCCGATCGGCTTTCCGCCATCCAGCACCGGCAGGCCGACTTGGATGAGCGGCTGGCCAGTGGAGTCATCCACCTTGACAGTGCCAATCCAAGTCTCTCCGGTCATCGGTACCTCGTGTTTCGGCATCCCCTTATGCGTCCAGTGTTCGGTTTTAGCGTCGAATCCCACCTTGAAACCATCGGCTGCTGAAACAAAAACTTTGGCGATAATGTCATCTGACTTCTTCTTCGTTTTTAGATATTCGGACAGAGGCGTCTTTGCCGTAGCACGCACAAATGGATCGAGCACAGAAAGCGTGTGCCACTTGTCATTGGTCATGGCCAGAGCTTCGGCACTGGGAGTGGCGGCGTTGTAGGCCTTCACCGCATTCACAATTTCAGCATCCGTGCTGAGCCGCGTTAGTACCTGGATTTCGGCGTCCAGCTTGGTTTTGATTTCCGGCGGAGCCTGTCCAAAACCTGCGACCGCGCAAATGAAGACGATCGTCGCGGGGAGTATGCTTCTGTATTTGGTGTTCATTATTTCTCCTTGCTTAAAGGGGCATTGACGAATCGCGCGGTAGCGCGACGGTTGCCGAAAATCTCCGGCTTTCCGCGATGGTCGCACGTGAGATCTTTGACGAGGTATTTATCGGCAATAGCTGAATGAAACATTAAAGACGTTGCGCGTGTGCCGGGCAAGGTCGTAGCGCGCACGAAAGGTCAGGGACGATTACTCGGAGGTCGGCGCGGGCTGTCGAGCTAGGAGGGTAGTTGCTCGCCGCGAGTTTCAGCTCCGAATGGAATCAACAACAATCCGATCGCAAATGCGATCGCAGTCATCGCCACGGGAGTTCCAAGCGACCCGAAATGGCGGACGCTCGCGCCGACCAGAAAAGTGATTCCCGCGCCGCCGAACCGGGCAAACGAAGTGGAAAATGCAAAAGCGCTGGCCCGGCATTCCGTGGGATATTGCTCCGGCAGCCACAAGGTGTAAACGGCGAAGTTGGCGCCTCCCAGCCCCAGGAAAAACAGACAGACAAAGAACCAGGGAAGCGCACTCGGCCCCATATAAAAAACTTTGCCGAATGTGAGCGCGATGAAGATCATCATTAGCGCGAAGAAAACGGCGAGAGCCCCACGGCGTCCCAGTCGTTCGGCCAGCCATGGCATGGCCAGGCAGCCCAGAATCGTCGCCAACGAGACCAGCATGACACCCCAGGACGCCAACCTCGCAGCTTGTGGGCCAATATGTCCCCCGGCCTCCGCCAGCGCGGTAATGGCGGCAGGAACATAAACGGTTCCGGCCCACAGTCCACAAATCGACGCCAGCATGAATAGAGAATTCAGAATCGTGCGGCGGCGCCAGACCGGCGAAAACAGGGTGGCAAACGGACGCCATACCGCCCACGACCGAACTACACTCTCTTTCTTTTTCCAGGCCGCGGGCTCGACCACGCCGTGCCGGATCCAGGCTAGAAATAATGCCGGCACTCCACCCACGATAAACATGGCGCGCCACCCGTAGCGGCTGCCGATTCCGTAATTCGCCAGCGCAGCAAGAAATATTCCGACGTAATACCCGGTGTGCATTAATCCCGCGCCCATTCGGCGCCGCTCCTCAGGCCACTCCTCGGCCACGAACGTCCCGCCCATGGCCCATTCTCCGCCAATGCCAATTCCCGCCAGCAGCCGCAGAATGGCCAGTTGCCACACACTGGTGACGAATGCGCTCAGAAAAGTAAAAACGGAATACCACACGATGGTGAGCATCAATGTGCGGACGCGGCCAAATTTGTCTCCGATCGGCCCCCACAAAAACGCCAGTCCCCACCCCACCAGGAACAATGCAAACAACAATCCGCCGTAATGTCCGATGTTGGCTTTCGTGGCCGCAATTCCCGAGCGCGGCAACAAATCGCGCAGCGATGGCACCAGCACTAGCGCATACACAAACGAATCCATCCCGTCGAGCGTCCACCCGCCCCACGACGCCCAAAAACCGCGTATCTGATTTCGCGTCAGAGATGTTGAAGAAACTGGAACGGGAACAGGGCCTGGGTTAGCCTCGGGAGGAGTCGCTTCGTTCGTCGCAGAACGCGGCATGACAGTGGGGAACTATATCAAAGGTTCCAAGGATCGGTGGAAAAATATTCACGACAGGTGGATGGAGCAGGGGACTGCGCCCCGCGCAAACGCCAACGAAAAAACGACCCCAGCGCTGAACTACCGTTTCGCCGCCAGCAGCCGCTTTTCAAGATCTGCTACCTCGGCATTCAATCCCTCCGGCAAATGTCTGCCAAAGATGGCGAAGTGTTCTTTAATCAGCGGCACCTCAGCCAGCCAGCCCTCAATGTCAACGCTGAGCAACTCCTCCACTTGAACTTTTCTGAGTGCAAGTCCGGTTGTATCCAGATCGCCGACTTCGGGGATGCGCCCAATCGGAGTTTCATTCGCATGCACTTTGCCGTCGCAGCGTTCGTAAATCCATTTCAATACGCGGCTGTTCTCACCGTAGCCCGGCCAGAGATAATTTCCGCCTTTATCCTGGCGAAACCAGTTCACGTAGAAAATCTTCGGCAGCTTCGCACCCGTGCGTTTGCCGATCTGCAGCCAGTGGGCAAAATAGTCACCCATGTTGTAACCGCAAAAGGGCAGCATCGCCATGGGGTCGCGGCGTAACTGGCCCACTTTTCCCGTGATTGCCGCGGTGGTCTCACTGCTGACCGTCGCGCCCAGAAACGTGCCGTGTTGCCAGTTGAAAGCTTCCGTGATCAGTGGCACGATGCCGGCACGCCTTCCCCCGAACAGGATCGCGTCAACAGGCACCCCGTTCGGATCTTGCCATTCCGGAGCAATCGACGGGCACTGCGCGGCGGTGCAAGTAAAGCGGGAATTCGGATGCGCCGCGTTCCGGCCTGATTCCGGAGTCCACGGACGCCGCAGCCAGTCAATCAGCCTGGCGGGCTTTTCCGGGGTCATGCCTTCCCACCACACATCGCCATCCATCGTCATGGCGCAATTGGTGAAAATGGAATCATGAGTCACGCTCAACATGGCATTGGCGTTCGACTTCATGCTAGTCCCCGGCGCTACGCCAAAGAAGCCGAACTCCGGGTTGATGGCATAAAGCCGCCCATCTGCGCCGAACTTCATCCAGGCAATGTCATCGCCGATGGTCTCGATCCTCCAGCCCGGCAGGGTTGGAATCATCATGGACAAATTGGTTTTGCCGCAGGCAGAAGGGAATGCGCCCGTCATGTACTTGGCCTGGCCGGAGGGGCTGATCAGCTTCAGGATCAGCATGTGCTCCGCCATCCAGCCTTCGTCGCGCGCCTGCACGGAGGCGATACGCAGCGCGTGACACTTCTTCCCCAGCAGCGCATTGCCGCCGTACCCTGAACCAAACGACCAGATCTCGCGCGTTTCCGGGAAATGACAGATGTACTTATGCTCTTTATTGCAGCGCCAGGTCGCATCCGGCTGATTGGGAGCGAGCGGTGCACCCACCGAGTGCATTCCGCGTACGAACTCCCCGTCCTCGCCTAGTACGTCGAGCACATGGCTTCCCACCCTCGACATAATGTGCATGCTGACTACGACATAAACCGAGTCTGTGATCTCTACTCCAATCTTTGAGATCGGGGAACCGATCGGGCCCATGCTGTACGGAACCACATACATGGTGCGGCCCACCATCGAGCCCGCGAATAATCCTGTCAGCTTCTCCTTCATCCTGGCTGGGTCCTCCCAGTTATTCGTCGGCCCCGCTTCTTCTTTGGTTCGGGAACAGATGAAGGTCTTATCCTCAACACGGGCCACATCCGCGGGATCCGATCGAACCAGGAAGCTGTTCGGGCGCTTCTCCGCATCCAGCGGGATCGCAGTTCCAGTCAACACTAGCAGCCGTAGCATCGCCTCGTATTCTTCCCGCGACCCATCACACCAGTGAATTCGATCGGGCTTGCATAGCTGGGCAACTTCTTCGACCCAGCTTTCCAGCTTCGCGTTACGAGGATTACGCGATGCTGCGTCGACTTCTATTGTGATGGTCGCCATGTTGGTTAAACTCTCCCGGTAAAATGAAACGCGGTCGCGCCTTCTCTGGCGGAATGCGGAGGACCTCGCAACTATCGCTGCAGGGGCAGGACAGTTTTTTCTCCGCCAGGCACAACTAACTATTCTCTCGCACTTGCAAGGATTATTCCAGCTAGTTAGGCCGGGCGCAGGACGAGGCGGCCCACTGCCTCAAACCGGCCCTAATGTTGAGATGTTTCCAATAACTCCTTCAGATACTGTTGCCAGACGGCTGCCCAGGTGTGCGTACCGTGCCCATGCGTCTGGTCGGAAATGGGGATAAGGACGAAGCGGCCTTTCTTCACTCGCTTGATCTCACGTTCGGCAATCCCCAACTCGGGAGGATTGATGAAATCGTCGGCTGAATTGACGAACATTACCGGAGCGGTAATTTTCTCAAGCTGCTCCGAGGGGTCATAATCCCGCGAGGCACTCATCGCATAAAGAAGATCGTTGGCGTCGTGGCTTGCTGCGAAGCGTTTCACGAACTCCGCACTTGCCGCATCAGTTGCTTCACGAGTGGGAAAACTTTTCTGCATCTGCAAAGCGGAACCTGCCGCGATGTAGAACATCTCTGCTCCAATTTTCAGAGCGTTTTGAGGCTGAGCGGTGTACTCGCCCTTTTTCCACTCCGGATCGTCACGAACCGCATCGATCACCATTTTCCGCCAAATCCGATTTCGTCCCGCGATCTGCACCGGCAGGCAAGCTAGCGGCATCAGAGCGTCCATAAAGTCGGGATAAGTTTCGCCCCAGATCCAGGAATGCATGCATCCCATGGATGTTCCGAGGATTAGCCGCAAATGATTCACGCCCATGCCTTTTTCCAGCAACTCGTGTTGCGCCGCAACCATGTCGTCGTAATCGTACTGGGGAAAGTGAGCATGCATCCCGTCGCTGGGCTTGCTGGATTCTCCATGACCAATGTTGTCTGGCAGAATAATGTAATACCGCGTAATGTCCAGCAATTGTCCCGGCCCGAACAGCACTCCAGCGAATTGAGGAACCAGGAATTGTTTGCCACTACCGGTCGTGCCATGCAAAAGCAACACGGCATTCGTAACCCGTCCACTGGTATCGCGCACCGGAGTTCCTAAGGTTGCATAGTGCATAACCAATTCCGCCAGCGTTTCCCCCGATTTGAAATGAAAATCGTGGGAGACGTAGTGACCTTCCTTGGGGTCCGGCAGTTGGCTCGTCTGCTGCCCAAACGCGGCAAATCCGCTGAAAAGGATTACAACAAAAAAACCAAGCCTGACAGCTCGATTTGAATCATGCCCAATTCGGCTTTTCATGGTTTCCTCACGAACTGCGTCGCTTAGGCCCATGGAATCTTGGGGCGAGCGACTTTTGCGCCGTCGATTGTAGCACTGCGTCCTAGTGCCTCACAGATGATGCGCTGGAATCCACCGCTGGGAGCGGGATCTTAGTCTTAATACCTTGTCCTTCCACAATCGTATAGATGAAGTCCGCTGGAACGTTCTTAAAAACCTCGGTCTGCCCGTTCGGCCAGCGAACGCTGACTTCATCCATGTTCTTATTGCTTCCCAGTCCGAAATGTTGACGAAGATCATTCTGTGAAAGATAACTGCCGCCGCCCTTCACTTCGCTGAACTGCTTCACGCCGCCAGTGCGCACCGTAACCCGCGCGCCAATCGCCAGCCGGTTACTCTTGGTTCCCAGCAGCTTGAACAGCACGCGGTGATTTCCATTCTGGCAATGATTCAAAAACAGAGACGGCGGCTGTCCCCAGTTGAGCGCGACAATGTCCACGCACCCGTCGTTGTTGATGTCTCCAAATGCCGCGCCCCGCCTCGATTGCATCGCACCACTGTTCAGTCCGGCTTCCGACGCCACTTCGTCAAACGTTCCATCTAGATTGTTGCGAAACAGCAGTATGGGCTGGCGAAAATGCGCCGCATCCGGAATCGTATCTACCTGCGGATAGACATGGCCATTGGCCACGAAGATATCCAGCCAGCCGCTATTGTCCATGTCGAAGAATCCCGTTCCCCATCCCACGTAGGGATGGCTCCGCGGCGCGATGCGAGAGTTAACACTGACGTCCTCGAAACCGTCCTTCATATTGTGGTACAAAGAGTCGGACTGATCTACGAATTCGGTCACCATGAGATCGAGCCGCCCATCGTGATCGTAATCCCCCATGTCCACGCCCATGGACCCGAGTTCCTGCCCGTCTCCGCTGAGGTCGGCCCCTAGAATCAGTCCCGTTTCTTCGAACGTGCCATCGCCCTTATTGCGATATAGATAATTCGGCCCGGCATCATCCGCTACATACAAGTCCGGCCATCCATCGTTGTCGTAGTCGCCCCACTCGACGCCCATCCCGTAATAACGATGCGGATTATCGACTCCCGCCTTTTTGGAAACCTCTTCAAATGTGCCGTCGCCGCGATTGTGGAAGAGCAGATCCGTCTCCCCCTGCAATCCCCAAGGCCCGCACTGCACCAGAACGCCACGAAACCGGCAGAACTTCTCGTTGCTGCCTAACTCCGGAAGCTTATTCATGTCGACGTGAACATAGCGCGAGACAAATAAATCCACGTTGCCGTCGCGGTCGTAATCTCCCCAAGCCGCGCCCAGGCTCAATTCGCTGCCGCCGACTCCGGCTTTTTCCGTGACATCTTCGAACTTGCAGTTTCCTAAATTGTGATAAAGAACATTCCCTCCGTATCCGGTGACATAGATGTCCGGAAGCCCGTCGTTGTCGTAATCAGCGACCGCCACGCCCATGCCCCAGCCTTTGCGCGTGAGTCCGGCCTGTTTTGTGATGTCAGTAAATTTAAGGTCTGCGTCCTGATGGTAAAGCGTGATCATCAGATCCCCACCCTGCTGCCGGTAGCGATCTACACTCGAACCATTCACAGTGATGATGTCAAGCTTGCCATCGTTGTCACAGTCGATCAGGCCGACTCCACCACTTACCGACTCGATGATGTATCGCGCCTGGGGTGAAGAAATGTGGGAGACAGTCAGACCGGCTTGAGCGCCGATATCTTCAAAATGTGGAAGCGCGACGGAGGAAACATTCGACTTGCGCGCACTGCTCGGTTTGGCGGGGACGCTCTGCGCGAATGCCGCCGCGCATAAAAGGCCCCAGATAAAAAAACTCCGCATTCAACGAAGAATACAGCAATCGCAGTTATGAAACTCACACCGCAGCAACAATCAATGCATCATTAGCGATTGAGCGTTGTTTCCTGAACAGGAGGAAGCACGTCGTAAAGCGGCTGCACCGGCTTCACATCCGGATTTTCTTTCGCCACCGAGATGGCGAGAATCCGAATCTTGTCGTTGTCGGGCAGCTTGATGCTTTTCGTGCCGTCCGGCATATTAATCGGATACGCGAATAAATACGCGTACCGGTAAGCCACATTCTCGCCCGCCGCATTGTGATGGTGCGAGCAATACCACGCCACGTCGGCGCGTTTGATATAACCAGGCTTGATGCCCGTCATCTCGCCGTAGTCATCATGCGATGTATCTTTCGAACTCCATTGCCGGTCATCCCACTGGCCGATGAACCCGCCCCAATCCGGAATATTCAGTTCAACTTGCTTGCCGCTAATTTCGAAGGCAGCCTTCTGATCGCCATCGGCCGAAGCCGCCAAGACATAGACGCGATTGTAGTGACCCGGCGGCAGATCGATGGTCTGGCCCTTCGCCACAAGTGCATCGGGCGTGCCCGTATTTGCCGGAGCCAGTTGGAATTTCACATCGTTAAACCTAATCTGCGCGGGCAGCATCTCCGCCGGCAGCGCATCGCCCTTACCGTCAAATCCCTCCGCGGACTTAGCGCCGTCATTGCTGGCAGTTGCGAGATCATATTTCAGCGGCACAGCCGCCGAATGCACCGCCGCAACTCCGCTGTGAAACGCGCCGAGCTTAACCGCAAACGTTCGCGGTTGATAGGCGGAAAAAGAAGTGACCAGCATGCCCGCCTTCAAAGTCGCCGTTCCCACCGGCTGCTCCTGCCCATTGACTTCACGCGCGGCGGTAATCGGTGTGACGAAGGCAACGCGTACATCCGGCTGTGGTTTGCCATCCAGTTCCACCAGTCTCACGATAATCTCGTCGCTTAACTCCGCTTTCTTCAGCGCCAGCACTCGAATCCGCGGATTGTCGATATTCAGCAAAGAAAACTTCCGCCCCATCGCGCCCGAATGTTTCGACGTCTCGAACGCAACTAGCGGGTCGTTCAATCGCTGCGCCTGCCAGTCGGTTTGACCTTCGCGCCAGTCGCCGGTATGTCCGGCGATTCCGTAAACAAACTCGTGATGTCCAATATCCTGCGTCGCCTGATCCGCGTATCCTCCGCGAACTCCGGGCGTTCGAATCAACGTTAGTCGAATCGTGTGATCGTTCGGCTTATCCGATCCATTCTTGCAATCGGTCAAGATGGTCGCGCCAAACTCGCCACTCGCGTCGGTAAGATCGATCCACTGATGGGAGGGCACCTCGAACTTTTTCGGCTCCGCACTGGGGCGCTTGATCGTTCCAATGTCCCAGTTATAGGTGGCCATCTCGTTCGATGCCGTTAGCGGAAAAGTCGCCTTCAGATTCGACTCTTTCGTATTCCAATCAATTACATTCGCAAACTCTACGCGCTTGCCCGCATCCCCGGCGGCTAAGCTGACGGTCTGAACGAACTTCGAGCCGGCGGTCTCTCGTGAAATTTCCACTGCCACACGCGCGGGACCATTCTCGACGACTCGTATCTTTGCAGGGCCGCGCACATACTCTTTCGGAGCAGCTTGCTCTTGATCCCAGTCCATGTTCCAAGCCGGCCAGTGCTCCGGACTGTCGTAGGAAATTGCCAGTCGCGCCGGAGCGGCCAGCAATTCCTTGCCGATTGATTTATCGAGAATGCTGGCTACGTCACCATCAGCATTTAATTTCACCAGATAATATTGGTTCTCAAGCGAGTTCTCGGATACATGCAGTGTTCCTGAGCCTGCGGCGCCCGAACTCGGCTGCACATCGTAGACTGCATAGCCGACAGAAGGCGCTTTCGCGACGAAGATTACTTTGCCATTTGCAATCTGCGCCGGAACCTCTTTCCCATCAGGCCCAGTCACACGCACAGACTTTACTTCGCCGCCAGGGAAGCTCACGTTCGCTTCCACCAAATCCTCGCGGGCGATGTTCAGGGGGTTGAAAACAACAACGGGCACGCCTTTGGTTTCGGTGTTTAATGTCGCGGCAACGCCTTCGGTAGCATTCGTAAGCACGCCAGCGAATAGGTTCATGGCAATCACATCGTCGTTCCAGGCGAACTCGTACGCCTTGGGAGTTGCGGTTCCGGCGGCGATGTCGTGAAAATGCCCGCCCATCTGCAGCGTCCATGCATCGTTCAACCGCTGCAGAGGATAAGGCCGGGCTCCCAGCCATTCCGCCGCAATCGACGCTTTCTCCGCGGCATCAGCCAGCAATTCTTCTTTCCGCAGCCAGCGTTTCTGATAAGCCTGCGAGGTCAGCGATCCGGCGGAATGATTGGTCAGTTCCATCTCTCCCGTATAGCGCGGAAGTGCGGCCGCCTCCGCGGGAGTGATGTCGAGAAACATCTGCTCGGCATTTGCGGAAATCACATGCACGGGTCCTCCGCCCAACTGCACCGGCGCTCCCTGCTCGTGCGAGAAGCGCGAAAAGTACGGGTCGACGTCCGGTGGCAAGCCCGCCTTGCCTCCCGTAATAATGGCTTCGAGTCGCTTCACGGATTCTTCATTCGGCGTTCCGCCGATGTCGCCAGTTCCGTAATAGTGATAGTCCGTAAATACTCCAGTCACTTTTCCATTCAATTCAACGCGCGCAGCCCAGTCGCTTTGATGCCGCTCCAACTCTCGATCCTTACGCATTTGAGATTCGGTTTTTTGCTGATCGCGCACAGCAAGATATTCTTCAATCTGGCTGGCATCGAGGGTCGAGTTGGTTTGGTCAGCATGCACCACCTGCTGACGAAGAGGTTGAAACTTCCGATTAAGATTCTCGAGGACTTCATCGGGGGGAAGGGGAGGCAGCGGCTTGCTCAAATCGCTGTTGATGCCGCCGCTGTAGTCGCCCGGATTTAGCCCCGCCAGCACGCTTTCGCCGTCCGGCCCTACCCATACGCCAACGTTAAACGGCGTGCCTTCGGGCGTTTGCTCCAGTGACTCAGGTCCTCCGCCGGGCGCCGAAGATCCCCACACCAACTTCTGCGTGGAAAATCCTTTCACTCCAGAGTGCGCGAGAATCGTCGGCAACGACGCTGGAAATCCAAAGCAATCGGGCAGCATGTACTCGGCGCTCGCCCTGCCTAATTCTTTGCGAAACCAGTTATTGCCATAGAGAATTTGCCGGATGATGGTCTCAGCGCTGGGCGTGTTCACATCGCCTTCTTCCATGGAAGATCCCGCTGGAAACCATCTTCCTTCGTCGACATATTTTTTTACTCGTGCGAAATCGGCGGGAAAATATTCCTTCATGAAACGGTACCGGTTGGCGCCGCTGAAGTTGAAGACGTAGTGGGGGTACTTCTCGAACAGCCTGAAATTATCCTCCATCGTTTTGCGAATGTATTCGTCGATCACCTGCGGATACTCCCAGCGCCACTCCGTATCCAGATGCGCATAACCGACCGCATAAAGCGTGGGTTGTTTGCTCAAATCGGGTTTCTCGGCGGTCTGTGCGCAAGCACAATTCAGCAGCGCCCAACCGGTCAGCAGGATCGCCACCCACGTTTCGTGGATTCCTCGCATTCGCATTCTCCAAAGTGAGGCGCAAATTTCCCAGCGCCAATTTTCTTGATCAGTGTACAGAGGATGAGCGAAAAAAATCTTACTCGATCAACTGCCGGCGAGGCCAGTGGATGTGGGCCACTCGCCGGCTAGTGTCAGGAGCGTCCGATGGCTTCGGTTTTTTGATCGATCAAGCTGAAGTGCGAGAGAACTTAAAGCAGCGTCTGAACTTCAACCGAAAGCACGGCTGGAAGATCACGCACAATCGGAGCCCAGCTATCTCCAGCATCGGCCGAAGCGTAAACCTGCCCTCCGCTGGTGCCGAAATAGATGCCGCAGTCGTCTAGTGAATCGACTGCCATAGCGTCACGCAGCACATTCACATAGCAATTGCTTTGCGGCAGACCTTTGGTGAGCGGCTCCCACTCGTTTCCACCACTGCGGCTGCGAAAAACGCGCAACTTACCATCGGGAACAAAATGTTCCGAGTCGCTCTTGATCGGCACCACGTAAATCGTCTCCGGCTCGTGCGCATGAACATCGATTACAAATCCGAAATCCGTCGGCAGATTCCCGCTGACTTCCTGCCAGGTATCGCCGGCATTGTCGCTGCGCATCACGTCCCAATGCTTTTGCATGAAGAGCACGCCCGGGCGCTCGGGATGCATGGCAATGTGATGAACGCAGTGACCGATTTCGGCGTTAGGATCAGGGATATATTGCGATCGCAAGCCGCGGTTGATCGGCTTCCACGTTTTGCCGCCATCATCGGTGCGGAAGGCGCCAGCAGCGGAGATGGCAATGAAGATTCTCTCTGGGTTGCTGGGATCGAGAATGATCGTGTGCAGGCACATGCCGCCCGCTCCGGGTTGCCACTTGGGACCGGTGCCGTGGCCGCGCAGCCCGGAAAGTTCTTTCCAGTTCTGTCCGCCATCGGTCGAGCGAAAAATTGCAGCGTCTTCCACTCCAGCGTAAACCGTGTCGGGATCTTTCAACGATGGCTCCAGATGCCACACTCGCTTAAACTCCCACGGATGCTGCGTCCCGTCATACCACTGATGAGTGGTGAGCGGTTTGCCGCCTCCGTCGGAGGTATCGTAAACGAACTTGTTGCTCTCGGCCTTCGGAGGCCCGGGAGCGGGAGTTTCTCCCGGCGGCGTTCCCGGCTGGTGCCACGTTTTGCCGCCATCATCGGAGCGCTGCATGATCTGCCCAAACCAGCCGCTCGTCTGCGAAGCATAAATCCGATTCGGATCTGCCGGAGATCCCTTCACGTGATACATTTCCCAGCCAGCGAAGTGCGGACCGCTGACCTCCCATTTTTCGCGCTTTCCATCCGATGTCAGAATGAAAGCGCCTTTTCTTGTGCCAACCAGAACTCGTACGCTGCTCATGCCGTCCTTTCGTTAATCTGGAATCTATCTAACTAATTTAAATCTCTGCGGGCCGTCTGCAGAGTACATGATACGTCTCCGGCTTTTCTGGTAAATCAGACAACTGGACAGTTACTCTGCGCTTCATTTCCTTCCAGGATTGCGACGGTTTTCGTGCTTCGCTCCCGACTTGGTTTTGCCTCCAGATCAGATGTCAGTGTGCATCCGCCGGTGCAGCCGTTCCGTCCGACCACTTGGACACCGAAATGATGAACTCGGTGATCGGCTCCGGAGAGTATTGATGTACATACACCGGGGAGCCAGGGAACCCTGCGCCCCAAAACATATCGTCTGTCTTCGGAACCCAAAACATCAGATGGGGATCCGCGTTCCCATACTTGCGGCCAAAGTACTGTTGCTTCGACATCATGTAGCACATGGAACCAGGCTCCGGCAGTGGCAGTTCCTTCTTGTCGAACGCGGACTTGATACTGTCGAACATCTGAGTTTTGGATAGTCCAGCCAGTGCCAACTCTGTCGTCTTGAGAGTAAGCGGCAGGTGGGATCGCGCGGCCGGTGGATTGAGGCAAAGGGGAAGCCGCTGATCGGGGTTCAAAAACTCCGGGTCGTCGAAGGGGGCCATCCATGATCGTTCTACGACACATACGAAACCGTTCTTGCCTTTGACTGCGGTTTCATAACCATGCCGTCCGAGGACCAAGACCTCGGCATCGCGTGAGATGGAGTCCGGGGCCGCGCTCCGGGCCAGGGCTATCTCGGCATTCTGATCCGCCATCAGGTATTGATCAATCGGCGCTATGCTCGGATAAGGCGCCTTGGCGTCCCGTGCGTGAGCCCGCCACGCCCCGCCCAACACAACCACCGCCACAGCGATTCTCCAGGCGATCGTCCTAAAGATTTTTCCGGTCATTGATTTTCTCCTGCGTCGATCCTTACGCCGACCTTCATGCAGCTTTCTGCACAGCCTTTTCGCAGTTGATCATCCACGGGATGCCAAAACGGTCAACCAGCATACCAAATCGCACCGCCCAGAATGTCTCAGCGATTGGCATCGTCTCTTTTCCGTTTTCCGCCAGCGCATGATAAATGCGTTCCGCTTCCGCTGGGTCACTGGTCCCAAGGTTGATGGAAAAACCTGCCTGTTTCTGAAAGTGTTCCGGAGGAGCGTCCGATGCCATCAGGACCTGACCCCCAAGCTCCAGCCGAGCATGGATGATCTTGCTTCGCCATTCTGCCGGGACGTGCTCCGCGGCGGGCGTGCCTTCGTGAGTCATCATAGAAATGATCTTGGCGCCGAGCACTTTTTCGTAGAACTTGAACGCCTCTTTACAGTTGCCATCGAAATAAAGGTACGGATTCATTTGCATAACACTCTCCTTCGTCTAAAGCGGAATCGAATTACGATTGCAATTTACGACATATCACTTGCGAAATGCAAGTGATATTGTTAGATTAAATCTATGTCGAAGCAGGCTGGACCTCAGCGCCGGTCCGGGTGCCCGTTGAACGCCTCAGTGGAGACGTTAGGCGACCGCTGGTCCCTGCTGATCATTCGCGACATGATGCTGCGGGGTTCGCAATCCTACAAAGAATTTCTGGAGTGCTTCGAAGGCATTGCGACCAATATTCTGGCCGACCGCCTGCGGAAACTGGTGGCGTACGGAATTATCACCACGCGGCCAGATCCATGGGATGGACGCAAAGTGATTTACCGGCTTACGCAGAAGGGAATCGATCTGGCTCCCGTGCTCACTGAAATGGTTCTCTGGGCGGCCGCGCATGAGGATACCGGCAATCAACCCCTCATCCAGTTGATGCGAAAGGATAAAGAGAGGTTTATTGCCGGAGTGCGCCGGCGCTGGAGCGAACGCCAATGACGAAAGGACCACGGGTCCCGCTTCGGGTAACATGAGGAGTGGCGAATCCGGTTTCAAAGCAAAACAATAAAGCTCGCGTGCCTCGGCCTGTCTCCAGGAAAAGCAACGCGGTGCGATCCGAACCCGGCATTCTTCGCGCCGTGAACCTGAGCAGAGTTCCCTGGCTGGTTCACGGTTTTTCTACCCGCCGCGGCGGATTCTCGCGCGCCTACGGCCAGAATGCGCTCAACCTGGGCTTTACCAAAGATGATTCCGAAGCCGCGGTCACGAAAAACCGGGCTGCGTTCTTACTCGAAGTGGGCGCGACTGGCGGGTCGAAAAACAAGTCAGCGAATTTAGCGTTCGTGACGCTGCGTCAGATTCATTCCGATATCATTCACTTCGTCGATGCTCCTCCCGATTCGCAACTGGTAGGCGATGGCCTGGTTGCGAATACTCCCGGACTGATGCTTGCCATTCAGACTGCCGACTGCCTTCCGATTATGCTTGTCGACCCGCGGTGCCGTGCCGTCGGCGTGTTTCACGCTGGTTGGCGCGGAACAGTGAAACGCATCGCGGAGAAAGGAGCGGGTGAGATGCGACGCCGTTTCGGCAGCAGGCCGCGCGATCTCAAAGCCGCCATAGGCCCCGGCATTCACCGTTGCTGTTATGAAGTGGGTCCGGAAGTTCGCGACCAATTCGAATCCCAGTTCGTATATGCGGCTAAGTTGTTCCGCGAGATCGAGGAATCCGACCCGGTCCGCGAAAAATATCCGATGTTATTTCTGACTGCGCGGGCTCCCGGCCATAGCGATTTGCCGAAGAAAATCTTTCTCGATCTGGTAGAAGCGAATCGTCAACAGCTTCTCGCGGTTGGCATATTGGCAAAGAACATCGAGGCTTCGCACCTCTGCACCAACTGCCGGACTGACCTGTTATTTTCCTATCGCGCCGAAAAAGGCAAAACCGGACGCATGATGGCGGTCGCGGGGATTCGCTGAATCCCCAGTTCTTGACCTTCGCTATGCCGGTGTGGACGGAATTGTTCCAGGAAGCTTGGAGGCGCCGCAGCAGCTTCCGCAATCCCTTCATTGACCAGATCCTTCAATTCCTTGCTGGGCTTGAAAAAGGGGATCTTTTTTGCGGGTACTTCGACTTTTTCGCCGGTCTTCGGATTGCGCCCCATGCGCGCCTTGCGCTGGCGGGTGCGGAAGCTGCCAAATCCCCGTATCTCGATTTTGTCGCCCGCGCGCAGCGAACGCACCACGCTATCAAAGATGGTTTCCACAATCACTTCGCTGTCCTTGCGCGTCAGTTCCGCCAAACGGGAGACTTCATCGATCAGGTCGGCTTTTGTCATAATGGCTTTTCGCTCCAGTCCCGCATGCTGCTGAGGAACGGTCAAACTCTGGCCCGAGCCCCAGAAACATGTCGGCGACCCCATAACCTTCTCAAATTTCAGGGGTTGTATGCAAGTCACAGCTTTGAGGCAGGCTGCTCTTGGGTCGAGTTCCGATTCAAATCGATCGAAACGGCGCAGTTCTACTTCCACAAATAATAAAACCCGACATGCTGCTCCATCATCTTGGTCGCGTCCGGTAAATATTGTGAGACGTCTCCCAGCATGAGATCGAGCAGCGTCTTGCGATCTTTCTCGGGATGCACCAGCGTCGGCTCGCCTGAAATTCCCACCGACTTCGCTGTGTCTTTCACCACGGCCTGAAAGTCTCCAACGTCGTCGATCAGCTTCATCGAGAGCGCTTCCTTGCCGGTCCACACTTTGCCATTCGCAATCGCCTTTACATCGTCAAACTTCATGCCCCGGCCATCCGCCACAGCCTGGATGAACTGTCCAAACATGTTATCGATCAGCGACTGCATGTAAGCCTGCTCGGCGGGCGTGAGATCGCGGGTCGGATTCCCTGTATCTTTGAATTCGCCCGTCTTCAATACCACGCTCTTCAACTTCGCCCATTTCATCAGGTCGCCGTAATTCACCCACTCGGCGATCACCCCGATCGACCCAACAATGCTGCCATTGTCAGCGTAGATTTTGTTCGAAGCCGACGAAACATAATAAGCACCGCTGGCGCCCACGGTCTCGATAGAAACCACAATGCGCTTCTTTTTTTCGTCGCGGATTCGTTTGACTTCGCGGTAAATCTCCTCCGAAGCCGCCACGCCGCCGCCGGGCGAATTCACGTGCAGGATGATCGCCTTGATCGAGGAATCGTCATTAAACTTCTTAAGCTCGCCGACCACCGGCTCCGGCGAAAGAATGACTCCATCGAGGTCTACCACGCCGATGCGCTCGCCGAAGCCGCCGAAAGAAGTTTCGTTGCCGCCCGCGTGCAGCGTCAAATAAACCAGCGAAAACACGGCCAGCACAAAGAGGAAGAATGCTCCTCCGCCGATCAGAACCCAGAGCAGAGTGTGCGAACGTCGTTCAGGCATAAGAAAGTTTAGCACTGCGGCTAGGAAGTCAGCACTTTCAGGGCCGCGGGCGCGATTCCGATTTCAACCGGTGTCTGGCAGACGTATTCACCATCCGCATAGATCCCGAGTGGGGTCTCAGTTTCCACCCGAAGCCGCGGCGTTTGGAAATAATCTACTTCTGGTACGCGGAGATGGCGGCCGAAATATACCGTTGGAAACATACAGGCGAGCTTGAAGGGGTCAATGCCGCCGAGGATGCAGACATCGAGTAGGCCGTCATCCATCCGCGCTCGGGGAGCAACCTTCATGCCGCCGCCGTAAGCCGGTGCGTTGGCGAAAGCGGCCAGGATAGTCGACTGGTTGCTACGGGCAGACCATCGATCTGCCCCGTCCAGTTCGAGAATTCTCATGGGGAACTGGGCGAAACGAAAAATTGTCGGAATCAGCGTGAGCGCGTAACCGCCATGTGCCCGCAGCCAACGCGGTAGGGCGTTGGCCCGGCGTGCCACTTCCGCGTCCAGTCCGACGCCTGCCACGCTGCAAAAGTAAGTCTGTATTGTTGCTGCGGACGGCTCGCCCTCGTCGTTGCTGAGCGGCGAAATAATTCCCAAATCAATTGCGCGCGCACTACCTCGTCCCGAACAAAACTTTCGCCAGACGGCGAGCGAATCGCGCACACGCCGAAGCCCAAGCGCGCCGGCAAAATCGTTACCACTGCCCGCGGGCACAACCAGCGCAGGCAGTCCCAATTCCACCAATCGGCTCAGATGATGGTGCATCGTCCCATCGCCGCCAAAAATCAGGATTACATCGGCCTGATCCACATCGGATGGCATACCAATGCGCCAGTGGACTGTTTTATCCGTCTGGAAGGGCCTAAGATTTCCCGCAGAACATCCCGGTCCGAAGATGGCCGCAGCCCGCATACGCGGGTCGAGAGTAACACGGCTCATGGAGGGACAGCCGCGCTCGGCGGTCCGCTGCAGTCTCGCGAATCATAAGGGAAGCGAATGGGCTCACGATTCGGAACTCGAGGATAGTCTTTAGGACAACGGCGAGTCGCTCATCCGAAAGCGCGTACGCACGTGCTCGGAGATCAGTTCGATCGCGGCGCGGTTGGTCACCGGGTCGCTCTGCGCCAAATATCGCATGGCCTCTACCAGTAAACGCTGTCCGTCCACATAGCGCGGATCGGACGTGCGTTCTCTTTTTGTGGGACGACCCAACTTCGGCGGCATCGGGATAGTGAACACTTTGGCCATGCTTGCACTCAGATGAGGATTCTTAAGGCAGTATAGCGCCCCGCGTGCATTTTCCTGAACAACATTCTTCTACTTTAGATGCAACTACTTAGCCGCGTGGCGAGACAAACTTCGTTTTGTTGGTAGTTTTCAAACGAAACACGTCATTGTTGATCTTGGCGTTCACCTTGATCGCAGAATATTTTGCCAGGCGATAATCTCCCTGCGTCTGCATCAGCTTTTGTTGCACAGAAATTCCATTAGCCAGGTCGATCCACAAAATAATTTGCGGCAGGTTACCGCGTAATTTATCGTTCTTGGGAATCAATTGCAGCTTCGCCGTTGAAATGTTGTTAACCGTTTCTTCGCCTTGGTAAGTAACATCGTACGATTTTTTCAAATCCTGCCCGCTGCCGCCGAAACCAAGGACCATAAGGCTTTCGAGCTCTTGCTGGTTCGCCCCCGCCGAATACTCCATTACCTGCTCGATCTTCGGCTGGTACACCTGAAGTTTGCCATTTTTATAAAGCACAAACTTCTTGTCCGGATCGGTGAATTCAGCCATCATCTCAATCTGCTGTCCCGCCTTGCGGTAGTAAACCGTGCCCTTCTGCGTGTCGGTTTCATCCACCACCTTCTGATATTGATCGAACACGAAATCGGCTTGCGCCGTCTGGAAGTGGGCCGAGGTCTCGTCCATTTTCCTCATAACGCTATCGAGGGCCGAAGCGTCCTGTTTCTGCGCCGCTCCGAATGAACTCAGCAGCATGAGCCAGAGCAGTCCGATGGTCAGCAAGAAATTTCTCACTCCTCTCTTTTCACCCAAACCCGGTAGCTCTGTGCTTTGCCCTTGCGATCGGTCGCAGCTTCGTATTTCAGAATGGTGACCGCACCTGAAATCGGCGCGATAATATGCCGCAATTGAGCCTGCACCGAAGCATCGTCCCCCGGGGTTATCGCGCTGCCGGAAATCTCATACACTAGGCCGCCTTGCGCATCCGCTGTGACGACGACATCAGTCTGATGCAGGTTGCGGGGGACAGGTTTGTCGTTGTAGTTAATCCAGTAAGGGGTGGCGAAGATGAAGACGAGAATCAGCGTGACCATCACGTCATAGTGCAATGTGCCGCGCTCATGCTGCCAGAGTATGTAGCCACGGATTGTGCGCCAAAAGGCGTTCATGGGAAGCGCAGGCGCGCCGGAACTGGTCGTACTGATGTCCACACTTTGCAAGTCTAGTGACCCCTTCCGTTCTTGGCAATGATTAAGCTGCGGGCGGCTAGCTCCTGGCCGTTCGCTTGGGATCGGTCGCTGATGTTTCCGTCAAAAGCTAGAAGCCAGAAGTTAGAAGCTTTTTTTGGTAATCCGCTCGGCGCCGATGTAAGGCCTCAGCGTCTCGGGAATCACCACGCTCCCATCCGCCTGCTGATAGTTCTCTACAATTGCCACCCATGCGCGACCCACTGCCAATCCGCTGCCATTTAGCGTATGCACGAATTCCGTCTTGTTCTTACCCTCTGGGCGGTAGCGGATATTGGCCCGCCGCGCCTGGTAAGCCTCAAAATTCGAACACGATGAAATTTCCCTGAACAACTGCTGACCCGGCAGCCAGACCTCAATGTCGTAAGTCTTCGCCGAAGCTGCTCCCATATCTCCGGCGCACAAGGCCACCGTGCGGTAATGCAGTCCAAGTTTTTGCAGCACGGTCTCGGCGTTCCGCGTAAGCTTTTCATGCTCTTCGTAAGAATTCTCGGGCCGCGCAAATTTCACCAGTTCCACTTTCTGAAACTGGTGCTGCCGTATGATGCCGCGCACGTCCTTACCGTAGGATCCTGCCTCGCTGCGAAAGCATGGAGTATATGCCGTCAGCGAAATCGGCAGACGTCCCGCGTCCAGCACTTCATCGCGATAAAGATTCGTGACTGGAACCTCAGCCGTGGGAATCAGCCACAGATCTTTTTCTCCGTGCGGAACCCGAAACAAATCGGCTGAAAACTTTGGCAGCTGACCGGTACCGTACATCGATTCCGAATTCACCAGGTACGGCGGCAGCACTTCGGTATAGCCGTGCTCGCGTGTGTGCAGGTCTAGCATGAAATTCGCCAGCGCCCGCTCCAGCTTCGCGCCCAGATCCCAATAAACCGCGAAGCGCGCCCCGGTCAGCTTGACCGCCCGCTCCAGATCCAGAACTCCCAGTTCCGCTCCCAGTTCCCAATGCGGTTTCGGAGCGAAATCAAAATTCGGCGGCGTACCCCAGCGTCGCACTTCCACATTTTCTTCCGCACTGTGCCCAACCGGAACACTCTCATGCGGCATGTTCGGAATACCCGCCAGAATGTCTCGCAGCCGCGCATCCAGATCAGCCGCAGTCTTCTCGCGCGCCTGGATCTGTTCCCGCAGTTCCTTGGTCTCAGCAATGGCCGCCGTAGCATCCTGCCCGGCCTTTTTCAGCTTGGAAATATCCTCCGAGGCCGTGTTCCGCCGCGCCTTCATGGTCTCGGCTTCCGTAATTGCGTGCCGCCGCTGGGTGTCGAGCTCGCGAAAGTCCTTGAGCACGGCAGCCGGATCCGCTCCACGCTGGCGCAGCATCTCCTCAACTCGCGGCAAATTTTCACGAACAAAACTTAGCTCAAGCATAGGAACTAAACTAATGTATCGGAAACCAGACAGAAAATGCACCACAGGTGGGATCTCTTCGTGTAGCTTCGTGTCCCTTGTGAAGAATCAACGCCTGCGCCATCTCAGTTCCTCCCAGCTCCCGGCGCGCGCTGGATCTTAACTCCCGCCAGAATTCGCTGCATTTCCGGATCGTCGTGGAGATTATCGAACAAGCGGTTCCCCGCGACACCCACAACGTCATCCTCGTGCTGATCGTAAGCGATTTTCAGGTACTTCAAGGCGTCCGGCTTATTTCCTTCGAGCGCGCAGGTCCCGGCCAGTGCGAGGGGCGAAAATTTTCCCTGATCGTAGAGCTTTTGCTGTTCATTACGTATGTTCTGGAACATGGCGTGCGCTCCGCCAGCGGTATATCCCTTCTCCGCGGCCGAGGCCACAACCAGCGCCGCGCTGTCATGGCTCAGTAGCGCGTTCTTTCTTAACTCCACCAGATAGTGCGGATAGTCGCCCATGTCCAGATAAATTCTCCCCAGGTACCGAGGAGGAGATACGAACTCCGGCTCGGCCTTTTCCATTTGCCGCAGCAGGTCAAGCGCTTCCTGCCGTCGCCCCATCCCATACAAGATGATCCCCTTGTCCGCCAGCACCGACTTGGATGTGGGATCGAGCGCCTGCGCGCGCTCAATTTCCGTCAGCGCTTCCGTGTTGCGGCCCATCGCTCCGAGCACCGGCGAATACCAATGGTGGGCATTCGCGTTGTTTGGGTCGAGTTCAATCGCGCGGCGAAATTCGCGATCGGCGGTGGCAGCGTCCCACATTCCCCAAAACGAAACAAACGCCAGCGAAGCGTGCGCCTGCGAGGATTTGTCATCCAGCTCAACCGCTTTGCGCGCCGCAGCCAGCGCCCGCGGATACGCTTCGCTACTCTTCATCGCGCTATATTCGCGCAGCAGGTTGTAGCAGTCAGCCAGTCCAACATAGGCATCCGAATATCCCGGATCGTGCACAATCGCCTGCGTGAAATAGTCCACCGCCTTTTGCAGATCGTCGGGCGTGCGCTTGTTCCAGTAGTAGCGGCCTTGCAGATAAAGATCCTTGGCTTCCTGATTCGCCGGATGCAACCCATCATTCGCAGACGAGCGCGACGAATTGCCTGCGGCCTTTATCCCGCGAAACCCGAAGAACATGATCCCCGCCACCAACAGTGGCGCCAAAACTAGCGCGGCAAACGCCGACTTTCGCGACCGAAACGAAAATGCAGGTGGCGAAATCAAACTCTCTGGAACGGACTCCGCACCTACTGCCGCATCTAACTCCCGCTCACGCGCATCGGATGCAAGCAGCGTGACTGTGCTCGAAGTCGGGACTTCAGAAGTCGGAGCGATCCACCGGTACCCGCGGCGCTCGAGGGTTTCAATAAAGATGGGATTCTCAGCGGGGTCGCCCAGGGCATCGCGCAGTCGTTTGATGGCGCTGCTGATGGAACGGTCAAAATCGACAAAAACATCCTGCGGCCAAAGCGCCTGCCGGAATTCTTCGCGCGTCACCACTTCATTCGGCCGGCTGAGCAGGACTCTGAGCGCGCGAAAGGGTAGGTCCTGAATCTTTACTCTGGTTCCTTTCTTCCACAAATCTCCCGCGCGCAAGTCCGCCTCAAATACCCCGAATCGCACAACGGTCTCGGGCTCGCTGGACACAGTTATGGCTTCGACGCTCCTCGGGAAAAACAGTTTTCGAGTTTACCATTCCGCAGAACCCTGTTGGACTGGCACTTTCGGGCTACCCCGCTCCAGACAAGAACTTTCTGTAACTCATTGTGGATAAACAAAATATCTCGTCGCTTCGATGTAGCCGAACCGTCGCTTTACGTCCGCCCCCAATTCACGTGATAGTCGGCGTGCATTCGAGTCGCCTCAGCCGGGGGCGAGCGGCCAGCGCCGGAAAACAGAAATTCCAACCGCTAAGCAGTTCAAACTACAGCGGCAGAAATTTGAATCAATTCGGGAGAAAACAATGACTACAGTTCTCAAGGCGAAGCTTCTCGCGGGTATCCTCCTGGTAGCGACAGCTATCGCTGCGCCGGCGCAAACGGTCAGCACGATTTACAAGTTCAGCAGCGGCACGAACCCAAATCTTCCTGCGGGCGTGATGGCGCAGGGACAGGACGGAAATTTCTACGGAATTACCCTATCCGGCGGAGGTCCCGCGAACCAGGGCGCGATTTACAAAATCAGCTCCAAGGGAGTGCTCACGAGCTTGCACGCGATGGCGGACTCGGACGGAACGACATGCAGCGGCCTGACTCTGGGCACCGATGGCAATTTCTACGGCACCTGTCACAATGGGGGCGCCAACGATTACGGCACGCTTTTCAAGGTGACGTCCGCCGGTGTCTTAACCGTATTGCACAACTTCGCAGTCCAGGGATCGACTAGCGACGGATGCGAGCCCCTCGCGCCTCCGATCCAGGCCAGTAACGGAGATTTTTACGGAACCACAAGTTTTTGCGGAGCAGACAATTACGGAACGGTGTACAAGCTAACGCTGGCCGGAGCCTACAGCATGCTGTACAGCTTCCAAGGTCCGCCAAACGATACGGTGTTGCCCTCCGGCTTGATCGAAGGCACCAATGGCTATCTATGGGGCGTAGGAAACGGCTGGATCATCAGCGGTGGCGGAGTATTCAAGATCACTCTCGCGGGTAAGGAGTCGCTGGTATACGCGTTCAAGGCCAATTCGGATGGCGAGTACCCGGATGGTGAGTACCCGACTGCCAATCTGATTCAGGGTTCCAACGGCGACTTCTATGGAACTACCGAACAGGGTGGCACTGCGAACGAAGGAACCATTTTCCAGCTCACCGCGGCCGGCAAAGAGACGGTGCTTTACAGCTTCCCGAATCAGACGGATGGCGCGTATCCTTCGTTGCCGTTGACGCAGGGGCCGAATGGCCTGTTGTTTGGCGCCGCAACGGATTGCGCGGGTGGGGGCTGCTCGCAAGCCGGACTCTTCGACATCACTCCCGAGGGCGCGTACAAGAACCTTTATCTCTACCCGCTCGTTTGCTCGAACTGCGGACAGCCTGAGGCTCCGCTCTTGCTTTCCACCAACGGCACGTTTTACAGCACGACCGAGCAGGGCGGGATCGGCGTTGGCTCGTTCTATAGCCTGAACGATGGCTACAGCCCCTTCATCTCTCTCGTGAATGTGACGTCCGGCGCGGAAGGTGCGCAGGTCGGCATTCTGGGCCAGGGTTTCAGCTCGAAGTCTGTTGTTGAGTTCGGAGGCACAAAAGCCACCACCACAAAACTTACCGGCACCACCTACATTCTCGCTACGGTCCCGACGGGCGCCCTAACCGGCGACATCACCGTCACCACCGGATCGACCGTGCTGTCCACCACCGCGAGCTACAAGATTACGCCGACCTACAAAAGCTTCACGCCCCCCAACGGCCCAGTCGGAACCGTAGTGACATTCAACGGCACCGGCCTGGCTCAAACCACGAAGGTGACGATCGACAAAATATCGACGTCGTTCACGGTGGTCTCCGATTCCGAAATCACGGCGGCCGTTCCCGCTGGAGCCGCGACCGGCAAAATCGTCGTGACCACAAAAGGTGGCAGCGTTACCAGTTCCACCAACTTCACCGTCAACTAGGGGCCGCACTCACATCGCTGATTTACGAAGGAGTTGCACGCTTAGATGGCTGATTCGGAGACTGGTCTCGCCAGCTTTTGACAATAGGTATGGCTGTCCTCACCATGTAGCACCATCCGGCACGTAAAGGTGCTTCAGTCCGGTGGGCTTTTTTACAAAAACATCAATTAAAAATCCCCGTTTACGCCGCCTGAAAGTCATCCAGTCATCCAGGCGCGTAAACAAATTGCTTTTTATTGATTTGGGCTGGTGCCGGGAGGGGGAGTCGAACCCCCAAGACCCGAAGGTCGGCGGATTTTGAGTCCGCTGCGTCTGCCAGTTCCGCCATCCCGGCTGAGGGCATTTTCCGGAAGAGAATACTAGCTTAATTGACGCTATAGCCCTTTGCAACATGTTCCGGGCGGCGGTAGTGGCTCAATTTGAAATTGCAATTGAGCCACTACCCGGGCAGCGCGAGCGTAATCCAGGCCCTTTA
The DNA here is from genome assembly GCA_963724815.1 of uncultured Acidobacteriaceae bacterium. Lineage (GTDB taxonomy): Bacteria > Acidobacteriota > Terriglobia > Terriglobales > Acidobacteriaceae > Sulfotelmatobacter. Next base: position 27,822 of record CAVRWS010000051.1, read on the forward strand.
TGCACCGGGGTTGCCGTTTTCGACAGCAACCCCCATACTTCGCTCAGCCTCCAACCCCCATGGCTCCTGTCATATTTCCGCTTCCCGCTACCGTCCCACCACCGCGGCAGCCTTGGCAGAAAAGCTACAAGGGATTCTTGATCCCAATCGCACTGGTGGCTTGCCTGCTGCTATGCGCGGGCGCAGTAGAACTGGGCCATCACTGGCCCTACTCGCAGGCGGAAGTATTGGAGGATTTGCGCGAGGCCAGCGACAGCCAGGTCCAAGTCCGAAGGTTTCATCAGACATTTTTTCCGTCGCCGGGCTGCGTACTGGAAGGATTAGTCTTCTCCCATAACCCTTCTGCGGCCAAGCCGCTCATCACCATCGACAAGTTGACGATTCAAGGCAGCTATCTGGGCCTGCTCGCGCAGCGCGTTAGTCGCATTACCGCGGAAGGCATGGTGGTGACCATTCCTCCATTCGGGACCGGCAAGGCTTTGCATACTTCACAGTCAAAAATCACGATCGCAGAGATTATCGCGAACGACGCAATTGTGGAGTTCGCTTCCAAAGATCCCGATGACAAACCTTTGCGTTTCGATGTTCACGAGGCACTCCTGCGAAATGTGGGCTGGGGATCGCCGTTGACTTACCGCGTGAAAGTGCACAATCCCGAGCCGCCCGGCGAAGTCTCCGCCGAAGGGAAGTTTGGTGTATGGAACCTTACTAACGCGGGTGAAACTCCGATTTCTGGAAAATATACATTTGCCGACGCAGACCTAAGCGTTTACGAAGGTATCGCCGGCAAGCTTTCTTCAACTGGCAAGTTCGGAGGCAAGCTGTCGCATATCGATATCTCGGGGGAGACAGACACTCCTGACTTTGAGGTCACATCGAGTGGGCACCGGGCATATCTGACAACGAAATTCAGCGCTTATGTCGACGCCACGCACGGCAATACATATCTCAAGCAGGTCGATGGCGATTTCTGGAACACCCATGTCGAAGCCCGCGGCAGCGTTGCCACCTCGCCTGATGGCAAGGGAAAAACGGCGCTGATCGATCTGCAATCCAGAAGCGCGCGCATCGAAGATTTTCTGCTGTTATTTGTGCGGGCAAACCGTGCACCCATGTCGGGCGATGTCGCATTTCAGGCGCACGCCGAACTTCCTCCGGGTAAGCAGAAGTTCCTGGAGAAAATCAAGTTGCGAGGTAATTTTGGAATCGGCGGGGGCTCGTTTGCCTCAGCTTCAACTCAGAAAGGCATCGACGAACTCAGCGCCGGCGCTCGAGGGGAGAAAAATATCAGCAAGGAGAGTCAGGACGACGACAAAACAAAAGACGGGAAGCAGAATGATAAAAAACCGGATCCTGAGACCGTAATGAGCGATCTGCAAGGCCAAGTCGATGTCATCCACGGAGTCGCGAAATTCACTGACCTGTCATTTCGCGTTCCCGGCGCGCACGCCCGCGTCCACGGAACCTACAACCTGATTAACTACAAGATCGATTTGCGCGGCCAGATGCGGGTGGATTCCCAGATCTCAAACACTACCACGGGAGCGAAAGCATTCCTGCTGAAAGTGATGAATCCGTTTTTCAAGAAAAAGCCGAAAGGCGAAGTTGTACCGGTGAGAATCGGCGGAGATTACGATCATCCCACCTTCGGCCTAGACCTGAACGACAAGAAAGCGCAGAACATACTGCACACTCACGAGCCCCCGAACCCCGCTCCCTCCGCGCGCAAGCCTGAATAAATTTGATCCAGTCTCGAAGTTGAACGCTACACCAACTTGTAACGGAAGCATTGCGTGACATGGTCGTTCACCATGCCAACCGCTTGCATAAACGCATAGCAGATAGTTGATCCCACGAAGTTGAAGCCTCGCTTTTTCAGGGCTTTGCTCATGGCATCCGATTGAGGCGTGCTGGCCGGAACTCGCTGCCGCGTCTTCCATGAATTCATTCGCGGCCTGCCCTCCACAAACTGCCAGATATAACGATCGAAGCTGCCGAATTCTTGCTGAACTCGCAGCATCGCCTGCGCGTTGCGCACCGCCGATGCAATCTTTAACCGGTTGCGCACGATTCCCGGATTTTTTAACAGTTGTCCGATTTTTCTGCGGTCGTAAAGGGCAATCCGCTGCGCGTCGAAATCGTCGAATGCCGCACGGTAGTTCTCGCGCTTGTTGAGAATCGTCTCCCAGCTCAATCCGGCCTGGGCGCCTTCCAGAATCAGGAATTCAAAGAGCGTGCGGTCATCGTGTACCGGCACCCCCCATTCCTCGTCGTGATAGCGCATCATCAATTCGGTTTGCGCCCATGCGCAACGAATCGGCTGATTTTCTGCGTCAGATCGTTTCATAAGTCACTGCATGAACTCGCGGCACTATTCCAGCGACTTCGGATCCGATCGATTCTTGGGCGATTTTGTATTCAGCAATGCCACCAGTTGCCGCGCCGAGCTCGGAACTCCCACCTTATGCTCCACAATAATCTCTTTCGCGCTCAATTTTCGCCCATAAAGTTTTTCGTTGGCGTTCCCGTCAGACCGCAGCGTCGATCCTTCCAGCGAAATTCCTGCAAACAATCCCTTATTGCGCGAGTAGGAAAGAATCTCCGCGTTCATTACAATATCCGTCGCCCCTTCCGCGGTGCGCCCCTTTGGACCTGCGGCCGCCGACGCATCCGCACCCAGCTTCACTTTGCTCGAGAGTAGCGATCTCGCGCCCTTGGGATTCATCACCAGCAAAACAAAATCTGTTGCCTGCCCGCCCAACTGAAACCCAATACTTACCCCCTCCAGCGCATAGAGGGCGGGCGGTCCCCATGGCCCCGTATAGTGCGGGCCGCTCCGGCATACCATCACTCCACGCCCATAACTGCCCCCTACGCCGAACGCGCCTTTCTTCACCGAGGGCAGGATTACCAGGCACTCCGCCTTGTCCAGCAAGTCCTGCGGAATGTCGTCAGGAATATTCAGGATTTCCTTCATCACATCGCCTGCATCCTTCACGCGGTCGGCTTCCCTTTCGTCGTTGGCGAACGCCATCGATGCCAGCAGACAAACCACCGCTAGAAGTGCCTCTGTCTTTTTCCGATTCATCCGTTTCAATTCCTCTCTGCCAAACGAGTTTTTTATCCATTCCGTAGACTCATTCCACCTGTAGCATTCTATCCGCACTCCGCGCGCTTTTAAGGTCATGACCAAACGAGTGCTCCTTTTGTAACTTGGCACCCTCCGCCGCCGGCCTCTAGAGTCAATGGATAGTGTGGCCTGTGGCCGCCTTCGTTCGGCACCTGAAGTGCATCTAATGAATAGGAAGTACATTTTGGCCGTCCGGGGAGTGAAAATTTTGGACTTTTCAGGCATGAAGTACACGCCGCTGGCCGGCCTGGTTTTGGCGCTGTCAGCGGCGTCGGTCATTGCCTTCCCGGCCTCCGCCCAGTCCATTCCTTACGCCAGCAACTATGCCACTAGCGCCTCCGATGCCGGCGCTTACCCTGCCGCCTCTACCACGGATGATCCGCAGTCTGGCGCGATGCTCACCATCCGCAAACGCGTTGATGAAGTCAACGTACTTTTCATCGCGACCGACAAGCACGGCAAATTTGTCCGCGACCTGAATCAGAACGATTTTTCAATTCTCGACGATCATAAGCCGCCGCAATCCATCGTAAACTTTCGTCGCGAAACCGATCTCCCGCTTCACCTGGGCTTGCTCATCGACGTAAGTGGATCGGTTCACAGCCGTTTTGGTTTCGAGCAGGATGCGTCTATTAGCTTCCTGCAGCACTCCATCCGTGCCGGATTTGACAAGGCTTTCGTCGTCGGATTCAACAAACAAAGTCAGCTCTCGCAGGATTTCACCGACAACGTGCAATTGCTTTCCGATGGGGTTCACCGCCTGCAGGATGGCGGAGGCACCGCGCTCTACGATGCCATCTACCGCGCCTGCAAGGATAAGTTTCTGAAAGACCGGCCCGACCACCCCACGCGCAAAGCGATCGTCGTCGTCAGCGACGGAGAAGATAATCAAAGCGAATACTCTCGCGCGCAAGCCATCGAGATGGCGCAGCGCGCCGAAGTGATCATTTACGCAATCTCAACCGACGATAGCGGCCTCATTCTGCGCGGTGATAAAGTTCTCGAACAACTCGCCGAAGCTACCGGAGGTCGCGCCTTCTTCCCCTTCAAGATGAAGGACATTACTCACTCCTTCGCCGCCATCGAAGACGAACTGCGCAGCCAGTACGTCGTCTCCTACCGTCCCGCCGATTTCGACGCCGACGGCCGCTACCGTTCTATCGAAATCTCCGCCCTCAAGAAAGATTTGCAAGTGCGTGCCCGTAAAGGCTACTTCGCACCACAACAATAGATCTTTCGCGGTTGCTTTGAAACGGCGCGAGTCAGTCGCTACAGGACTCCGTGCGTCTGTGCCCGCGTTGCCGTAAAATACTGCTACGCGCCCGTAGCTCAACTGGATAGAGCATCTGCCTTCGGAGCAGAGGGTTGGGAGTTCGAGTCTCTCCGGGCGCACCATCGTTCGCTGTATCTGCTCGAACGCATTCGTCTTACGTTCTCTTCGGGAGCCGTAGACGATGCGCTCTCTCCGCAAGGGACTAGACCGTCAACGTACTTTTCAGACGCTGCCAACACATCAAAGAGAAGTGACAAGATCCGGTCAATTGTGCTCAGCACGTCCCGCTGGTTTCTTCTAATCTACTTGTGACCGTCCAAAGGAGGCATTTATGGGTGGTCACCCTTTCCAGGCAATACCATGCAACATTTGCAGCAAGCCGATCGATCTGAGCGTCGATTTGTACGCCGATGAACACGGAAAGGCCGTGCATGAGGATTGCTACGTCAAATGTGTCAGTGGATCGGGGCTTGTCGCAGGATGGCGAAATTGGCGCATGCGACCGGCTTCCTAACATTTAAGAATGTTCACAGGCTAACGTTTTTTGTTCTTTCGTTCCTTTTTCCCTCGGTCGGCTTTGAGCTTGGCCTCTGCCGCAAGGCTTTCTCTTTCGAAGCCAGACATCATCGCCGAGTAATCGTCAACGCGGGTTGAATGGGCTTTGATTCGTGGTGGCTTTTTCGGCATGGCCGCTTGACGATACTCTAGGGCAGGTTCATTTTGCGGTACGGTAGCGCACACAGCCACGCGAAACTTCGATTTACTACTATGTGCGCTGTAGGACAGACAAAACTTTCCTGACCTCTTACGATGCAGCTCTTCTCACCACGGTCAGAAGAGGCAGGTGTTCGATGGCACGTTCCGCGCCGCCGGATCACATCCCAAAGCAGGGCGACCCCGTTCTATTGGAAGGGGTGCTCAGTCGGTTTGTAGTTGTGAGCGTTGATACCGTCAAAAAGACTGCTACTGTATCTACCCCTACGCCTCCGGGAGATGTGTACACAGTGTCGTGGTCGAAGCTCTCTTATCCATGACGAAAGCCCATGACGAAAGCCAGAACGCTTTGCGAGTGGTGAGAAAAGCTACCGACGATCACTGAAGAGGCGGAAGCTGGAGATCCTGCCCGGTGGCGGCAACGTCACGTGCTGTCACGTTCCGTCTATCCTGTTCCCCACTCCCACAGGCCAGAACCGATTTACTAGCGGTCCCAGCCCCGCGCCATGTGCCAGCGCACAACAATCAGAATGCACCGCCACCGCCGCCGCCAAAGCCGCCGCCGGAAAATCCTCCACCACCACCGAATCCGCCGCCGCCAAAGCCTGATCCTCCGGAACTTGCTCTCGGCGCGGACACAAATACCTGATGCATATCCGTCGCCATGCCATGCATGGAGGAGGAGAAAAGGATTGGATTGAACATTGTCCCGTAGGCATAGCCGGCAGGAGCGGCGTACCAGGTCGGGGGAGTTTTGAGAATGCCGGCGAAGGCTTGCGCCCAGTGATGTTCCACGCCGAGAGCCATCGCATAGGGAAGAAATTTTTCAAAGGTATCGGGCGGCATGACCTTTAACCGGTCGGCGTCGACGCGGTTCATGAATTCCTGGAATCCCAAGACGGCGATGTGAGTGCGCGCGCCCTTCAAGGTCTTTGCCGTCATCACGCGAGCGAAAAGCCACCAGATCAAGGCGCTGATCAGCACGCATCCGATGAGCATGGGAACGGAACTCAAGAAATCGGCCCAGCCGAAGTATTGAAAAATCGCGAATGGTATCAAAATGCCGACGGCGGCTCCGATGCTGTAGGCGTTGGCAGATTCAGGATCAAGCGTGTAAATGCCTTTCTGTTTCAGCGCCGACATAATATCGGTGCGTACCACGGGAATCGCGGTGTAGAAGCGGTTCTTCAGACTTGACAGCCGAACGTCAGGAACATCTCCGACAAAAATGTTTTCCAGCATTACCTGTTCGTGAGGAGCAAGGCCCGTCCAATCCTGGCGCTGCTTCAAGAGATGAAAGATGTAATCCTTATTGTGGAACAGAAGCCCCTTCTCATCCGTTTCTTCGATCTTGATGAAACCGCGCACGGCAAGATCGACAATGGTCGATGTAATGTCGCGGGGATGAATTCGATCGTCGAGCAGGGTTCCGGCCTCGGCGGGTGAAATTCCTGGCGGAGGCTCATACATCGGTGCGACTGACATGCCCGGATCGGGATCGCGTCCGGCGTACCACCACAGGCCGAACATGACGGCGAGTGTGACCAGCGGCAGAAATACGATGGGATTGCCGCCGATAAACCAGAACAGTTTCGTTAGAGCGCTGGGTTGAGTGAGAATTCCTTTGGGAATGTAGACATCAATGGTAAGCCCGCCGCGCATGGGTAGAGGATTCGTGGTTTCAAATTCGGCGGTTGCGCCATCGACTTTCGCAGTTGCGTCGTGTTCGGTCGAGCCATAGACGCCGGTGAAGGCTTGCGCGCGCAACGATCCTGCGGCGGCATCGGGAAAATGTACGGTTGCCGCAGCGTGGTCGATGGGCACGGGCCAATCGTTGCCAGTTACATTCCAGTAGAACTCGTCGTATTGATCGAAGAAGCGTGTGCCATTGCGCACGCGGTAAACGATCTTCACCGTGCGGGTGGTATTGACGGCGTCAGGAATGTAGATTTTCAGATCCCGGTAAGCGCCGGAGGTTGAGGAATCGTATTTGAGTTTCGATCCGTTTTCGTCGGTGACGCTCTTGAGATCGATGAAGAGCTGGTAGTTGGTTCCGTTGGGTCCGGGATATTCGATGGGGATGGTGCGGTGAATGCCGTGCCACTCGCCGACGAAAACCAGAGAGATAGTTTCGTCGACTACGGCGCTGCCATCTTTGTTGACCGTGATCGTGTCTTGAAAGTTTGAGATGCGCCAGGATTTTGCTGCTGCGGGGGCGGCGAGGGCGAGAATCGTGAAGCACAGCAGCAGGATGGCTAGCGCTGAATAGTCGAGACCGACGAGTAGGCGCGAGATTTTCAGTCGTCCCTCCGGGACGATGTTCGCTTCTCTACTCTCACCCAGCGCGGAACGCGCTGGGCTATTGTCGTGCTGCCCCTCCGGGGCGCCTATGTTTATAGCCCCGGTCATGGAATCAGAACTTGACGGCGACGGGCTCGCGGTCGACGTCGGTGGTTTCGAAGAACTGACGCGCTTGAAAGCCGAACATGTTGGCGAGAATGTTTGTGGGGAATGACTGGATCTTTGTGTTCAGATCGCGGACCACGGCGTTGTAGTAGCGGCGCGAGTTCTGGATCGAATCTTCTGTCTGGCTTAGCGATACTTGCAGTTGTGTGAATTCTTCCGAGGCTTTTAGTTCCGGATAATTCTCGGCGACGGCGAACAGGCTCTTCAGCGCTCCGGTGAGCTGATTCTCGGCTACTGCCTTGCCTTCCGGTGTGGTCGCTTGCATGGCCAGCGAGCGAAATTTGGCAATGTTTTCAAATGTGCCCTTTTCATGCGCCGCGTAGCCTTTGACGGTTTCGACGAGATTAGGGATGAGATCGTGCCGGCGCTTCAGCTGCACGTCGATATCGGACCAAGCGGAGTCAGTGCGCACGCGCAGCTGCACCAGGCTGTTGTACATGCCAATCAGAACGACAAGGATGAGAACGAGGATTACGAGCAGGATGATGCCGACCATGAGCGTCTCCTAGGGGAATTCTAATCTCGAAGGCTTAATGTTGAAGGCTTATCTTGAAATCATTGGCACGGTAGCATAGTGAGGGCGCGGGCGCAAACAATTGCTGGTTACGAGTGCAGCGATTTCTCCGTCAGGATTCCGGTCAGAATCCTCGATGACCGCCATCGCGATTCGCCGCTACTCCATCTCAAAACTCAAATACGTCAGCCCGTCGCTGCGTTCGACTTGGAGAACGACGGCGGCGCCGGATTTCAGGCTATGCACGGCGGAGCGTAGTTCTTCCATCGAAGCGATGGGGGTGGTGTTGAGGGAATGAATGATGTCGCCGGTTTGCAGGCCGGTGTCGGGAGTGATGAGGTCGGCGGCGCGGCCGAGGACGATTACTCCGGAAGAAATGCGCAGCGATCCGAGCTCACGGCGCAGGTCGGGAGTGAGGTCGGTGGCGAGAATGCCAAGGTGGGAGATGAGACTTTTTTCAGGATCGGCGGCGTCGAAGAGTTGATCCATGGGATCACGCTCTTCGATGGCGGGAACGTACAGAGTTTTCTTTTCGTCCCCGCGCAAAATTTCCAGCTTTAGAACTTTGTCGAGGCGGTGAAGATACAACGCGGAAGAAAGCGCGGGAAGAGTATCGATGCGGCGATCGTCGGCGGAGAGAACGATGTCCTGAACTTTCAGGCCGGCGGTGGCAGCGGGACCGTCGGGTTTGACGTCAGCGATAATGACTCCCCAGCGTTGCGCGAGATGGAGACCTTCGGCCATGGTGGGCGTGACTTCCTGCGCGTCAGCGCCGATTTCGACGCGATGCACATGACCGTATTTGCGCAGGCTGTGGTAAACGAAATCGACGATGCGGGCAGGGATCGCGAAGCCTAGGCCTTCGCTGCCGCCGCCTTCGGAAAGAATGAAAGTGTTAATGCCGACGACAGATCCGTTCGTATCGACGAGCGGGCCACCGCTGTTGCCGGGGTTGATGGGAGCGTCGGTTTGAATGTAGGTGAGGGGTTTGGTGGGATCGGGCTGGCGGGAAACTGCGCTCACGACTCCCATGGTGACAGAGTTCTGCAGGCCTTCGGGACTCCCGATGGCAAAGACGAGTTGTCCGACGCGGGGACGCGTCTGGGTGAGAAGCGGAAGCGTGGGAAGATCGCTCTCGTCGATCTTGAGCAGGGCGAGATCGGTTTCCTTATGAACACCGATCAATTTTGCTGGAAGGATGTGGCGCTTGCCCACGGGGACCGCGCGGCCGGAATCGTTTGGCAGCGGTAGGGCGACCCGGATGCTTTGCGCGCCTTCGACCACATGGGCGTTGGTCATGATGTAGCCGGAGGGATCGACGATCACCCCGGAGCCGACGACTTGCTGGCGGACGATGAGAGCTGTCTGGGTACGGTTCTCTTCGTGCGCGGGGCCGTAACCAGTGACCAGGATCTGAACCACAGCAGGCGAAACTTTTGCGGCGAGACCTTCGAGAGCATTGTTGAGCTGGAGGAGTGCGGCGGTTGCGGCGGCGGATTCGTCGGGCTTGGGCTGCGGCTTTTCCTGGGCGGGTTTTTCTTCGGCGTCGCTGGCCGCGGGAACCGCCGCGGCGGACTTTTGCGGAGGTTGAGAGAAAAGAGATGAGGTCGAAAGCAGAACTAAGACGAGGACTTGCCGGACAAAACGGCGTGGGTGCCGCGTTGATCGCTGGTGGGCGGAATTATATGGGCCGAGCATGCGTTGGCTCTCCTGGGAACGAAGAAAGAACACTCATCTGACGGTATCATGCGCGGTTCGGTTGCACAGCAATCCTTGGGTTGGTGCGGGAGACTTGCATAGGTCCTTCATTGGGAGCCGCTCGCGATTGCGAGCAGCTCCGCTTCTTCAGGATGACAAGCTTTGGATCGAGGCTAGTCGGATCAGAACCAGTCGGGGAAGATCAGGTCGATCAGGCCGGGAGTCCAGTAGGAATAGAACTTGTCGTCGCAGATTTTGTATTTGCCGTATTTTTTGCGGGCGTAGTTGCCCCAGTGGGGCTGCGTGCCGTCGAGGTCGGTGAATCCGTATTCGCGGGCCAGGGCCCAGGAGCTGTAGACGCGTCCGGTCTTGTTCATGACGTTGGGATCGGTGGCGAGGGCGACGACGGCGCGGCCGATGTAGCGCGGCGATTCGGAAACCATGAAGTCGCTGGGGGCGTCGTTCTGATCTTTACTGTTTTGATCTCTATTCTTTTTCTTACCGGCGTCTTTCCAGTTGGCTTCGGTGACTTTGAAATGCTCAAGAACTCGTTCGGAACGCAGGAAGCCGGGAGTAAGGGCGACGGCGGCGATATTGCGTTTGTGCAATTCGCGGGACATGGCGAAAGCCAGGCGGATGACGGAGATCTTGACGAGGTCGTAGAAGAGGTTGCCGCGGTAGTAGAAGGCGTCGCCGTCGGTGATTTCGAAGATGATTCCACCGGGACGATCTTTCTTTAGTCGACCGAGCATCAGCGGGGCAGCGTAGTGAGCAGTGATGATGTGCGAGTGGATGGCCTGCTTGAGCATGCGCAGGCCGTTCTCGAGATTGACGGTCCAGAAGGGCTTGCTCCATTCGGTGAGGGCGTCGCCGCCCCAGACATCGTTGACAAGGATGTCGAGGCCTTTGTGACGGCGTTTGATAAGGGCGACGAGTTCTTTAACTTCAGCGGGAACTTCGTGATCGACTCTTACGGCAATGCCGTGGCCGCCTGCGGCGGTGACCAGGTCGGCCGTTTCTTCGATGGTTTCGCGCTGGCCGGGCTTCAGGGGACGGCTTTTGCCGGGTTTTCTTCGAGTATGCTTCCTTGAAGTGCGTCCGGTGCAGTAGACAGTCGCTCCAGCTTCACCAAGGGCGATAGCAATGCCTCGTCCAGCGCCGCGCGTGGCCCCGGCTACGAGGGCAACCTTGCCGGACAGCGATTGGAGCGGTGAATTGTTCGATGGTCGAGCCATTCTTATTCACCCGGCGGGCATAGTAACAGAAATGCAGACTTCAAAATGCAAGCTCAAAGGCCGGCCGACGGGAATATGTGCCGCACACAGGATGGGGGGAATCTAGGTTCTACCCTTAACTAATTCGTTATCAGGCTTTTATAGAGCTGGCATCCGTGATATAACCGCCGTGAGCTGTAAAGTGGGTGATCCGCCTGCCAGGAGCGTACTTTGATGGTATTGGCCTCGTTCGCAAAGAGAGAAGGATCGAACCACGAAAGAGGAGGCACTGTGTCCGAAGAAGCACGGACCGGAAAAAGATTTCCGCTGGAGTTGCCGATCAAACTGCATAGCGATGCGGCCAGTGGCGACGCCAAGGGCACGACAGGAAATCTAAGCGCGGCCGGAGTTTACATTCGCGCCGACGCGTCGCTGGAGATTGGATCGCCGGTGGAATTCGAGATCACGCTGCCCCCGGATGTTACTGGAGGGCAGGAAAATGTTGTGATTCAGTGCAAAGGACGCGTAGTGCGCACGGATCCGACGGGAGCCAGTGAAGAGGGCAAAGGTGTGGCCTGCGTAATCGACTCCTACGAGTTTGTGAGGAACTCGTAGACAGAATTGCTGATTTTTGATTGCTGATTGTTGATTGAAAAACGGGGACAATGAGATTTTTAATCAACAATCAACAATCAACAATCATCAATCATCAATGCCGTGGTAACACGGATGTAATTCTTAGGATGACTTTGGAGCGTCAATCACATGCTCAAACTGATTCTGGCCGATAACCAGGCAATCTTCCGCGCCGGCATTGCCAAGGTGCTGGCGGTGGAAGACGAGATGCGCATTGTGGCGCAGGCTCAAACGCCGGAGCAGATGTTTATGGCTCTGGATAAATTCCGCGCCGCGGTACTGGTGGTAGCAGCGGGGTTTCACAACGATTTTGCCGCCATTGTGCAGGGTGCGAACAAGGCGAAGACGCGCGTAGTGGTGCTGGCCGATACGGGCGAGAGCGCGCAGCGGCACATGGCGAACGGGGCGCATGGCGTGGTCTACCGCAATGTGACCAGCGCGGCGCTGGTTGACTGCGTGCGCAAAGTGGCGCGCGGAGAGACTTGGGTGCAAGACGTCGCGGTGCCGAGCGAATTGACCGAAAACGATATGGTTGGGTTGCGCGTGCGCGATCGTCTGACGGCGAAAGAACTCCGCATTGTGGCGCTGATTGTCCAAGGATATAAGAATAAAGAAATCGCGACCCAGTTGGGAACCACCGAGCAGGTCATCAAGAATTATCTGCGCAATGTTTATGACAAGATTGGTGTGTCGGATCGGCTGGAGCTGGCGTTGTTTACTATCCATCACCGGATTCTGAACGAAGCTGCAGCAGCGACTACGGCTGGGCCGGCTCCGCAGACGCCAGCGGGAGTGATGCCTTAAGTGCGATTTCATTTGTCTTAGACAAAGGCTGCCGGCGAGGCGGCCTTTTTTTATGCCAACCCAAGTTTTCGCTATGATTGACCCTTGGTCAGCATCAGGTGTCATGAAGCACTTGAACCAACAACAGCAAAGTCTCTTCGGTGAAAAGGCGCTGCGGCGAAAGGCCCCAGGAGTCGAGTTTGTACAGGGACGAGCGCTCGGGCTGCCTCATACCGAGCGCATTGCATTCGCACGATCCTTTGCGTCAGAGCTGATTCGGCGCTATTGGCGCAAAATCCAGGAGTCCCGAGCTCGCACAATTCCCTTCAAACCCTTCAAGAATGTAAGCCTGCTCAAGGGTTTGCATGTCGGTGATGTCAGGAAGGCAGAGGAGCTGGGAGAGGAACTCGCCGCTCTTCCCGCTGTAGAGGCAGGATATCGGATAGGTTGTATCTACACCGCCGGGCTTCCAGAGCGGTTTCGGTCGGAGTTGGGCGTGTTCTATACGCCGCCTTCTTTGTGCCAACGACTCATCGAGGTCGTCTCCAATGCGGGGATTGATTGGACCTCGGCGCGTGTGCTCGATCCAGCCTGCGGTGGCGCGGCTTTCTTGGCCCCTGTGGCCTTGAGAATGGCCGAGGCTCTGGCGGGACGAGATGTGCCGGATATAGTGCACAGCATTTCGTCTCGCTTGGCTGGCTTCGAAATCGACCCGTTTGCTGCGTGGATGTCGCAAACGCTCGTGGAGGCCGCTTTGGCGGACATCTGCGAAGACTTCGGTCGCCGACTCCCGGAGATCGCTTCGGTGCAGGACAGCTTGTCAGAGCGGTGCGGTGGGCAGGGGGCCTTTGATCTTGTTATTGGCAATCCCCCCTACGGAAGAGTGAAGCTTTCGCCATCAGTCCGGCGTCGGTTCCAGCGGAGCCTCTACGGGCACGCGAATGTTTACGGGCTCTTACGGATCGTGCCGTTAATTGGGCGAGACCTGGTGGTGTCGTAGCTTTTGTGACGCCTACGGGGATGCTAGGCGGACAATATTTCAAGAACTTGCGGCGACTGCTGGGTACCTGTGCCCCGCCACTTTCGGTTGATTTCGTCACCTCGAGATCTGGCGTATTTGCAGACGTCCTGCAAGAAACAATGTTGGCCGTCTATCGCGTCGGCGGTAGAAGGCGCGAGGCGGCCGCTTCCTTCATCGATTTGGCCGACGACGGAGCAGCCGAGGTCACCCCCGCCGGAACTCTGACGCTTCCTAACGACGTGAGCCAGCCCTGGCTGATTCCCCGTAATCGAGAACAACGGGCTCTCGCAGATCGTCTCCGACAATTGACAGGACGCATTTCGGACTACGGCTACCGCGTATCTACGGGGCCCTTGGTGTGGAACCGTCACAAGAGCCAATTTGAAAGCGGCAAGACACGAGGAACCTACCCGGTTGTATGGGCGGAGTCAGTAACCTCAGATTGTGTTTTTAAGTGGCAAGCCGAGAAACGTAATCATCTTCCGTGGTTAAAACCATCAGACAAGGATCGATGGGTTCTGACCAATCGGCCATGTGTCCTCGTGCAGCGCACAACTGCGAAAGAGCAACATCGAAGGCTTATCGCTGCGGAACTGCCAAAGGAATTCGTCGGTCGACATAAGCTTGTAGCTGTGGAAAATCACCTAAACATGATATGGGCAGAGCGGAGCGAGCCGCCCGTGTCGACTAGATTTGTGGCTGCACTCTTGAACAGCAGGTCGTTGACTCGGCATTTCGATCATCAACGGTAGTGTTGCGGTCTCCGCGTATGAACTGGAGGCGTTGCCGCTGCCAAATATTGACGATGCGAGAAGACTCGAATCCTTGCTCTTGAAAGGATTAAGTCAGGAGAAGTTCGAAGAGGCAGTTCGGGTCATTTACATGGGAAGTACACATGCAGCTGCCAGCGTTGCTTAGTATCGACGAAATTCGCGAGAGACTTAAAGCCATATTCCCTGAGGGGACTCAGAGCCGCAACTATTGTACGCGGGAAATGGCGGCGACGACTGTGTTCACTCTTCTCTATATCGGCGCTATCGAGGGAGCGGACCGTTGGCTTTCGCCAAAGCAGGTTTACCAGATGAGTGACCGTCAGGCCGCTCTCAGCGCAGAGCAGGAGAGAGAAGATTACTACTCGGCCTCGACAAAGCCAGGTTTCAAGAGCCGCTATAAACGTTGGTACGCCGATAACAGCAGAGAGCCGATCCGAGACGAAACGTTGCGCGATGGGCTTGTCCGTAACGGCGCGGTGAGGGTAAGGTCTGGCGTACCTACAACCTCGCCGAAAGGAAGGTTTGCGCTGACGACCGCTTTTGCATCCCTCTTCGATCCAAGATTGGAAGGTTTGGCCCTGCAGGCTGCATTGATCAAGTGGCAGGTGTCTAACCTATCGGCTAGTTCGCTTGCGCGAGTCGAGATTATTCGTCAAGGAGTTACTAAGTCCGGAGACAAAGTACTAGTGAAGCTTCCCAGCGGCGAGTCGCGCCTAATGGAGGCTGGGCCGAGTTCACTGATAACGAGAAGCGTGGCAGAAGAATTTTGCCGCCGTTTCCTAAGTAGGCCTGCAGTGGTTTGGATAAGCGAGAGCGGCAATAAGGTCATCCATCGCGACGATGCGCTCGCTCAGAGGATCGGCCTTAAGATCGATCCGGGCAGGATGCTTCCGGACATGATTCTGGCCGATGTTGGGGAAGACTTTTACTTGGTGTTCGTGGAAGTCGTCGCGACCGACGGCCCGATTGACGAAGCTCGAAAAAAAGCTTTGCTTGCAATCGCGGCCGACGGAGGCTTTTCGCCGGCACAAGTCCGCTTCGTCACTGCATTCATGGATAGAGGTTCCGATACGTTTCGCCGTTGCCTACCCCGTTTGGCTTGGGATTCGTTCGCTTGGTGTGCGTCGGAGCCAGATCACCTGATCTCTCTGAACGGTGGTTCCCTTCTCAGGTCGACGTACAAAGCTTAGGTGATTTGTGCACCGTACTTAAGTCCAATCCCTCGCGCATCGTTTGGACCGGGCGGGCATCTATTCCGTCATGGAATTTCGGACGCTGGGACGATCTGGTTTGAAAGTGCCGGTTCTGAGTTTTGGCACAGGAACATTTGGTGGTGGAAACGAATTTTTTAAAGCGTGGGGCGCGAGCGATGTAGCTGAGGCGACCCGGCTGGTCGATATCTGCCTGGAAGCGGGCGTCAATCTTTTTGATACCGCCGACGTTTATTCGGACGGGCTTTCCGAAACTATTTTGGGGAAGGCGATTGCCGGACGGCGTGACGATGTCTTGATTTCTACTAAAACAACTTTTCGTCTAGGCGCGGGGCCGAATGATGTGGGGTCCTCACGCTATCACTTGATTCGGGCTTGCGAGGCCAGCTTACGTCGGCTGGGGACAGATTACATCGATATTTATCATCTTCATGGATTTGACGGGCTCACCCCGGTTGAAGAAGTTCTGAGTACGCTGAATCAGCTCGTGACTAGCGGGAAGGTTCGATATATTGCCTGCTCGAATTTTTCCGGCTGGCACCTGATGAAGTCTTTAGGCGTCGCTGATAGATATGGCTGGACGCGGTACGTGGGGCATCAGGTGTACTACTCTTTGATTGGCAGAGAGTATGAATGGGAGTTGATGCCGCTGGCCCTGGATCAAGGGGTGGGTGCACTGGTGTGGAGTCCGCTGGGCTGGGGTCGGCTGACGGGGAAAATCCGGCTAGGGCAGCCGTTGCCGGCGGAGAGCCGGCTGCATAAAACGGCTGGACAGGGGCCGCAGGTGCAGGACGAGTATTTATATAAGGTGGTCGATGCGCTGGATGCAGTCGCGAAAGAGACGGGGAAAAGCGTCCCGCAGATCGCTCTGAACTGGGTGCTGCAAAGGCCCTCTGTTTCGACCGTAATTATGGGCGCCCGAAACGAAGAACAGTTGCGGCACAATTTGGCGGCTGAAGGATGGAATTTGTCTCGCGAGCAAATCGCAAAGCTGGGTGCCGCGAGCGAGGTGACGGCGGTTTATCCCTACTGGCACCAGCGACAATTTCTGGAGCGGAATCCGTTGCCTCTCGTTGCCGGTCAATGACTAGCGGGTTTTGAAAAACCTTGATCCTTGAGTCGGTACTTCCCAGGTCCTGGCGTAAAAGTCCTGATGGACATTTACGCCGCGACTGGTTACGTCATTCCCGAGATCCTTACTTTTCTTCCGTGTGCAAGATGGGCTGCTGGCCCTCTTTCACGAGACGCGACTCCTCTCTGCTGGTTTCTGTGACTTCGACTCCAGTTTTCGATCCGCTTTCGAAAATCTTATTCAAAAATTCAGTGTTTCCATATTTGCGAAATGTTAGTTCCGTGTGCGCCGGTGTGTGATCATCGATGGCGGCCCGCACGATAAAATCTACGCTGGTTTTATCATTTTCGCTGGTCGCCGTCATTACCGAAAGCTCGGAACCTTGCATTATCCGGAATGTGTACTCGCCGGCCGGCAAGGTGGTGTTTCCGATCACGAAGGGGTGGTCAATGTGTGCTTGAATCGCGTTAATAATCTGGGCATTCAGCCGCGGTGTGCTTAATGCCAACAAGAAAAAGCTAACCAGGACAGGGGCAAGAGTCATTAAAAAATGGTCTTTCATAAAGTATCTCCTCTACAGCTGAGTAATCCGTGCAACCACGTTCTTGCATCGAATATATGTAGAGTTGCCGATACTCTGAAAAAGGATTACCCGATTTTCTCCCCGACGGACTTTGCCTGGGTGAAAAGATAGAGATAATCCGGGCCGCCAGACTTGGAGTCGGTGCCCGACATGTTGAATCCGCCGAAGGGGTGGGCTCCCACCATGGCTCCGGTGCACTTTCGGTTGATGTAGAGATTGCCGACTTGAAAGTCGCGGATGGCGCGGTCGATCTTGTCGCGCGACTTGGTGTAGATGGCGCCGGTAAGGCCGAACTCGGTGTCATTCGCGATCTCTAATGCATGATCGAAGCCGCGGGCTTTGATCACAGCCAGCACCGGGCCGAAGATTTCCTCCTGCTCGAGTTTTGATTTGGCCGGAATATCGGCGATGACCGTGGGACGGATATAGTAACCTTCTCCGGCTTCGGCGGCGCGTTCGCCGCCGGTGATCAAGCGTCCATCTTTTTTCCCTTGCTCGATGTATCCGAGGATGGTCTTCATCGAACCTTCGTTGATCACGGCCCCCATGCCGGTATTTTCAGCGGGATCCCCGATGGTGATTTTTTCCACCCGGGCTTTGAGCTGCTCAAGGAACTTGTCGTAGACACGTTCGTCGACAATGGCGCGGGAGCAGGCCGAACATTTCTGGCCTTGGAAGCCGAAGGCGGCTTGCGCGACCCCTTCGACGGCGGAATCGATATCGGCGTCGGCGTCGACAATGATAGCGTCTTTGCCGCCCATTTCGAGGATGGTGCGCTTGATCCAGATCTGGCCGGGAGCTTGTGTGGCGGCTACCTGGTTGATGTGCAATCCCACTTCGCGCGAGCCGGTGAAAGCGATGTAGCGGGTCTTAGGATGCGCGACCACGGCATCGCCGAAGCTGGCCCCTGCTCCGGGGCAGAAGTTCACTACGCCTTCAGGCAGACCAACCTCTTCCAGCAGCTCCATGAATTTCGCAGCAATGGTGGGAGAGTCGCTGGATGGCTTCAGGATCACCGTATTGCCGCTGACGATTGACGCGACGGTCATGCCCGCCATAATGGCGCAGGGGAAGTTCCACGGAGGAATGACCGCGCCGACGCCGAGGGGGATGTAGCTGAGGGTGTCGCGCTCGCCGGGCAACTGCACGGGCGGTTCAGCTTTTGAGAACCGCAGAGCTTCGCGGGCGTAGAACTCGAGGAAGTCGATGGTCTCGGAGATATCGGCATCGGCCTCGCCCCAGTTCTTGCTGACCTCGAAAACCAACCAGGCCATGTAATCCATTTTGCGCTGGCGCATCAGGTCGGCAGCGCGAAACAGCACGCTGGCGCGCTCTTCGACCGGTGTGTTTTTCCAGGACGTGAAGGCTTTGAGCGCGGCTTGCATAGCCGGTTCTACGTGCTCTTTGCCGGCCTTCTGGTGGATTCCGACAATTTGCGACGGACGCGAGGGATTCAGCGACTTGATCTTGTCGGTGGTCTTAACGCGCTGGCCGCCGATGATGAGGTCATATTCGCGGCCGAGTTGTCCGCGGACGCGCTCGATGGCGGCGCGCATCTTGCGGGCGTTTTCTTCGTGGCGAAAATCGTAAAAGGGCTCGTTGGTGAACGGTCCTTGATGAGTGGTCGTGCGCGGCCGGACGGGGGCTTCAAGAGTTGCCATGAGGATTCCTCAGCAATGAATTTTGATGGCGGCGGAACGATAATTTTAACACCCTGGAGGCCGCCATTGCCGCATGCTAGTTGGATTCGGCGAGAACAGATTGAGATTCAGCGTCCTTGCCGGGGCAACCCGTATGCTCGTGTTATAGAAGATTGCAAGATTACCAGTTGGATTCGCGCGATGCTAAACTCGAACGTTCTCCATGCGAGGCGATCATGGAAATTAGAAATGTCGGCGTAATCGGCGCGGGAACCATGGGCAACGGCATCGCTCACGTCTTTGCACGTAGTGGGTATTTGGTGGTGTTATGCGATGTGGAACAACGGTTTCTGGATCGCGGAATTGCGACGATCACCAAGAATCTTGATCGTGAGGTGGCGAAGAACAAGATCACCGCTTCCGACAAGAATGCAGCTCTGGGACGAATCGAGGGTGTGACCGATCGCGGAAAGCTGGCGCAAAGCGACTTTATCGTGGAGGCGGCGACCGAGAAGTTCGAGATCAAGACGGAGATTTTTCGCGATCTCGACCGGTTGGCGCGGGCGGATGTAATTCTGGCCTCGAACACTTCGTCGATTTCCATCACCAAATTGGCGGCGCTGACCAAACGTCCCGACAAAGTAATCGGCATGCATTTTTTTAATCCGGTACCGGTGATGAAGCTGGTAGAGGTAATTCGCGGGCTGGCCACGTCGCAGGAGACACTTTTTGAAACTCGGAACCTGGCGCTAAAGCTGGAGAAGACTCCGGTTGAGGTCAACGACGCGCCGGGATTTGTCTCAAACCGGGTGCTGATGCCGTTGCTGAACGAGGCCATGTATGCGGTGATGGAAGGTGTGGCCACCGCCGAGGCGGTGGATGAAGTATTCAAGCTGGGCATGGCGCATCCCATGGGGCCGCTGACGCTGGCCGACTTTATCGGACTCG
This sequence comes from uncultured Acidobacteriaceae bacterium, assembly GCA_963724815.1. GTDB lineage: Bacteria > Acidobacteriota > Terriglobia > Terriglobales > Acidobacteriaceae > Sulfotelmatobacter. Next base: position 47,498 of record CAVRWS010000051.1, read on the forward strand.
ATGTTTGCCTCGACATTATGCGGGTGATGCTCGATGGGTTGGGCGATCCAAAGTACAGGCCGTGTCCGCTGCTGATTAAGATGGTGGATGCGGGGTGGCTGGGAAGGAAGAGCGGGCGGGGGTTTTATACATATTGATGATTTCTGATTTCTGATTGCTGATTGAAAACAGCCCCGGGGGACTTACTTTTGATTTCCAGTCAACAATCAAAAATCATTAATCAACAATCTTCAATGCCAACCGAGATAACTTCGCGGCGAGTCAGGAGCGACCTGCCATTCTACGTTCTGGCCGCGCTCTTCGGCATCGGCACAGGGTGGGTGGATGTCTTGGTGAATGATTTGCTATTTACGGCATTGCAGGTGCTGATGGCCTGCATGCTGCTGGGTTTGTTGCGGCCGCGCTGGCCGTGGCGGTGGGTGATTGTGGTGTCGGTTTTTGTTCCCCTGACCGAACTTGCTGCGTTTGTGATTATGACCGTGAAGCCGACGCGCGGGCAGGTCTTTGGATCCTTTCTTACGGCCTTGCCGGGAATGGCTGGGGCGTACGGGGGCGCGGTAATGCGGCGCGCGATCGATAACCTGCGGCAAGGGAAATAGAGCCTGCCGGGGTCGCGGTTTTTAATGCAGATTCGCTTACCGAAAGCGGAAGGCGGAAGCTGAGAACCGGATGCCGGTAGGCAAAGGTATCGGATAGCAAGAAAGTTACTCCCAATTCCACAGGGGGGACGCGTATGCTTCGTGCATGTGTGTGACGGTGTCGATGCTGGCCAGTGGGAGCCGGGGAAATTGTGCGTTCGTGGCCAGCACGCGGACCAGGATTCTGGTGGATGCGGGCATCTCCTGCCGGGAGACGTTCAAGCGCATGAAGGCGCTGGGAGAAGATCCACGATCGCTTTCGGCGATTCTGATCACGCACGAACATTCCGATCATATTTACGGGCTGGCAATGCTGGCGAAGAAGTTGCGCATTCCGGTTTTTATGACCGGGGCAACGCACGCCGCGTGGGCGAGGGCGCTGCGCAACGAAAACGGCGAGCGTCCGCAGTTGGAAAAGCTGGAGAAGTTTGAATCTGGCCACCGCTTTCAGGTGGGCGACATCGAGGTGAAACCCTTTACCATCCCGCATGATGCCGCCGATCCGGTGGGTTTTACCTTTCGCGTAGAGGGCACCAAGATCAGCGTAGCGACCGATCTCGGTTACTTGCCGGTCAACGTTCGCGACCACCTGCGCGGCTCCGATGTGCTGGTCATGGAGTCGAATCATGATGTAGAAATGCTGCGCGGCGGGCCCTATCCCTGGAGCGTGAAACAGCGCGTCGCCAGCAACATGGGGCATCTCTCGAACGAGAAACTCGCGGATTTCTTCACCGGCGACTATGATAATAATGCAGCGTTTGTCGTGCTGGCGCATCTCTCTGAGCAGAACAATCATCCGGAAATTGCGCGCAGAGAGGCGGAAAGAGCACTGGCCCTGCGTGGCGGGTTATTTCACAACCGCGTGATGGTGGCGGTGCAGACCGAGATTTTGCCGCCCATTCAGCTGTAGTTGTCGTCGTAGTTACCTATGAGTCAGCAGTGTATTGATCCAATTGTAGGCAAGATTCTGGCGGGCTGGCGTTACGATATTTCCGGCCTGGCGCCGGAGATGTGCGCCGACTACGAAAGCCATTTCGCCGGGTGCGAGCGCTGCCGCAGCCGCCAGCGCATCCACCGCATGATCGACGTAGGCTTGATCGCGCTGGCTTCGGTTTCCGGCGGGGTGTTTCTGCTGGCTTTTGGCGTAATCCGCCACTTTGGGCCGCGGCATGCTTTCTGGCTGGAGATCGCCGCCTTGGCGGGTTTTGCCTTATCCGCACTCATTTGGCTGGTGGTGGCGGTGGCCACACCCGCGCCGGTGACGGTGCTGGATGCGGCCAAGCAAGGCGCGCGCCGGGTGCATGACCGCCTGCCGCCCGAGATCCGGGAGCGGCTGCCGGAAGAGCTGCGGGTGAAGATTACCGGGACCTAGGTATGATTCGAAGTCTGCGTAGAATCGCTGCTCCCGAGATGATTATGGCGGTGCTGCTCGGAGCGATCCTAGCCGCGAGCGCGGGAGTCACCTGCCTGTTCTCTGCCCCGGTTCATTCCTCTTCTGCAGGTTCACCGCACACGGGATGTCACTCCATTCCCGCGCCCACCAAGTCACGCTCGCATGACATGCGATGCTGCGTAAGCTCTCCGGCGCGTGCGCTGCCGATTGCTGCTTTTTCGCCGCGGCCATCGCAGCACGCAGTTGACGCCGACCTGGTCACCAATCGTTCGTTTGCCTCTTCCTCCGAGCAACGCTCTTTCGACTTGCTTCCCGCATTTACTTCTTCCGGCGGCCCTACCACGGTTACTGCTCTAAGAATTTAGACCACACTCCCATCTGATTTTCGCCGGCATGCGTCCAGCGCATGCTGCATCGCTGTATTTTTTGGGTCTTGCTATTGCGATGGGAGGTTTTTGTGGCGCGAGCGGTCTGGTTTTTAATTGCTGGAAGTTTAGTCGGCACGGCGTTAGCCCTGAGCACAGCGTGGGCGCAAGACAATTCCATGAGCGGAATGAACACTCCGATGGAACACATGGAAGTGTCGCAGCTTCCGTCTCCCCATGAGGGATCGGGAACGGCGTGGGAGCCGGCATCGGTGCCGGAACATGCGTGGATGCGGATGCGGGCAGGGTGGGAACTGATGGCGCACGGCGAGATCTTTACCGACTACAACCAGCAGGGCGGACCGCGCGGCGAGGGCAAAGCTGAGTCGGTCAATTGGGGAATGCTGATGGAGCAACACAAGCTGGGGCGGGGAACCCTGCTGTTGCGCCAGATGTTCTCGGCGGAATCGCTAACCTCGCCGCATCCTGGATTTCCGGAGTTGTTTCAAACCGGCGAGACTTATCATGGCGAGGCGCTGGTCGATCACCAGCATCCGCATAATGTTTTCTCGGAGCTGTCTGGGTTGTACACGCTGCCGCTCTCGGAAAGAATCTCCTGGGAATTGTATGGAGGGCCGGCAGCCGAACCCGCATTAGGTCCGGTTACTTTCATGCATCGCGCATCCGCTTCGGAACTGCCCCTAGTCCCCCTTGGCCATCACCTGCAGGATTCCACGCACATTAGCTTTGGCGTTGTCACCACCGGATTTGTGATCGATCGGGTCAAGCTTGAAGGCTCAGCATTTAACGGACACGAACCGAACGAAGAACGCTGGAGTATCCAGCCGGCTGCGCTGGATTCCTGGTCGGTGCGCGGCAGTATTGCCCCGGATCGAAACTGGACCGCGCAATACAGCATTGGGCATCTTGACCATCCGGAGGCGCTGGAACCCTGGAACCAGTGGCGGCAGACCGCTTCCATCGAGTATGACCGTCCACTTAGCTGGGGCAACTGGGCGAGTTCGCTGGTCTGGGGCCGGGTGCACGAGGTCGGCCCAGGAACCAATCTGAACGGGTATCTGCTGGAATCCACACTTAATTTCCGGCGGCGCGATTATGCGTTTACCCGGCTGGAACTGGTCGATAAAGACGAGTTGTTTCCCCAGGCGGTGGAGCATCCGGCCTACCGTGTCGGCGGCTACACCTTCGGAGGGACACGCGATCTGGTGCAGAATCGCGCATGGCAGCTAGGCGCGGGAGCGGATGTAACCATTTACTCGAAGCCAGCGGTACTGGATGCGGCGTACGGAAGCTTTCCCGTCTCATTCCAGATATTTTTCCGGATTCGACCGGGACTGCACGGCACTGAACATCGCCACTGACTGGTAATTGGAATAGTGTCTGAATGGATGCGGATCAATAAATTTCTTCTGACGTCGCGAAAATTGCAGGAGAATGTTTCAACGCTGGGCGGCTGTTCATGAGAGGGACTTTAAAGACACTGCAGGCGATGCAGTGGGGAATGTTGGCCAGCATTCTTGTTTATGCTGGCATTGGCGAAGTTCCGCGCTGGCGGGCCGCAGTTCCCGATCCATCGCTCAGCTACATTTTCACTACAGCTGGCGTGGCGATTGTGGGCGTGATTTTTGTCATCCGGCGCACTCTGGTGTTGCGCTTTGAGCCAAGTCTGGCGGCGCATCCCGACGATCCAATCATTTTGGATCATTGGAAGAACGGCTATGTTGTCACTTATATTTTGTGCGACCTGCTGGGCTTGTTCGGCCTGGCTTCGCGATTCATCGGCTGCAATTTTCACCAGAGCGTGCCCTACTACATCGGCGGCTTCGTGCTGCTCTTCTTTTTCGGACCTAAGAAGCCCGTGTGAATCGGCTGCTATCGATAGGCGTTATCATGTCTTGAGGTAAGTCCATGTCCATCAATGGTCCGGAAGAACTGGCTGGGATGCGCGCGGCCGGTGCCATCGTGTGTCTAATGCTGAGCGCCATGAAGAGCGCGGTCCGGCCAGGAATCACCACGGGGGAATTGGACGAAGTGGGCGCGGGGGTGATGACACAGCACGGGGCGCGCTCGGCGCCGGCGCTGGTTTATAAATTTCCCGGAGTGAACTGTATCAGCGTGAATGAAGAGGCGGTGCATGGCATTCCGGGCAAACGGGCGCTCGAGACTGGCGATCTGGTGAAGCTGGATGTCACGATTGAGAAGGACGGTTTCATGGCGGACGCGGCCGTAACCGTGCCGGTGGGTGAAGTGACGGAAGAGCGGCAGCGGCTGATTGAATGCGCGGAACGGGCCTTTGCGAAGGCGATGCTGGTAGCGCGCGCAGGCTTCCGGGTTTCGGAGATTGGACGAGCGGTGGAGCGCGAAGTACGGCGTAGCGGATTTTCCGTGATTCGCGAGCTGGGCGGGCACGGCATTGGACGCACCATTCACGAGGAGCCGCGCGTGCCCAACTATGCTGATCCGGAGGCGAATCAAATTCTTGAGGAAGGCTTGGTGATTACCGTGGAGCCGATTATTGCGGCGGGGTCTGGAAGGTCGTTCGTCGCGCCGGACAAGTGGACCGTGATCACGGCAGATCGCAGGCCTTCGGCGCATTATGAACATACGCTGGTGATCACGAAGGGTGCGCCGATTCTTCTTACCGCGGCATAGAGCCTGACGCGCTCGCATCGAGTGCGCTTGAACCTTGCCCCGGAGATCAATAGGATAGAAATCTCAGCAAAATTCTATCGAAGCAAGATCGTGGAGGGGAAATGGTCCGCTTCAAAGTGAATGGAACGGAAGAGACCTACGACGGCGATCCGGAGATGCCGCTGCTGTGGTACTTGCGCGACGTTGCTGGATTTACCGGGACAAAGTTTGGTTGCGGTATGGCTTTGTGCGGAGCCTGCACGGTTCACAAGGATGGCGAAGCGGTGCGATCGTGCTCGGTGGCGATGAAAGATGTGAACGGAGCCAGCATCACCACGATCGAAGGAATTTCTGCCAAGGGACTTCATCCAGTGCAAAAAGCCTGGATGGAGATCAAGGTTCCACAATGCGGATACTGCCAGACGGGACAGATCATGCAAGCCATCGCGTTTTTGAACCGGAATCACAATCCCAGCGATGAGCAGATTGATGAGGCGATGGCGGGCAATCTGTGCCGCTGCGGAACCTACCAGCGGATCCGGTCGGCAATTCACCAGGCTGCGAAGGAGATGGCATGAGCAACATTGAGAACGTCAGCATTGAGAATGTCAGCCGCCGCGGATTTCTGAAGGGTGCTTTTGCCACTGGCACATTTGTGTTGGGCCTGCAGCTTGTTCCAAAACCGTTGTGGGCCAAGGCCTCCGGTGATGCAGCGGCGGTTTTTCAGCCGGACATTTTTCTTTCCATTGCTGGCGACGGAACGGTCACGATTGTCGCCAGCCGCTCGGAAATGGGCTGCGGCAGCCGCACGGCGCTCCCGCTGGTGGTCGCGGACGAACTGGATGCCGACTGGTCGAAAGTGAAGATCGATCAGGCGATCGGCGATGCCAAATATGGCGATCAAGATACCGACGGCTCGCATTCGGTTCGCAGCTTCTTCGACCAGATGCGGCAAGTCGGCGCGACCGGCCGCGTGATGCTGATCACTGCCGCGGCGCAACAATGGGGTGTGCCGGCGAGAGAGTGCAGCACTGAACTTAACTTCGTGATGCACAAGACGAGTGGCCGAAGGCTTGGCTATGGCGAGCTTGCGGCAGCAGCGGCCAAACTGCCGGTGCCGAAGAAGGAAGATGTTCACCTCAAAGACCGGTCGCAGTGGCGCTACATCGGGAAAGACAATGCGCTGTTCGATCTGCCCGACATGGTTACCGGCAAAGCCGTTTTCGGCATGGATGCGACGATGCCTGGCATGGTGTATGCCTCGGTGGAGCATCCGCCGGTTCTGGGGCAGAAAGTGAAATCTTATGACGATAAGGCGGCGCTGCAAGTTCGTGGCGTGAAACAGACTCTGACCATTGCACCCTTCAAACCACCGCATCACTTTCAACCACTGGGCGGTGTGGCCGTGATCGCCGATAACACCTGGGCGGCGTTTCGCGGGCGCAAAGCATTGAAGGTCGATTGGGATACGAGCCCGAACGCGGTCTACAACTCCGATGAATTCCGCAAGACTCTGGAGTCAACGTCCCGGCAGCCCTGCAAGGTGGTGCGCAATGTGGGCGACGTAGACGCGGAGTTCGCCAAGGGCGGCAAGATCATGGAAGCAGAGTACTACGCTCCGCACCTGGCGCATGCTTCGATGGAACCGCCGGTGGCCGTTGCCGAATATCGCGATGGAAAAGTTTTGGCTTGGGCTCCAACGCAGGCTCCTCAAGCCGTGCAGGAGACGATTGCCGAGGTACTTGGCATTAAGAAAGAGGACGTCACTTGCCATGTCCCGTTACTCGGCGGAGGGTTCGGGAGGAAATCAAAACCCGATCAGGTCGCCGAAGCTGCGGTGCTCTCGAAGCAGCTCGGCAAACCGGTGAAGGTGGTCTGGAGCCGCGAAGACGATATCCAGTTCGACTTCTATCATTCGGTGGCCGCAATGTATATGAAAGCGGCAGTTGGAGCGAACGGCAAGCCGACGGCGTGGCTGCAGCGCACTGTGTATCCGCCCATCGGTTCCACCTTCGACGTGAATGCGAAATATGCGGACGATGAAATGGGACTGGGTTGGAACAATCTGCCGTTCGACATCCCGAACCATCGCGCGGAGAACGGGCCTGCGGACGCGCATGTGCGCATCGGATGGCTGCGCAGCGTAGCCAACATCTATCACGCATTCGCGATTCACTCTTTCGCGGATGAACTGGCCAATGCCGCCAATCAGGATTCGGTTCAGTACTTGCTTGAGTTAATCGGGCCGCCCCGCATCGTTCCGCTGAAAGCGGACCCTGACGACCCGGATGAGCAAAAGCGTTATCCACTCGACACGGCGCGGCTGGCTCGCGTGGTGCAGATGGTGGCGGAAAAGTCAGCCTGGGGAAAACGTCCGAGCGGTAAGGGACACGGTTTCGGCATCGCCGCGCATCGCAGCTTCTTGACTTATGTGGCAACGGTGGTCGAGGTCGAAGTCGATGATATGGGCCAGGTGAAGATTCCGAATGTTTGGACGGCGGTAGATGCCGGGACAATCGTTGCCCCCGACAATGTCCGCAACCAGTTCGAAGGAGCCGCGAACTTCGGCGCGAGTCTAGCGCTGTTGAGTGAGATCACCGTCACGAATGGAGTAGTGAACCAGAGCAACTTTAACGACTATCGGCTGGTTCGCATGAATGACGCTGTAAAGCATACCAACGTTTACATCGTGGAGAGCGACGCTCCTCCGGCAGGTGCGGGAGAGCCGGGAGTACCGCCGTTTGCGCCGGCGCTTTACAACGCCATTCACGCGGCAACGGGGAAGCGCATCCGGGAGATGCCGTTGTCGAAAACGAGCCTGGTGTAACCACCGCCTAAACAACTTCACGGCTGCGGCTGCAAGCATTGACAGTTGCCTCAGTCTCCGATTCAATAGTTAAGGTAGCCGCGCCGGTTGGGATACTTAGCTTTCCGGGTGCGCTGCGACAAATTTTCTCAGGAGCATACTCAATGTCAGCACCCAGCCGCCGGCCGGAGATTCGCCGGCGCAGAGCCCGTCAGCATAAGATCACCACACTGCGCAAACGCCTCGCTTCGGCGCAGACCGACGCCGACCGCAACCGGGTCACCGCCAAGCTGCACAAACTCTCCATTGCTTCGCCTGGCCAGCCTCTGGTGAAGTGAAGTAGCTCCACGCTCAAAGATTGGATAAAGTGGCTTGAAAGAAGTCGATTAGGCTACGCCTGCGGTGGTCTTGCTGCCGGGAGCGGAAGACTGGCCGGATGATTCTGTATCGCCTGACTGGTTCAAGACTTCCTGATAGACGTCCATGATGCGACGGACGGATTTTTCCCAGGAAAATTTAGCTGCCTGGCGGTAGCTGCGCTCCTTCATCTTCTCGCGCAATGGCTGATCGAGAAGAACCCGGTGCAGCGCGCGCATGATTTCAAAAACATTCTCCGGATGCACCAGCACCGCAGCGTTACCTACGACCTCGGGCAACGAAGACACATTCGATGTCACTACCGGGGTGCCGTGAGCCATGGCTTCGAGCGGCGGCAAGCCGAAGCCTTCATACAACGAGGGAAAGACAAAAATCTTGGCCGCATCATAAAACGTGCGCAAAACCTCGATCGGCACAAAGCCTAAGAAGCGCACATCATTTTGCACGCCGCTTCGGATCACCGTACGCCGCAGATCGGGATTGCCGGATAGATCGTCCCCGATAATGATGAGCTTCAGGTCCGGAAACAATTCTTCTTTTTCCAGCTCCGTTTTCAACGCTGAGAATGCTTCGATCATGCGTACAACATTTTTATGTGGGCTGATCCTTCCGGCATAAAGCAGAAATGGATAAGTGACCTGATAGCGCTCGACGATTAACTGGCGGTCCGCGGGGTTGGCATGGCCCTGCAGCAGCCGTTCGTCGATCGCGTTATAGACAACCTCGATGCGTCCCGCGGGAATGTTGAATAACTTCTCGGTCTCCAATTTCGTGAAGTTTGAGACTGCGAAAATGCGCGCGGCTCCGCTCAGTACCCGCTTGGTCATTTGGAAGTGAACGGTTCGCCAGAATCCGGTTCGCTCGCGAGCGCGCGAGAGATGATCGAGAATATCGTGCACCGTCATCACATAGGGACACGACAGGGCACGCGGCACGGAAAACAAATTCGGAATATGGACCAGGTCGCACTCGAGGCGCTTTACTTCCATGCGAAATTCGCGGTAGCTGGTGAGTGAGCGTTCGGGCTCGGCCAGAGCAACAGTATGAAAATTGCCAGGAAGCGGGCCGATTTCCTTAACCTTGGCGGAAGGACCTAAGAGAAAATAAGTAGTGTCATGGTCAAGCCTTCCCAGGGTTCGAATCACATTGCGGATGTACGTACCGACGCCAAACTCAGTCATGCGCCGGATATCGATGGCGATCTTCACGGAAGGCATTTAACCACAGGGGACACAAGAGCTCCCAGTAGAATCAAACGAAGCTCTCTAGGCTCGCACTTCAGGCTCGAACTTCTGCTTGTGCCCTGGCGCGGCGCTCGGCGTACAACGGATAAGCCTCGCACAGGCAAAGCACCTCATTTCGGATTCGTGTCAGAACAGCCGCCTCATTGCGGTGAAGAAGTGCATCGGCAATCCAGCGTCCAACCCGCCCCATCTCCGGTTCCTTCATTCCACGGGTGGTGAGAGCGGGCGTGCCGATGCGAATACCGCTCGGCTTCAACGGCGGGTTGACATCGAACGGGATGGCATTCTTGTTGACGGTGATTCCGGCTTCGCCGAGCGCCTTCTCGGCTTCACTGCCCAGCATACCTTTGGAGAAGACATCGACAAGCATCAGGTGCGTATCGGTTCCTCCTGAGATGATACGAAAGCCTTCGGCCGCGAGCGTCTCTGCCAGCACTTTCGCGTTGCTTACAACTTGCTTCGCGTAGTCGCGGAATTCGGGCTGCATCGCTTCCTGAAAGCAGATCGCTTTGGCGGCGATGATGTGCATCAGGGGCCCACCCTGCATTCCGGGAAAGACCACTTTGTCGATCGCTGGCGCGAACTCGGCTTTGGACAGAATCATTCCGGCGCGAGGCCCCCGGAGTGTCTTATGCGTGGTCGAGGTAACGATATGCGCATGCGGAACTGGTGAGGGATGGGCCCCTCCGGCAACCAAGCCGGCGAAATGCGCCATATCGACCAGAAAGAGGGCGCCGACTTTGTCGGCAATCTGGCGCATGCGGGCAAAATCGATGATGCGCGGATAAGCGCTGCCGCCGCCGATGATTAACTTCGGACGATGCTCCTCGGCCAGCTTTTCGAGTGCATCATAATCGATCGTTTCGCTTTCTTTGGTCACCCCGTAAGGAACGATCTTGTAAGTCTTGCCGGAAAAATTGAGATGATGCCCGTGCGTCAGGTGCCCGCCATGCGCCAGGTTTAATCCGAGAATTGTGTCGCCCGGTTGCAACACGGCAGCGTAGGCTTCCATGTTCGCCTGCGAACCGGCGTGGGGCTGCACGTTGGCGTGCTCTGCGCCGAATAGTTGCTTGGCGCGATCGCGGGCCAGGTTCTCGACAACGTCTGCAAATTCGCAACCTCCGTAATAACGTTTGCCGGGATATCCTTCGGCATATTTGTTGGTGAAAACCGAGCCTGCCGCTTCGAGCACGGCTTCGCTTACGAAGTTCTCCGAGGCAATCAGCTCCAGGCCTTCGTGTTGGCGGCGGGTTTCGTTGTCGATGGCAGCGGCGATTTGTGGATCGGCTTCGTAGAGTGGGCGATACATATTTAGAGCTGAATTCTTCATATCGTTTTCCTGGAGGCGTCGTATACGTCGGGATTGTGAAGTTCCATGAATCTCTCGGGAAACTTAACCGGAGTAAAACCAACTTGTGAGTAAAGTCCGTGGGCATCGCGGGTGGTCAAGATCCAGCGCCGCAAATTCTGCAGCCCGGGATGCTGCATAATAGACTGCATCAGCCACTTGCCAAGGCCGTGTCCGCGATGGGTTTCGAGCACAAATACGTCGCCAATATAGGCGACGGTAGCGAAATCGCTGATCACGCGTGCAAAGCCAACTAGAGTGCCATTTCCATCATAAACGCCGAAACAGAGTGAATTTTGGATTGACCGTGTCACAACTTCCCGCGGAATTCCCTTCGCCCAATAGCAGTTCGTGAGAAAACCATAGACCACATCCAGGTTCAAACGCTCGCGGTCGGTGCTGATGACGAACTCGCCACGACTGTACTCCGCCAGCATTTCGGTATCAGTTCTGTGCGCCACGGCCATGTCACATTCTACCGCCTGCTCCCCAATGCGAGATGGTTAGCCTTCGAACGCAGTGCGCAGAAACGAGGCTAGCTGCCAACCATCCATGTATTTGTATGGCGTCTCGCCCATGGTGTAGTGGCCGCATGGAAGAACCACAACTTTGTGATCCAATCCATGCCGCTCGAACTCAGTGACGACATTGCGCGAAAGCTCGGGCAAGAAAGTGAGATCGTATTTCGCATAGATGATGAGCGACTTCCGCGGCCACCGCGCAAACTGCTTGAAGTAAGCCATGGGACTCACGGCGAGCCAGGATTCGCGCAAGGTTTCGAGGTCGGTTTGCGATTCGATTCCTTTCCGTATGTGCCTGGTGGATTGGCCATGCCATACGACATCCGCGACGTAGGTGGAGGCATGATTGAAGGCCGCAACGCGGATGCGAGGGTCATGCGCGGCAGCGATGAATGCGTAACACGATCCCAGGCTGGTGCCGACAATTCCGAGCTTGTTATAGCCCCGCTGCTCCAGCCAATCGAGACAGCAGCGGACATCTACGACGCCTTGGCGCACGGCATCGAGAGTGCGGCCGATGTTGGCGGAGACGGCATAATCGGCGCGGCTGATTTCTGCAGGCATCCGGATATCGTGATAGGGCATGCTCAATCGCAACACCGAGATGCCGAGCATGTTCAGAACTTTGCACAGGCTGACATAAGCGATAGCATCGGCGTTCCAGTGCGGCAGGAGCACGAGGGCACGGCGTCCACGGGCGGGAAACCAGCGGGCGTTCGCCAGATTATTTTCCGGATGAGGAGTTTTCACTGGCGCGGTGAAGCGCAGGAACTCGGCGAAGGTTCCCTTCACCTTCGCTTCGAGTTTTGGGTCCGGGACTTCTCGCGTGGAGAAAACCTGCACTTCGCGCTTCTCCAGGCGGAAATCGGTAGGCGTCTTATAGGAAAAAAATTCGTCGCTGGAGGCTACAATGCGGCGGTTGAAATCGATAAAGAATTTCGCCGGATCTTCGACCGCCTGTCCAGGACGGGCGCCGTTGCGGCACGGCCAGTCTCGCGCCCATTCCACGCCCCAGTCGAGCGGGCGCACCACGCGGTTGTTGTCCACCGATGTGAGGCGGTATTCCCAGTCGTACATCCATTGTGCATAGCGCGAGGGCATGTCAACGTTCCAGTCTAGCAAGCCGCGACGAACAACCTCGGGTGTGAACCATTCAACGGGTGCAATGGGCCGTTGATGCTTCGCATTTAGTCCTTTAACGGGAGGCTGTACAGAAATGCTCAAGGGTGTTGGTGACATCCGTCACTGAAAACCCGTCAACCGGCCGCGATATTCGAGAGGTCCAAATGAATGGCCGCTACATCGCCCTTGAATGTAGCTACGTTTGGAGTTACAATGATTTTTGAATGGGACGACGCCAAGAACCGCGTTAACGTCAGAAAGCACGGGCTCGACTTCGCTGACGCGGTAAAGATGTTTCAGGGCATATTAGTCGTAGAAGCGGACACGCGAGAGGACTACGGAGAAAAGCGCTGGAGAGGAATCGGCACGATTGATGGGCGTACGACTGTGGTCATTTTCGCGGAACTTGCCGCCGAAACCATTCGGATCATTTCATTACGAAGGGCAGATCATGAAGAACGGGAAGACTACAAGAAGGCGATCCAGAACGGACTGGAAGCGGGTTGATGCGCTCCGCGATGAGGACATCGACTTTTCCGACAGCCCAAAGCTGGGGCCAGAATTTTTCGCGCATGCAATCATCTGGCCTGGGCCGAAAAAGCAGATTACTTTGCGGGTTGATCCCGACGTCCTGACATTCTTCCGCAAGCACGGGCGCGGCTATCAAACGACGATCAATGCCGTTTTGCGCAAGTACATGGAAGCCCAAAAAGAACACCAGAGAGCGTAGCCGCCTCTTTCAACTTCCGTACCTTCGTGGCACGCGCTTGGAAATATTGCAGAGGATTTCATAGGGTGAGCTGTTGGCGAGGCGTGCGTGTTCGAGGGCGTCGATACTCAAGCCGTCGCTGGTTCCGAGCAGGATCACTTCATCGCCGACAGCAATTCCGGGAATGCCAGTGACATCCACCAGCGTGAGATCCATCGAGATGCTGCCGACGATGGGGGCATAGTGGTCGCGCACGATGACGCGGCCACGATTCGATAGCTGGCGGTTGTATCCGTCAGCATAGCCGACGGGAAGAACGGCCACGTGCGCCGGAGCTTTGGTGACATAGGTTCCGCCGTAGCCGAGAGCTTGATTCGCGGCGAAAGTTCGCATGGACAGAATTTTAGTTTTCCAGGTGAGAACTGGCTTGACGGAGAGGCGCAGCGTACCTCCGCTCACTTCCCTGCCCGCACGCTGGAATGGCAAGTAATAACCGTAGAGGGCAATGCCGGGACGCACCATCTTGTTCCAGGTTTCGCGGCGCGAAATCAATGCGCTAGTGTTTGCCATGTGGACGAGTTCGGGATCGAATCCGGCTGCTCGCACCATGCGCTGCGCTTCTTCGAAACGGCGTGACTGCTCGGCCACCGAAGGTGCATCCATAATTTCGGAGGATGCGAGATGAGTGGAGAGGCCTTCGAGAACCAAGTGCGGTGCAGCTCTGATGGCTTGGAGTACGGCGGGAAGTTCTTCGAGCGATACACCGAGCCGGCCCATGCCAGTGTCTACCTTCAAGTGCACGGCATGGCGCACGTTTGCGCGCGCGGCGGCGGCCTCCAGAGACTCGATGTGCCAAGGCTCCCAGACTGTGGGTGTGAGCCCCAAGCGAACGATCTCAGTTTCTTCTCCGCGCCAGAAGCCGGTCATCAGGAGGATGCGGGATTGGATATCGGCATCGCGCAGCGGGATGGCCTCGTCGAGCGAAGTGACGCCGAGCCATTTCGCTCCTTCTGACTGCAAAGCTCGCGAACACTCCACCGCGCCGTGGCCGTAGGCATCGGCTTTTACGACGGCGCATACCGTGACGCCGTGCCCTGCATGCTTTAAAACCGTACGAAAATTTCGCCGCAGAGTGGGCAAGAAAACTTCGGCCCATGTGGGACGGGTGGCCACGCGGCTCGGAATTTCTATAGTGCTCGCCACTGAGGTCGATTATAGCGGCAGCATCGCGCAACCTCAGGTTACGCTTGGGCTACTCCCGCTCGGTTTCTCCGGCATTCTATGCGGCCCCCACGCGATCAATTGCCCGCCAGCGAGAAGTTCACCGTAATCTGGGTTTCGACTTCGACCGGCTCGTTATTCAGGATGTAAGGGCGGTAGCGCCACTGGCGTACGGCCTCGATGGCAGCCGGCGCCAACGTGGGATGACCGGTGACAACAGTCAGATTTTCAATCGTGCCCTGCTTGCTGATGATTGCCTGCAGCACAACCGTGCCTTGGATTCTAGCGCTGCGAGCTAAGGCGGGATATGTGGGCTGCACTTTGCGGATTAAATCTCCTTCGCTGATGTGCGAGAGGCGAAGTGGATGAGCGACAGCTGGCGGCGGAGCCGTGGGCAAGCTCGAGTTCTTGCTGTCGCCAAACAAGTTTGAGATGCCGTGCGGATCACCACCGACTGGTACCCCGGGAACATAGGGACCGGCATTTACTCCCAGTGGCGCACTATCATCGATCGGAGCCGGCCTGCCCGTGGGAAGAGGTGAGGGGCGACGGAAAAAGAATTCCGCAGGCCGACGCGGAGCAAAGCTTGGGCCGGCGTGAGGTCTGACCGTGGGCCCTTCCAGGGGCTGACCTAAACTGATAGGCGCCGACAGCGGGCGAAATGATGGGATTCCTACTTGGCGCAACAGCGGCAAGATGAGCAATAAGCTGGTGAGCAAGGCCTGCAATCCGAAAGAGCTTAGGATCGTGCTGCCACGGCGGGCACGCTCGGCCCAGGAAGGTTCGACTGTGCCCACGAACATGTGTCTTTCAAAGAGGTCTCTTTCAGAACTATTTCCTGCGGCCATGGCGTCCTCCTCAAGGGAATGTTGTTGTTGCTAAGGACACCGGAAACTTCTGGTTTGGCGGGCTGCTGCGGAAATAAAAAAGGCCGCGCGGGGCGCGGCCTCAGGGAACTTTCGCGACACTTGTGGTGTCGCGGAAAAACTACTCGCCGGGTGGTGTGGTTGACTTGGGAGCCGCCGGCTTAGGAGTCGCAGGCTTCGGAGCCGCTGGCCGGACCGCCGCACCGGGACTTGCCGGAGCCGGTACACCGGACTTCGCGTTGTACAGGTCGACAACCTCTCTGGTGATATCGCCCTGCTCGCCGTACCAAAGCAACGGGCTCTGCGGCCAGGGATTTGAGGTGTCCATGACCATGGCATAGCCGCCGTCCTGCGCATGCTTCACAATGACCGGTGCCATCTTCTGCAGAATGCGCTGGAAGATTTCTTTCTGCTGGTTCTGCGCGTCTTCCTGAGCGTCCTGCACGGAACGGTCGAAGGACTTCTTTTTGGTCTCAATCTGTTTGACAAGGGTCGCTCGGGCGTCCTCGTTCAAATGTTCGCCCTGGTTCTGCAGTTGCTTTTGCAACGCTTCGAGCTCGTCGTTCTGCTGTTTCAGTTCGTTTTGTTTGGGCTCCAGCTTCTTGCGTAGAGCTTCGAAGTCGCGTTGACCTTCGTTGCTGCCCATCACGGCTTGTTCAATGTTGATGGTTCCGAGCTTCGTGCCGGTACCGGTCGCGATGGGAGTAGAGGGTGCCGAAGTTGCGGGCGAAGTGGCCCCGCCCGCGGGGGCAGCCGCACTCGAGGTTTGGGCGAAAGCGGAGATCATGGAGAAGACCGCAATTGCCAGGAAAGAACGCAGAAGCTTGCTTGTCATCGGATTCGGTTAAACTCCTTGAAACTTTTGATTCCAGAAAACATGCTTCGAAAACAGACTCCGAAAACATGGTTCCGGAAAAGACTTAGATTTACCCTTTTTTCAGGCAACGCTGGGAAGGCGCACTGGATTGCCAGCATCACACGCCGGGGTTGCGGACGTGTCCTCCACTCCTGGTCAGCTTTCAGCAATGGCGTGGATCGAAGCCATTATAGAGAGCATCGTCGGGCGGCGTCAAACGCGGCGTGGGTCGGAAAGGGCGTCATCTGCATGGAGGGTATTGTTTGTCCGATGGAAGCAATGGAATCTTCTTGTGTTTGCAGCGGCGGTGGGTGGAGCGATGGTTCGCTTTGGCGTGCGCTGGAATCCCGTGTACCCACCCCCCTCCCCCCTATCTGCCTGTCTATTGCTGTCATCAACTTAGCAAGAAATTCTCCGCAAAATACGTTTTTCAAAGAGCTTAGAGGTCAAAATCCGTGAAACAAAGGACTTGAGTCGAAACGATTTGCGCAGTGGCAGAGCGTCGCGGCCTCAATCATGATTGCGTGGCGAAGCTGTGGAAGACAAGGGCAGATGTCACGTTGCCGGAATCGCAATCGTGCTCGCGGAGGAAATGGGTGTGTGAGGTAGGGATGCTTCGACTCCGCAGAGATAATCGCTTCGCGATTATCTCTGCTGCGCTCAGCATGACACGGCCATCATCCAATTGTTTAGAACGTGGTGGCGACGGTGAAGCGGAAGGTTTTGCGGGGCTCGCGCAACAGGAATGTGGGCGCGTAGGTGTTGACGGCAAGGTGATAAGTATAGTCGCCGGCGGCGGTGTTGGGGAACATGTCGCGGGTGATCGGAATCGGCGGAGTTGCGGGGCTATTCAGGCGCAGCGGGTTATACGCCCAATAGATGCGGAACGGAGCGTTGACCACGGGCAGGAACATTTGCAGTTCAAGACCGGTGGACATGCGCGGGCGCCAGTTGGTCTGACCCAGGACTTGCAATTGTTGTTTGGGCAGAGGGTTCAGAAAACTGCCGAGAGTGCAGCCGGTACCGGTAGCAGTGGCCGTCCCCTGGTCCTGTGCGGGACATCCGAAGAGCTGGCCGATCACCTGGTCATACTGCTGCGGCGCAATCTGCAACTGCGACGGGCGCACGATGGGATCGATTCCCGCGTCCATGAATGGAGCGATGGCCACCGGTCCGTAGATCGTGATGCGGTACTCGAAATTGGTGACGAGGCTGAGGTCGCCACCGGGGAAGGTGATCTGGTCCACGGGGATCGGCACAGTCAAGGGCCCGAGGAGCGGATTCAGCGGATTCTTCAAGACTGGAGTTCCATCAGGATTGGTAAGAGCGATAGAGCCCACGCTAGGCAGGAAGGCCACCGGAGAGACCGAGCGAATGTCGAACCCGCGGAGATCGTTCTCACCGCCCATGTAGGAGCGCTGGAATGGCGGCGCTACTAAGCCCGCGTAGCCAGTGATGAAAGATCCCTGAACGTTGAAGCCAAACGCGTTTCTCCGGTTCTGGACCGGAATAAACCTCTTGTATTGGATGATGGGCCGAATCGAGCGAACCGTACCGCCTAGTCCAGCTATCTCCGCACCTAAGGTAAATTGCTGCCCGTGATGGGGCGAGATTGGGCTGTCGATGGTGTTGAAAGAGAAGTTGGGAAAGATCTTGCTGGTGATAATTCCCTGCAATGCATTGGGACCGGAAATTCCGCGGAAGGCGATGAACTCGAACAAATTTCTGGAAGCGTTGCTCAGAGCCAGAAGCGAGGAGCGGTCAAACGAGTAAGTGATGCCAACGCGCTTGAAGGAGCGGCGCAGCGGGTAGCTTAGTGAAGTGGTGAATCCGGCGCTGGACTGGGTGTAGTTTTGCAGGTTCTGCAGGACAGTGTTGGGCAGGTTCAGGGTTTGGCCGCTGAAGACTGAAAGCTGCCGGGCCTGGTCATAACTCACTTTATTCAAGTAAACATTGAAACCGAACTGCAGGGGGCGGTCGAAGACGTAGGGCTGAGTGAAGCCAAAACGCACGCTGCGCGCCAGGTTTCCGATGCTGGCCTGCACCTGAAGTGTTTCGCCCAGACCGAGGAAGTTATTGGTGGCGTAATTGATGCCGACGAAAGCGCCTTCCAGTCCGCTGACGCCGCCGTTCAGTCCGATACTGTTCTTGCCTTTTTCATGGACCTTGAGCGTAAGGTCGACCAATCCATCTTTTTCGTCGAGCTTGCGGTCGGTAATATTGGGATCCTCGGGCTTTAATTGATCGAAGTATCCCAGCTGATTCAGGCGCAGCAAACTTAATTCCCAGAGACGCGAGTTGTAGATGTTACCTTCTTCGAGGGCGATTTCGCGACGGATCACCTTGTCGCGCGTTGTGGTGTTGCCCTGGAACTCGATGCGGCGAACATAGAACTGCTTGCCTTCGTCCACGTCAACATCGAGAAAGATCTGTTTCTTGTCGTCGTCGAACCTGGTCTCGGGCACTGAAGTGAAATTGATATAGCCCTGCTCGCCGTAGGCCTTGCGCAGATTTTCCAGGCCCTTGCCGATTTTGTCTTTGCTGAAAATGTCTCCATCTTTAATGGGAAAGAGATTTCGCAGAGCTTTCACGTTCGAGACTGCCTTGTTGTTCTTAAAGGTGATCCCACCCAGGGTGTAGCGGTCGCCTTCCTCGATGGGCATGGTAATGTCGACGGCTTTTCCTGGGCCACCCTGCAGTAGCGGAATGTGCGTTCCCTTGTGTCCGGTATCGTGAATCTGCGTCTTGGGCTGATCCACGATGACTTTGAAATATCCGCGATTCTGGTATTCGTTACGGACACGTTCGGTATCTTCATCGAGCTTGGTGGCGTCATAGGTTCGGGCGAAAATGTTTTCCAGGAAGATCGAGTGCGGAATGCCGATGGGACGCAAATTCTTCATGGCATAACGCAACACTCGCGTCTTGACGTTCTTATTGCCCTCGAACTTAATCTTGCCAACTTTCACCTTGGGACCTTCTTTGATCACAAAGGTGATGCCGACGGCGGCGGGTGGAATCTGGCGAATTTCGGTGCGGATGGTAGAGAACTGGCGGCCATGTTCTGCGAGCAGGCCTTTGATGGCGACTTCGGCCTTTTTCAATTTCGTAGGATCGTACTGGCTCTCCACAGATAAGCCGACTTTGGCTTCTTTGAATCGATCGAGCACGTCGCTGGTCGAGACCGAACTAAGGCCAACGTAGTTGATCTCGCGAATCGTCGGCTTCTCCTTGACCTGAATAATCAGGCGCCAGCCCTTGGGAGTTTGTTCGCGCGAGAAGCGAATATCTTCGAAGTAGCCGGTATTCCAAAGGGCATTGAAGTCGCGCTCGAGCGCGGCAGGATCGTAAATATCGCCGGGGTGAGTGAAGATGCGAGCCTTGATGGTTTCCGAGGGGATTCGGCGATTGCCGGTGACGTTGATCTCGGAGATAACGTCAGTTTGTGCCCAGCTTGCCGAGGCGAGAAAAACCGCGAGCAGGATTCCCAGCACCCAACCACACCGTTTCATCCGGCGACAAAGCCGTGCGAATGAAGGAGATGGAGTGGGTGTTGCGCTGAAAGGGCCGCAGCCGTTCTCAGGCACAACAATGTCCGGATGAAAGCGAAAGCGAATCGCTACGACCTCAACCTTTCGGATGTGGGAAAACGACAATTATACGGTAGAGAACGAGAAAGCGTCCAAGGTGCCGCTCTCACGGCGGTTTCATGGAACGGAGCTGGTTGACTCCACTTCAACCAAGACGGAATAAAACGTTGCCGAGTTGCCCAAGTCCGAAAGTTTTTCTGAGGTGAGCACATTAATATTGCGAAGGCCGGGACTCAGCTTCGCCCAGTTCAGGCGAGCAGAAACCACTCCGGGCTGAACTGCGCCATCCACCCGGGCTTTCAAGAAAATTTCTCCTCGATGGTTGTACACCTTTACGGTGGATCCGTCGACAATTCCGCGGGCCCGGGCATCGGCAGAATTTATTTCCAGAAGATCAGTATCTTCCATTTGCCGGACGGAAGGCTGGTTGGAAAAAGTTGAGTTCAGGAAATTGTCGGCTTTGCGAGCTAGAAGCTCCAAGGGAAATTTCCTTTTGTCGCTTCCGTTACGTGACTCTGCGGGAGGCGTGAAGTCAGCAACGGGATCGAGACCCAAGGCTTTCATCGCTTCACTATAAAGTTCGGCCTTGCCCGAAGGAGTGCGGAAATTGCCTTGTGCGAACGGAAGGAATGGCGACGATGCTCCGTTTGCCTGTGACGGATTCGGAACTGATTCATCGGACGCTGCGAAGTTTAGTCTCACGTGGCCTTCGCGCTGCAGGCGCTCGCGAGTGATGCCCTGCAGCCAGGGGTTGCTGGAAGATAAGGCACCATCGATCATTTCGTCCGTGCTTTCGCTGAAGCACTCCTCGGTGAATCCCATGCGCGCGGCGAGCGACCGGAACAAATCGACATTCGATCGACATTCTCCCAGAGGGGCAATTGCCTGGTCCGACACCTGCAGGTAATAGTGGCCATATGCTGCCTGTAAATCCCTATGCTCGAAAAATGTGGTCGCTGGCAATACGATATCCGCGTAATCCGCGGTATCGGTGAAGAATTGCTCGTGGACTACAGTAAACAGGTCTGGACGCTTGAGGCCGCGCACCACTTCGTTGTGATTGGGACAAACCGCGGCTGGATTCGAACCGTAGACCAACAATGCTTTCAGTGGAGGATCGCTCAAAGTATTCAATGCCTTGCCCAGCTCTACCATGTTCACCACCCGCGGAGTCTTGCCGTTGCGCGGTTTGAGGTCGGGACGCCGGAGAGCGGCTTTGTTTAGGTCGAAGGCGCCGCTGGTCGACAAATGGATTCCGCCGCCAACTTCTTTCAGCGAGCCGGTAATGCAAGGCAGCATGGAAATGGCGCGGGTAGCCATTCCACCGTTATCGGAACGCTGGACACCGTAGTTGACGCGGATTACGGCCGGCCGTGTTGTGGCATATTCACGCGCCAGCTTACAGATATCATCGGCGGAAATTCCGGTCCACTGGGCCGCGCGTTCCGGGGGATAGGCTTTTACTTTTTCACGTAATTGTTCGAACCCCAACGTGTATTTTGCGACGTAGTCGGCATCGTAAAGTTCTTCTCCGATGATGACGTGCATCATGGCAAGAGCGAGGGCACCATCCGTGCCGGGATTGATGGGGAGATACCAATCGGCGCACGCGGCAGTGCGGGTGCGGTAGGGATCGATAACCACCAACTTGGCGCCCTTGCGCCGCGCTTCGACGATGAAAGGCCAAAGGTGAACATTATTGCCGTGGATGTTCGACGCCCAGGCGATGATGTAACGCGAGTGCACGAACTGGTCAGGCTCGGTGCCGAACTTGACGCCCATGACAGATTCGAGTCCGGCTTCGCCGGCGGAGGAACAAATTGTTCGCTCCAGTTCGGAAGCCCCGAGGCGAGTGAAAAACCGGCGGTCCATGGAGCCGCCATTTAATGCGCCGAGCGTGCCGCCGTAGGAATAGGGCAGAATCGCTTCGCTGCCGAACTCGCCGATGATCGTGTGAAAGCGCTTTGTGATTTCGTCCAGCGCTTCGTCCCAGGTGATGCGCTGCCAAACTTCGTTCCGCTTTGTGGAAGCAGCTCCCTTGGCTGCGATCCGGCGCATGGGATAAAGAACGCGGTCCGGTGAATAAACTCTGTCCAGATATTTTGCTACTTTGGCGCAGAGAAATCCACGAGTGACGGGGTGATTCGGATCTCCCTGAATTTTGGTGGCGAGCCCGTCTTCGACCGTGATCAACACGCCGCAGGCATCGGGACAATCGTGCGGACACGCGGCATGGACCATAGCTTTCATGAGCAATAATTATAGGGGACCTGCTTGAAATGCGGGGGATAGTCCTTCGATGCAATACAGGTCAAGAACAATCGAGCTTTGCTCGACGGACAGCCGGGGGCGGCTGTCCCCACAAGCTGAGTTTATTTACTTGATTTCCAATACTTCTTTTTCTTTGGCTTTGCTCATCTCTTCCATCTTTTTGATTTCGTCGTCGGTTAGTTTCTGGATTTCGTCGAGGGAGCGCTTCTCGTCATCCTCGGTAATTTTCTTGTCTTTCATCGCCTTTTTGATGGCATCGTTGCCGTCACGGCGGATATTGCGAACCGCGGTGCGGTGCTCCTCGAGGACCTTATTCAGATGCTTCACCATTTCCTGACGGCGTTCGTGGGTGAGCGCAGGGACGGGAACGCGAATCAGCTTGCCGTCGTTCATGGGATTCAATCCCAGTTCGGCGGAGCGAATCGCCTTCTCGATTGCGCCCACCTGCGACGGATCGAAAGGCTGCACCGTAATCATCTGGGGTTCGGGTGCGTGGACTTGCGCGATCTGGTTGAGCGGCATTTGCGAGCCGTAATAGTCGACGCTCACGCTGTCTAGCATGTGCACCGAGGCGCGCCCGGTACGCGTGGCGGCCATCGCCTTGCGAAAATCTTCGACCGCTTTGTCCATTCGCGTTTTCAGTTGTACTCGAATTTCTTTAAGAGGCCCGCTGTCAGGCATGGATGAGCTCCGTTAGACTTCATGAACCAAAACGTTGAATTATAAACCGAACAGAAGGTGGCCACGGATTTGCACGGATCTGCACGGATTAAGAAATTCGGAGTTCGAGTGAATCTTGTGACAAGCCAATCTGTGACAACCCAGTCTGTGACAACCCGTGGATCAAAAACTTACGCGCTGACCGTCGACCCGATTTTTTCCCCGCTAAGTACCCGCCGGATGTTCCCATGCTTATTCAGATTGAACACGATGATGGGAAGATTGTTGTCCTTGCACAAACTGATGGCGGTGGAATCCATTACTTTCAGCCCCAGCTTGAGGACATCCATATAGGTGATGTCAGTGAATTTCTTGGCGTCCTTCACCTTCATGGGGTCGGCGTCGTAGATGCCATCGACTTTGGTGGCTTTGAGAATGGCGTCGGCTTTGATCTCCATGGCGCGCAGGGATGCCGCAGTGTCGGTCGAAAAATAGGGATTGCCGGTGCCGCCGGCGAAGATTACTACGCGTCCTTTTTCGAGATGGCGGATGGCGCGGCGGCGAATGAAGGGCTCGGCGACTTGATTCATCTCGATTGCAGTTTGCACTCGGGTATAAACTTTCTGCTTCTCGAGAGCGTCCTGCAGAGCAAGCGCGTTGATGACCGTGGCCAGCATTCCCATGTGATCGGCGGAGACGCGATCCATATCTTTGGCTTGGTCGGCTACGCCGCGGAAGAAATTGCCGCCGCCGACTACGATGGCGAGTTGGACACCCAGCTTATGCACATCGGCCAGTTCGGCGGCGACTTCGTGGATGCGGTTGGTATCAACGCCGAAGCCCTGATTCGCAGCCAGGGCTTCTCCGGAAAGCTTGAGCAGCACGCGTTTGAAGGCAGGGGCGGAAGCAGTCATGTGGGTTCGTGGCGCCGGCGTCCCGCCGGCATAATCGAGCGCAAAAAAGGCGCCCGATTGGGCGCCTCTAATTTACTCTGGTTTCTGTTCTGTTGGTTTGGTAATGGCAATTGTCTCGCCCGCATCGCCCACCTTGAAGCGCGCGAAGCGGCGGACGCTGATGTTCTCGCCCAGCTTGCCAATCTTCGCCGCGATGAGTTGCGCGATCGACATGGTCTGGTCCTTGATGAACGGCTGCTCGAGCAGGCAGACTTCCTCGTAGAACTTTTCCATTTTTCCGGCGACCATCTTCTCGGCAATGTTCGGAGGCTTACCCGAGGCAACCGCCTGCGCGAGGTAGATTTCCTTCTCGCGGTCGAAATCGGCCTTGGTGACATCTTCCTTGCGAATAAATTTCGGATCGCTGGCGGCGATGTGCATGGCGATATCGTGCACCAGTTCCTTGAAGTCATCGGTGCGGGCCACGAAATCGCTCTCGCAGTTCACTTCGAGGAGCACGCCGATCTTGCCGCCGGCATGAATGTAGCTGGTGACGGCGCCTTCGCTGGTAACGCGCGTGGCCTTCTTGGCCGCGACCGAGACGCCTTTTTTGCGCAGGATTACGACCGCCTGCTCCATGTCGCCTTTGGCTTCAGTGAGAGCCTGTTTGCAATCCATCATGGGAGCTCCGGTTTTTTCGCGGAGGTCCTTCACTTGTGCTGCTGAGATATTTGCCATAGTAGTGCTCATAAATTAAGTATCCAGTTTCTGGTTCTAGTTTCCGGCCTTACAAACTTTGACCCGCGCCGGACGACCCGCGCGGGTCTGATTTAGAATGCCCGGTTTTTGCGGGACTCTCGTTTAGGAAAGCCCTGGGCTAAAGCCCGCACTCTTTTGTGGATCCTTAGCGGCACGGCTAAAGCCGTGCCCTTCCCGAGCCCACGTCGTCGGGAACAACCTCTCGGCTAATCCCAAGAGCGAATGGTCCACGAACGCTCTAAACTGTTTGGCTCTCCACTTTCGGGATATCAGCGTCTTCGTTGGCAACCGGCTTCTTGTGCGTTCCGGGGCCGAGCACTTCTTCCATGCTGATGTCTTCGCCGATATCAGCCAGATCCGATGCTGCTGCAGCTTCCTGCTCACGAGTTTCGAGCGCGGCCGCAGCATCCTCCGCAAGCTGCGTCTCGCGAGCTTGCGCCTGTTCCGTGGCGGCAGTCATGTCGGCGATTTGTTTATCGCTCATCAGCTGCGAGCCTTCGGCAATCGACTCTGAAATCTTCGAAGTGAATAAGCGAATCGCCCGCAACGCGTCATCGTTGCCCGGAATTACATAATCCACTTCACTGGGATCGCAGTTGGTATCGACCACGGCGACCACAGGGATGCCAAGCTTGCGCGCCTCGCGCACGGCAATCTGTTCCTTATTCGAGTCGATCACAAAGATCGCGTCCGGCAACCGGCTCATGTTCTTGATGCCTGCCAGGTTGGCCTGCAGATGCTTGCGCTCGCGTTCCAGCTTGATCACTTCTTTTTTCGGCAGCAGCTCGTAGCGGCCATCCGTGGCCATCTCGTCGAGTTCTTTCAGCCGCTTCACCGACTTCTGCACCGTAACCCAATTGGTGAGGAGCCCGCCAAGCCAGCGCTGGTTAATGTAAAAGCCGCCGCACTTGGTGGCCTCTTCGGCAATCGCATCCTGCGCCTGGCGCTTGGTGCCCACGAACAGGACGATCTTGCCGCTGGCGGCGAGGTCCTGCACGAATTTCGACGCTTCTTTGAACATCTTCAGCGTCTTCTGCAAATCGATGATGTAGATTCCATTGCGCTCTCCGAAGATGTATTCCTTCATCTTGGGATTCCAGCGCTTCGTCTGATGCCCGAAGTGAACTCCCGCTTCGAGCAACTCCTTCATGGTGATAGTAGCCAATGAACCTCCTTATTTAGTCTGCATCGGAAGTTCAAGGTTTCAGAGTTTCCAGGTTGCAATGTTTCAAAGTTCTGGCGTCACGCCCTTTCTTTGAAACCTTGAAACCTTAGAAACGTTGAAACGTTCCTTCCGATTGCCATTCCCGTCCCCGCACCGCGAAGCACGGGAAGAATTGAACACCTAAAACAAAGTTTCAAAGTTGCATAGTTTCAAGGTTCCAAAGGTTATTGAAACCTTGAAACATTAGAAACGTTGAAACCTATCTCTTGCTGAACTGGAAGCGCTTGCGTGCGCCCTTTTGGCCGTACTTTTTGCGCTCCTTGCCACGCGGATCGCGGGTGACCATGCCCTCGGACTTCAGCTTCCCGCGCAGTTCAGCGTTGAACTGCATCAGGGCGCGGGCGATGCCGAGCTTTACTGCATCGGCCTGGCCGCGCACGCCGCCGCCCAGAACGCTGGCAACGATGTTGAACGACGCCGCGGTGTCGGTGGACGCCAATGGCGCCTTTGCCGCCGATCTCTGCGCCGGAGTCACAAAATATTCTTCAAATTCGCGGCCATTGACTTTGAACTCGCCGCCACCTGGGCGCAGATAGACGCGCGCAATTGCGCGCTTCCGGCGTCCCGTTCCGTAATATTGAACCAGCTCTGCCATTTAGCTTTTAGCTCCTAATCCTGTTGTCAATCTAAGCTCGTACTTCCAGCTTCAATTCCTGCGGCTTTTGCGCCTCGTGCGGATGCTTACCGCCTTTGTAAACCTGCAGCTTCGAGAGCATGTGATCCGCCAGCTTGTTTTTCGGCAGCATGCGGCGCACGGCGTCCTCGACAATTTTTTCCGGCTTGCGCGCCAAACGCTTGCGGTAATCTTCGGTGCGCAGCCCGCCCGGGTAACCGGTGTAATGGTGATACTGCTTCTGCTCCGACTTCATGCCGGTGGTTTTCACTTTCTCGGCATTGATGACGATCACATGATCGCCAGTGTCGAGAAAGGGCGTGTATTGCGGATTCTCTTTACCCATGAGGACGCGCGCCACTGCTGAGGCCATACGCCCGAGCGTCTGCCCATCCGCATCCACGACGTACCACTTGCGCACAATTTCCCCCGGTTTGGGGAAATAGGTTGACATCTGAATTCTCCCAGAATTAAAAAATTGCGAAACGCGATTGAAAATAACTAAAGAAGACCGCTCGTTGATTCCCCGGCGAGGACGCCAGACCATCAGGCGGGCAACCGCGAGACTTCCCAAAGCTTTAAAGATACCGTAGGGCGCGGGAGAATGTCAACGCGAAGTTAAACGAAACGCTGTACGGGTCATGACCAAAAGGGACTACTCGTAGGCCAGCGCGTCGATCGGATCTTTTTGCGCGGCCTTATAGGCGGGATAGATCGCGCCGCAGGTTGCGCCGATAATGGCGACGAACATCGCCCGCAAGATCCAGACGCCGCTTTGATCGATGTGAACCAGCGGCCAGCGCTGCTGAATTCCTAACCGCGCTGCCACGCTGAACGCGACACCCACGGCAATTCCCGCAAGAGCCAGCACAATCGTTTCTCGCAGAATAACATTTACGATGTAAATCTTCGATGCGCCCAGCGATTTCAGAATGCCAATCTCGCGCGTGCGTTCCATGACCGCGGTATACATCGACTGGAAAATCACCAGGAAACCGATCACCAGGCTCACCCCAATCACCACCCCGATGAACGGTTTGAAGCCCGGCAGATGGCTGGGAGTCATCATGCTGAGATAATCGGAGGTGGAAAGCACTGAATACTTTTCCATCCCCGGCTGACTCTTTATTTCGTCCACTACGGCGGCGGCGTTATCCGGGTTGTCCAACTTTAGGTAGAAGACCGACGCTTTGTCTTTGGCGCCCATCAGATCTTGCAGAGTACTCATGGGGACAAACTTGCGGGCGCCCCGGCCATTCTCCACAATGCCGGCGATGCGGAAGTCATGGTTGAGAATGTCCATGGTGTCACCGACCTTCACATGCTTTTGGCGGGCGATGTAGTCATCCACAAGAGCGTCGTTCGGCCCCTGAAAAGGTCCACCCTGGACGTACTGAAATGGGCCGCCGAGAGCCTGAAAGCTGGAAATATCGATGCCATCAATTACTTCCAACGCTCCGCTGGTGGCAATCTGCCAGATAACCGGGCTCACCACTTTTACGTGTGGGAGCCGGCGCAAAACGTCGGCCACTTTCACCGGTACCGGGGCGCCACTGATGCCGGCTAGAAATGAAGAGCTGGGAGGTTGCACGATTACGTCGGCTCCAATGCCCGCTGTGCGAAATTTTTGATCGTTCATGATGCCGTAGCAGAGGCCGACGATCAGAAGGATCAGCGTAACTTCCAGCGCAATGGCCACAATGCTGATCAACGACCGGATGGGCCGGTGCACGAGATTGGCGACAACCATCTTATTCATCATGCTTATTCACTATGGTTAGAATGCCAGCAACCACCCGTTGAGCTAGGGATTGTTTCTTGTATCCGAAAGCGGGACGACTGCGCTCGACTGCGGCTGCGGCTTATCCAGATGCACCACTTCTGCGCCGGGCGGTTGCGCGATGGCAAACTGATCATCCCGCAACGGCTTGTTGATTTCCAGCTTCAGCAGGTTGAGAGTGATATCGTACTCTTCCTGCGGACGGGATATCTCGATGCGCGAAGGGAAACTGGTGCCATCCCAATCCTTGTAGTTGGCATAGCGGGCATCGGTTACGAGGTTACCCTGCTTGTCGTAAATAAACTGGCGGTGGGGCAGCAGGTCGATTCGGCTGAAAACAATTTTGCGCGCCAATCTCCAACCCTCGCCGTCTTTATCTTTTCGAATTACCACCAGTTCGTAATCCTCCTGCAAAACGCGATGGCCTTTGGCGTCATGCAGAATCTCGTCGCCGTTTTCGAGAACGGCAATCTCGGACTGAGGATCGACGGGGTGGATGAGCAGCGCATTGAAGATATCCTGCGGCCGAATATTCTCCATCGGCTGGTCGGGGTTGGGCGCTTGCGCTTCATTGGTACCGATGACGAAGCGGTTTTTCGGGGGAATCCATAGTTTGAACTGCTGCCCGTCGCTCACCATGTCGAAGGCGGTTGTCCGCACGATCGGCAACAATCCAATCATATGCAGCATGGACGGTTTGCGTGCCAGCACGTAGCCGCGAATTTCTTTGTAATCGGTGACGTGGCCCTTTTTGGCGCCGCCGACAGAGGTGTCGATATCAACAGTGGCTTGCAGGGACTGAATCTTTTCCGCCTGCTGGTTGATGCTGTCGATTAAGGTAGATTGGGATGCTTCCTTGAGGGGGGCTTTCGAATAAGTCTCCTCGACGGGGCGCGTGCGGAGCAGGCAGCCCGCTGTAGGAAGCATTGCTAATAGCAAGATCGAAACCCTAAGAGGCGAGCTACGTCTCATGAAGTATGGAATGACTCCTTGAACATTTGAGTATAGCGCGACGAAAAGGGTGCAAGAAGTCGCAGTGCATACAGGAAATACGTGCGCTCCAGCTGTTGCGGACGGCGGAATGACAATCGGAACCTCTCTGGTCAACGATTGCTGAGGTCAGGGCCGAACAATTCACGAGGTCCGATCAACTACACTAAATATATTGTGCGAAGGATTTTCTGGCTGATTCTGATAGCCGCGCTGGGGTTCGGCGGCTGGTTTGCGTGGACAGTGTTTGCGCCAACTGAACCCGCAGGGCAGAAGTTTGTGATGCTGCGGCCCGGATTCTCGACCCGGCGGATTGCCGCGGAATTAAAGGCTAATGGAATCATCCGCAATGAAGACGCGTTCATTCTTTGGCACTATTTGCACCGCCGCCGTTCATTGAAGGCGGGCGAGTACTTGTTTGATAAGTCGAGGAACATTGTTGATGTCCACAAGCGACTGGTGCGCGGCGATGTGTATTTCCGCACAGTGGTGGTTCCCGAAGGATTCACCATGTTCGACATTGCGCGGGCAATCGAGGCTGCAGGACTGGGATCAAGCGCAGATTTTCTGAAGGTCGCGCAATCGGATACAGAACTCATCTCTGACCTGGCACCGGGGGCGCAGTCTCTGGAGGGCTACCTTTTTCCGGATACGTACCAATTCAGCCGCATGAACACGATGCGCGATATGGCTGCCGCCATGGTGTGCCAGTTTCGAGCGGTAGCCGAACGGATCGGATTGATCGCGCCGACGCCGGACCAAGCGCCTCAACAAGGTTCATCTGAGCCGGCCAAGTCAGGGCATATATGCCTGTCGGTCAGCGTACGGGCTACGAATACGACGATCAACGCAGAAGCGGCTCCGAACGAACTGGAACGGATCGTGATCATGGCATCCATTATTGAAAAAGAAACAGCCGTTGCCGACGAGCGGCCGCTGGTGGCAAGCGTCTACTACAACCGGCTGCAGAAGAGGATTGCGCTCGACGCCGACCCCAGCATTATTTATGCGGAGCTTTTAGCCGGGACCTACACGGGTGCGCTGCATCACGATGATATGAGCTTCAGCTCGCGTTACAACACTTATAAAAATGTCGGGCTTCCGCCGGGTCCGATCGCAAATCCAGGGAAGAGCGCACTGGAAGCGGCAATGCATCCTGCGCAATCGGAATACTATTATTTTGTCGCCGACGCGGAAGGTCATCATCGATTCGCCCGCACGATTGAAGAGCACAACAAAAACGTGGCAGCGTACCGGCGTGCCATGTTAGGTCACTGAGAGCCGGAAGCCAGGAGCCGTCGCTTTTCCATCCAGCCTTGCAGGATCAAAATTGCGGCCATCCGGTCGACGGCTTTTGCGCGCTTGTCGATGGATAAGTCAGTCTCGCGAAGAAGCCGATTCGCCTCCGCGGACGTCAAACGTTCGTCCCAAAGATGCACTGGCAGCCGGAACCTCTTGCGCAAGTCTTCGGCGAATACTTGCATTTTGTCGGACTGGGTTCCTTCGGCGCCGCTCATGCGCAGGGGAAGGCCGACTACGATCTCGCGCACCGCGTATTGGCGGATCACCTGCTCGAGAGCCGCAAGATCGGTACGCTTATTCCGGCGCTGCAGGGTGTCAAGACCCTGCGCGGTAATGCCGAGCGGGTCCGATACCGCCACGCCGATTCTTCGGGAACCGACATCCAACCCGAGAATGCGGCCGGGGTTCACCGGGGGCTGGGCAGAGGCTGACTTAATGGCGTTTGGTTCCTCGGCGGATTTTTCGTCGTCAGACCGCACGCGGGGATTATACCCCCGCCTTACCGGAGAAGCCTATTGATTGTGCCGTTAAGCCTTCAGGACCAATAGCTTACCGACTTACCCTGCGGGCCCTCCGCAGCCTGCGCACGAGAAGAATGTCTATATCGACGCTGAGGCGCCGAAAAAGCAGCAGAGTTCTAGCAGACTTGCAGGCCCCCGGTGAAGGCTGAATTCTTGCTTTTCGTCCCATTCCGGGATAATATGTTTACAGTAAGGTAACGTTCGCCCTCACTCGACCCTTTTCCTGCCCGGGTACCTTTTATGAACGGTGATTTGAACTTCCACATCGGCGATAAAGTCGTCTACCCGAACCATGGCGTGGGAATTATCGAACAGATCAGCAGCCGGTCCATTGGCGCCACGGTGGAAAAGTTCTATCTCCTCAACATCAAGGCCAGCAGCCTGAAAGTAATGGTGCCGTGCAATAACGTGGGGAGCGTCGGCATTCGGCGCGTGGTGCGTAACGGCGAGGTACAGAAAATTCTGGATTTTCTGTCAGTTGCCGACAATCTCAGCACCGCCGACTGGAAAGACCGGTTCAAGGAAAATTCCGACCGGATGCGCACGGGCTCGTTGTTTGAGGTTGCGGGAGTCCTGAAGAGCCTGATCGCCCTGCACCAGGCTAAGCCTCTGTCCTTCCGGGAAAAAAAGATGCTGGAACGGGCTCGTTACTTGCTGGTTAGCGAACTGGCCATGTCGCGAAACTGCGAGGAGACGAAGATTGAAGAGCTTCTCGCGCTGGCGCTGGCAAAGTGTAACCTGCGTTTTCCGGAAGCCTCAGAATTTCAAGCCTGACTTCGATTTTTCGGCCTCCCCACTGACACCGCTCAGGACCCTCCGCCGGCAAACCCACTTGGCGATCCTTCCTTCAAATTGTGATAAAAGTCACATTTCTTTGTAACGGTAGTCACAAAACCGTAGTAAAATCCCGCGCAGATAGTCCTGTCTGGCCAAGACGCCGGGCAGGCGTGACGCATAATGTAAATTGCGCCACGATCTTTCCGTTCGGAGGTTTTCTGGTATGGAAGATCGGGCCCCAGCAGTATCCCCTTCGGTTTCAGAGCAGTCTTCTTCTTCGTCCGCTCACATCAGGCATCATGAAGGCCGCGGCGCCTGGGTTCTAACGGCATACGGCATTTCTGGACTGGCTCTTTTCGGCGTTTTGGCTTATTTCTTTTCGGACTTCATCGCTCATTAGTGGTGCCCGGCGGTGCCGAACGGGCGTACGCGTCCGCGGAACGTGGTGCTAGTGTATTCGGAATTCTCAAATCCTCGACCTGCGTTGTTGAGTACTTCGAACGTGTTACAATGAGCGGCCTTAGAAGTTAACGCTTCGCAAAAGAACCCAGCGTTTCCCCACACTGAAGCACCGAGACCGAATAAAGAGATACCTTAGTGGCCAAGAAACCCACGCCCGCTGGAACGCCGATCACCTACGCTGACGCGGGGGTGGACATCGACCGCGCAAACCGCACCAAGCAGCGGATCAAGTATCTGGCGCACAAGACCTTTACCCGAGGCGTGCTCAGCGAGATTGGCGGCTTCGGAGGTCTCTTCGCCATCGATAAGACGAAGTATCTGGATCCCATCCTGGTGTCCAGTGTGGACGGAGTGGGAACGAAACTGAAAATTGCCTTCGAAATGGGGTTGCATTCCACCGTGGGCGCCGACCTGGTGAACCACTGCGTGAACGACATCGCGGTGCAGGGCGCCACGCCACTATTTTTTATGGACTATCTAGCGGCGGGAAAACTGGATCTGACCGTTGCGGAGCAAGTGGTGGAAGGCATTGCCGACGCCTGCAAGCATAATGGCTGCGCCTTGATCGGCGGCGAGACGGCCGAAATGCCCGGTTTTTATCCGGACGGCGAGTACGATCTCGCAGGATTTATCGTGGGCGTGGTGGAGCGCGAGCGGATTATCACGGGCAAAGATGTGCAGATCGGCGATGTCGTGCTCGGTCTGCCCTCGAATGGCCTTCACACGAATGGATATTCGCTGGCCCGCAAGCTGCTGTTCGAGGTCGCGCATTACTCTCCCGACGACTACGTGAATGAGATTAAGAACAAAGTTGGGAACGAGTTGATGCGCACTCATAAGAGTTACTGGCCGGCGCTGAGAAAGTTGATCGATGCGCAATGTGTTTCAGCTCTGGCTCACGTGACCGGAGGCGGCATCACAGAGAATCTGCCGCGCGTGCTACCTCGGGGTACGGCTGCGCTGATTGAACTTGGCTCGTGGCCGGTGCTGCCTTTGTTCGAACATCTCCGCCAATTGGGCGATGTTCCCCAGGACGAAATGTTGCGCACGTTCAACATGGGGCTGGGTATGCTGATGGTGGTTCCTCTGGCAAAGTTCAAGAAGGCGCAGAGCGTTCTGGATCGAGTGGGAGAGAAAGCCTACACGATCGGACGCATTGTTAAGGGCGAGCGCAAAGTACTGTATAGCTGAAACAATGTTGATTGCTGATTTGCAGAAAACAGTTTTGACTTCCAATCAGAAATCAGCAATCAAAAATCAACAATGCATTCCCTTGGCATCCTTCTCTCCGGACGCGGGTCAAATTTCGTAGCGATCGCCGATGGTATTGATGCTGGCCGTATCGCGGACGCGCGTATCAGCGTTGTGATCTCCAACAAAGCGGAGGCTCCAGGCATTGTGACCGCGCGCCAGCGCGGACTGGAAGCTCTGGTGATTCCTTCGAAGGGCAGGCCGCGCGGAGAACACGACTGCGAAGTTGTCGGCGCATTGAAACAGCACAAGGTGGATCTGATCTGCCTTGCGGGATACATGCGCCTGCTCTCGCCGTGGTTCGTGCAGCAGTTTCCGAGGAAAATTCTCAACATTCATCCATCGCTGCTGCCCGCATTCCCCGGACTCGAGGCGCAGGAGCAGGCGTTCGCTTACGGCGTAAAAGTTTCCGGCTGCACGGTGCATTTTGTCGATGAGGAACTGGATCACGGGCCCATCATCGTGCAGAAGACGGTTTCGGTCCTCGACAGTGATGACGAGCATACACTGGCCGCGCGAATTCTTGAGCAGGAGCATATTGCCTACTCCGAGGCAATAAATATTGTTTTGGGTGGAACGTTCCAAATCACCGGCCGCAGATTGAAAAGAGGAAGTTAGTTCCCTGAATTTTAAAGGCCGATGTGGGGAAACGGTTTCGCTGTCTGGCATTGCGGATCAAACTTTGGGCGGAATTCTCTTCGCCATTCTTAAGATGGGCAACGAATATCCGTTCCCCAGTGGGACCTGCTGATTCTCGACGGCTTCATATCCCTTGGCTCGGTAGAAAGCTACTCCACTTAAAGTTGCGCCCATTTCAAGCCGGGTGAATCCTGCTCGTCGCGCGGCATTTTCGCAGGCTTCGAGAATCATGCCGCCGATGCCGCGCCGGGCCCATTTCGGATGTACGAAGAACGCTCGAATCTTCGCCGCATCCTGAACAGGATCAAGCATTGAGTCTTCTCGACCTGCGTACTGATCGCCACCGTAGAGAGTCTTACGCTTACTCCATCCACCACAAGCGATGATCCCGGTGCTCTGCGACTCTGAAACTTCCGCAACGAAATATGTTCCGTCCGCAATAAGCCGGCTATCCACGCCATACACCGACTGCAACGCGCCTTCGATCTGCGCTGGCGAATAGTCCTCGGCCTGCAAGCCGCGCACAGAAGCTTGGATCACTTCGCTTAGCCGGGGGACATCCGCGGCGGTGGCTGTTCGTATGTGAATTTTTGCCGTCACCAGCTGATCCCGGGAGTTAATTCTAATTCCGCCTTCTGCATTCGACATTTCTTTATAATGACCTTTCTCATGCCAACTTTCGCGCCGGTCGAAGAACAACTCACTTATCTGAAGAAGGGCTCCGCGGAGATCATCCGCGAGGCTGACCTGCGCGCGAAGCTGGAGAAGTCGCGCGCCTCGGGCAAACCGCTGCGCATAAAGCTCGGCATGGACCCGACCGCTCCCGACTTGCATCTCGGGCACACCGTAGTTCTGCGCAAGCTGAAACATTTTCAGGATCTCGGGCACACCGCAATTTTTCTGATCGGCGATTTCACGGGAATGATCGGCGACCCCACTGGGCGTTCCGTCACGCGTCCGCCGCTGACTCGCGAACAAATCGAGGAGAACGCCGAGACATACAAAGCCCAGGTCTTCAAGATTCTCGATCCGCAGAAAACTGTGATCGACTTCAACCGGCGCTGGATGGGCCAGTTCAGCTCTGATGATTTCGTTCGACTGATGGCGAAGTACACGGTTTCTCAACTGCTGGAGCGCGAGGACTTTCACAAACGATTTCAGGAAGAGAAGCCGATCTCGGTGCATGAATTGCTCTATCCGCTAGTGCAAGGATATGACTCGGTTGCGCTCGAGGCCGACGTGGAACTCGGCGGGACGGATCAGAAATTTAACTTGCTCGTGGGAAGAGAACTGCAACGAACTTACGGTCAGGAGTCGCAGGTGGTGCTGACCACGCCGATTCTCGAAGGGCTTGACGGCGTGCAGAAAATGTCGAAGTCGCTGGGCAACGCGATCGGCATTCATGAGCCGCCGTTGGAGATGTACGGGAAGATCATGAGCATTTCTGACGAAATGATGTGGAGATATTACGAGTTGCTGACGGATGTACAGGTCGCGGACATCGAGAGGATGAAGCGCGAGGCACATCCGATGCAGGCGAAGAAGGATTTGGCGCGAAGGATTGTGGCGGACTTCCACTCGACGGATGCAGCGGCAAAGGCGGCGGAGGATTGGGCGCGGCAGTTTCAGAAGAACGAGGTGCCGGAAGAACTAGAACGCGTTGATGTCCGCTTAGCCGATGTCGAGGTTGATCCCGACGCCGGCCGCCATGGTGCTTCAGTGGTGATTGCTCAAGGGGTGAATCCCGGCAGGAGGCACGTCGTGCGCATCGACAAGCTGATTCGGCACGCAGGACTCGCTAATTCCAACAACGAGGCCGGGGGAAGGCTGAGAGCCGGCGCTGTTTCCATCGATGGCGAGACCATCGGCGAGAGCAACTTCATTGCTGAAATGCCCTTGGATCACTGGACCGTCCTACGCGTCGGTCGACGGCTAAAGAAGGTGCGGTTAATCGGCCTCGCTGGCGGCTAGTAGAAGAGCCATGCGGGGATAGCCGCCCTCGGCTGTCCGGGCGAGCGGAGCTCGCCGCCTTCCGCAAATGAGTAAACTTTTACTCCTTCCTTGTTGACGCGTGGCTTGAGTCTAGTGAAAATCTGCTGATACGCACTTCCCAAGCTGCGTGGGCGCCCGTCAGAAAGACACGCGCCCCGCAAACTGGATGATGCGTGGATCGTAG
Organism: uncultured Acidobacteriaceae bacterium; assembly: GCA_963724815.1. GTDB lineage: Bacteria > Acidobacteriota > Terriglobia > Terriglobales > Acidobacteriaceae > Sulfotelmatobacter. Next base: position 83,526 of record CAVRWS010000051.1, read on the forward strand.
GTTGAGGTGATTTGGCCGAAGAGCGAACTATTCGGGTTGGTGCCGCCGGCGCCGCCGCTATAGATTCCGTTGCCGCTGTTGATAATGCCCGGGTTGGCGAAGTTGGCGTGATTCAAGATGTTAAAGAATTCCGCGCGCAGTTCAAATTTCACCCGCTCCGTAATCACGGTTGTCTTGGAAAAAGCCAAGTCAAAATCGACGTAGCTTGGTCCGCGGAAGAAATTACGCGGCAAAGTTCCATAGGTGGCGAGGGCAGGATCTGCAACTACTTGAGAATCGGCGGGAAGCATTCCCGGCCCGGGCACGCAGGAAGGATCGCCGCATTGCGCGTTGCTGAGGCTATTCGGGTTGAAATAATAGTGCCCGGTATTGCTGTTGATCGTCTGGGTGGTTCGCGGGTTAAGCGTGTTCAGCGGTCCGACGATATTGGCATGGACGTTGACCGGGTCCCCGGCACCGGACGGACCTTCCGCATTGTAGGTGAATTGCTCCCCGAGGTTCGCGAACACGTCGAACGGCAAGCCGCTCCGCCAGGTTACGATCGGGAAAAGGCTCCAGCCCTGCGTCAGGCGCTTGGGGGCGGGTTCGAACAGACGGTCAACGGGCAGGTCCCAACCTCCGCTGAAAGTGACGCGATTGCGAACGTCTTGATCGCTCGAAGCGCGAAACAGGTCCGGATCCAAAGAGGGTACGGAGCTGTTTCTCTGGCGGAAGCCCGAGGCATTATCGATGCTATGTCCCCAAGTATACGCCAAAGTGAAATAGGTGCGCCCGAGATAATGGGAGTCGATGAGTTGCTGGTTCAGGCTGGCCTGCAGGCTGTTATACAGAGCATTACTGATGTTCTTGAACTCCGGCGCGGAGCCGAAGCTACAGGTTCCGAAGGAATTTGAGCTGGAATTTCCGGATGCATCCGGGCAAGAACTGTCCCCCGCACCGAGATTGACAATGCGGTCAGTGGTGCCAAGCACGAACGGGTTGACATCGATCAGCGAGGTCAGTCCATGGGAAAGATTGCCTACATAGCTCATTTCGAGCGCGGTGCTGCGAGCCAGTTCGTGTTGCACGCTCAGGTTGTACTGATAGGTGATAGGAGTTTTCAGATGTGGATCAACGAAGTAGACGCTTCCGCCGCTATTGATCGGGAGAAATCCAGCTGCATTGAAATTAAGATTTGAAGGTGGCGCGTGCGATGGGAACGGATCAGGAACGTCGGCGGAATTGGGACCGAACGGATCGCTTAAATATGGGGATGGACCATTCGCAGAAAATGTGGGGAAGTTCAAACCTACACTGGAAAAGAAGGGCGGCTGGCCGTTGAACTGCAAATTATCTTCGCCTTTGAGAATGTCATAAAACATTCCGAATCCGCCGCGAATGCTGGTCTTGGCGTCGCCGCGTGGATCCCACGCGAAACCAAAGCGTGGTCCCCAGTTCGTGCGATCGGGGAAGTTCGCTCCTACGGGTGCGCCCCGATCTCCGGGGAAGACCATTCCGCGAGGTGCGCCGGTAAAGACGGTTGATTGGAGACCGGGAATGAGCGAGAAGGAGCGGCCCTGGGTATCCTCTTTGGGGGAGTTATATTCGTAACGGATTCCTAAATCGAGGGTCAGGTGCTTGCCTACGCGCCATTCATCCTGCAGGAAGCCGTAGTACGACTTGCTGCGAATATTCGATGGCGCGTGTGGATACTGGAAGTACTGCGAAGGAATGCCGAGGATGAAGTCGGCCAGCGAATTATCCGTGCCCGCGCCGCCGGCGAAGAAATCGAATTCGCCATTGACGTAGTAATCGTAGACAGTGTTGTTGCGATAGGCGGAAACTCCCGCGCCCATCTTCCAATTGTGCGGTCCATGAACGTAAGTGAGTGAATCGGAGAATCCAAATGTCGTATCCACCAGGTTGGTGGGACCCTGTTCGCTGAATCCGACATAGAAATTGTTGTCGAACCAAAGATTCGGCGGACCTTGCGGGTCATCCTGATGGATTCCGATACCAAGCTGAGAAGCCACCGGCAGCTTCACTCCCGGTTTATCCTGCAAGTTATTGTTTCTTTGCAAGAAAAGTCGAAACTCGTTCAGTACGTTTGGCGAAAAGGTATGAGTGTATGCAACGTTTGTATAGTAGCTATTGATCTGCGAGATATTAGGTGTGCCGGGCACGCTGGCGAACTGGAAGGGATTTATCTGGGGATTGCGAAAGCCGCCGATGGTGGCGCTCACTTTATCTTTGTCGCTGATTAAAAAATCGTACTTCATGGTTAGTTCGTTACGGTTGTCGGTGTGCGAGCCCAGAAAATTCTCCTGGCCGGCGGGATTGGTCGGGATAAGACCCAAGCCAACATATTCAAGAGCAATGGGACTTATTTTCGTGGGATCGATGATCGCCTGCTGCGCGAGCGCCAGGTTCGGCTGAAAATACGGATGGGTAGGTCCTTGTATCGGGTTGCCATTAGAATCGGTGGCGCATCCGGTGCCGTCGGGAGCACTGGCGCTGTTGTAAAAGTAGCCAGTAAGAAAGCACGCCACACCGGGGTCTGGTCCATTGGGATTCAGGCCGGTGGCGCCGGCATGCGAGAAGTCTCCATTGAGCTCGGCGGGGGTGAAAACGGTTCCTTCACCGGTGGATTCCTGCTGAGAAAGCCTCTGTCCCTGATAGCCGACGAAAAAGAAGAAGCGGTCTTTGCCGTTCACCAGCTTGGGCAAGGAAATCGGGCCTCCGAAAGTTGCGCCGTACTGATTCCGCTTAAGGACGTCGCGGGGAAGGCCATTCGCGATGTTGAAGTAATCGTTGGCGTTGAAATCATCGTTGCGCAAGAATTCAAACGCGCTACCGTGCCATTGATTGGTTCCGGACTTGGTAACGACGCTAATCACGCCACCGCCATTGCGTCCGTATTCGGCGGAGTAGTTGCTTTCGAGAATGTGAAATTCCGCAATCGTATCGGGGTTGGGATTAAAGACGACGCTATTATCGAGTAGGTTATTATTTAATCCCCCATCCAGTAAAAATGTAACCGAATCGGAGCGGCCCCCAGCAATGCTGTAACTGCCGGCTGCGGTGGAATCACCGTTCGTTTCCGTAACCCCGGGCTGTAAAAGCGCGAGATCGAGAACGTTTCTGCCGTTGAGGGGCGCGCGCTGGATGGTTTCTCCGGCTACGGTGTCGCCAATCGTGTCGCTGATGGTATCCACCTGGGTGACGTCGGCTGTGACCTCGACCACTTGCGAAGCAGCTCCGACCTCAAGCACAACATCCAGGCGAGCATTCTGATTTATCTCGAGCGTGATACCCCGGCGCACCGATCTCTTGAAGCCTTGCCGCTCGACGCTCACCTCGTAGGAACCGATCGGAATCGACGTAAATAGAAAATCTCCATTCTTATCGGACTTGGAGACTCTAGTGATGTTGGTATCGGAGTTCTTCAGCGTGACCTTTGCATCCGAGACGACGGCCCCCGAGGAGTCCTTGACCGTTCCAGTCAGCAATGCAGTCGCTTGTTGAGCCGCGAGATTCTTTCCGGAAAACACGACGACGCAGAACGCGAACAGCACAAGCGCAAAGGTGCGGGACACACACGACCACAAGTCGGTAGCCAACATTCAGTTCTCCTTTAGAATGGACCCGAGGTGAGCCAAGCAGACATGCGCACGAGACCCTGGGGACCTGATGGGGCGCTATTGTGCAACTCCGAGGCCACAGTGTTCAAGCTTAATTTTCAGTATTTTTCACGCTTGTGAAACGTTTGAATACGGCTTCTCACATACTGCGTACTAGATTCGGGAGCCTGTTTATGCGGATTTCCGCTCGTAGCTATGCGATTTACCGATGAATAGTGCGGCTGCGGCGACGATGATCACGGGATAGCATTCCAGCGTGTAGCGGGGCTCGGGATTTTCCAGTGTGCCAAGAAAAAGCGACCGCAGCAACAGGAACAAAAATAACAAGCCGAGGCCGTAACACCTACGGCCGCGCACGAACCCGGCGACTGCCGCAGCGACGTAGGCCAGATTCAGCAATCCGAAAACTACACTTACGGCAAGCCATACGCCATCGTCATTGAACTCCCACCAGCGTGGGTCGGAAGGCAGAAGCTCGGTTCGCGGACGAAGCCACATGTCGGCAATGCGCAGAGTCGGCAGACAAACGTAATAACGCAGGGGCGTGGCGTGAATGCGGGACGTGGCCAGCGCGGCGAAGCGCGCGTCAAGTTCAGGCGTTATATCGTGATCCGAATTGTAATCGGCGAAGAGCTGCGCGGTTTCCTGGCGTTGCTGTTGTGAATCGAAGGCGCGCCCGGGCAGACGCGTGAGGTCGATGTCGGAGCCGGGCACGTTCCAGTAGATTTCTTCGACTGACGCATACTCCACGATCCAGGTCTTGGTCCAGCGATTGAATCCGCTCATCACGGGCTCGTCGGAATCATTGGCATAGCGCGGAGCCAGCGGTTCGAAGCGGTGGAGGGTATGCAGGTTTCGCACAGTCCAGGGAATCAGCGGAGCCAGCGAAGCGATGGCAAGAATGATCCCAGCGCGCAGAATGGGAGCGAGATGATGCGCACCGGCGCGCTTTCTTCTCTTAATTATTTCGCTCGCAAAAAGCAAAAACAAATACGCGCCGATCGCGGCGAGTAGAATTCCCCCATCGGGGCGAAGCAGTATGCAAGCTGCAATCGAGAATCCGCAGCCAAACCATGGAGTCATGTTGGAGGATGACGGCGTGGTAGCTTGCGAGTCGGTTTCTACCCATAAGCGGGCCATTTCGAGAATGGCGAAATCCAGCGCGACGGTTGTGAAGAAGATTTCCAGGGTCTCGGTGAGAACCGCGGCCGAATAATTCGCGAGAAAGGGACACAGAGCAGCGAGCATGAAAGCCGCTTTAGCAGCCCGGTCCGAGAGGATGCGGCGCGCTATATCCGCAATCAATAAGCATGTCCCGAGATCGAACAAGAGCTGAATCAGCAAAACCGCGCGGAAATTACTCCAACCGAAGACGTAGAAAATAGCTGCGAGAAACGCAGGATATCCCGGCAAGCGGGAGAGTGTGGGCATAACGTGGCCGGAGTTGGTAATGCCGTAGATGCCATATTGCAGCCAGTTCATGGCGATATCGGCGTAGAGACGGGAATCGTCGACGACTGCGGGAAAGTGCAGCAGAAAAACGAGGCGCAGCGCGACCGCGGCCAGGGTCGCCGCAAGAAAGAAGCGAACATCTTTGCGCAGCAGTTTCAGCACGCTGAGAATATAGCGCGTTGCAGTCAACTTGGTGCGCGGCAGAAGCATCTAACTTGCCAAGTAGAGCTGGGCGCGCCTCGTCTTCTGTCTCCTCAAGAATTGACCACTTGCCGTCTGCGGCATACGATAAGCGATTGACCATCCATGGCTGAACCCGTCTTTTATGATCCGCAACGCGCTCGCTGGAAGCGCTTAAGACGCCTGGTCGACATTGTTGTCGCGGCGCTCTCCGCACTCATTATTTTCTTTGTCTACAGTGCGTTGCGGGACGAACGTTTGCCGGAGCTGCTGTTTTCCCCGCAGAAGCGCGCTTTCAGGGCATTGAAGGAGAATGAGAAAGAGAAGGCGCGCGAACGCCTGAAAAAGCTGGCTAACCGCTCCCACCGTAAATCGAAGTTGCCTGCCTCTGAAGTGAAACTAAATCAAGAAGAAGGAATTCGGGCGGCATTCTATGTTCCCTGGGATGCGGCAAGTTTTTCTTCGCTTCGCGATTTCGCCCGCCAGATCGACTTGTTGTATCCCGACTGGCTGCACGTGCTCACGCCCGACGGCCGCCTGCAGGGGGTGGACGACCAGACCAATAAGTTTTTCGATGTCGTGCAAAACAATCATGCGCGCTCCGTGGATGACCGCGTGATGCCATTCATTAAGGCTGACGACCCGAGCATGGAAGTCTTTCCCATGGTGAATAATTTCAACGGCACCGATTGGGTGGGAGATATTACCGGATTTCTCAACGATCCGGATGCGCGGGCGGAATTTCGAAAGGAAGTCGGCATATTTCTTTCGTCGGATCACTTCGGCGGCCTGATGGTCGATTTCGAGGCTTTCCCCACCTCCGGGCAGAAAGGTTATGTCGCGCTGTTGAATGAACTCTCCTCAGATCTGCACGCGCGAGGGATGAAGCTCTATGTTAGCGTGCCGGCCCACAATGAGGAGTTCGATTACGCGGCTATCTCTGCACCCGCGGACGGCGTGATCGTGATGAACTACGACGAGCACTATCCAGGGGCGGCGTCGGGGCCGGTGGCTTCGCAAGACTGGTTCGTCGACAATCTGAAGTTTGTTGAAAAAGTAGTGCCCCGCGAAAAACTGATCTGCGCCATCGCCAACTACGGATATGACTGGGTGCTCAAGCCGAAGAAAGGTAAGCTTCCGCCGGATGCGCACGACAGTTCGGTGAGCGCCCAGGAGGCCTGGCTGGCGGCGCGCGACTCCGATGAGGACGTGACCTTCGATGACGACGCTCTGAATCCGCACTTCAGTTATCTGGATGAGCGGAGTCTTCGCCATGACGTGTGGTTTCTGGATGCGGTGACGGCGCTGAATCACATGCGAGCCGCACAAACGCTGGGCATCCAGACCTTCGCTTTGTGGCGGCTCGGCGGTGAAGACCGATCCCTGTGGCGTATTTGGGACGTTCCCGGCGATGCCGGGGCCGCGGAAAAAATCCGCGACGTGCCTCCTGGCCAGGATGTCGACATGGAAGGCCAGGGAGAAATTCTTCGCATTGAGGAGCGCCCCACGCATGGCACTCGCGATCTCACCATCGATCCCAAGACAAAACTGATCACCGACGAGAATTTCCAGTCTCTACCGGAGCCTTACCGGGTGGCGCGCTACGGCTACAGTCCCAACGAAGTCGCGATCACCTTTGACGACGGCCCTGATCCCGAGTGGACGCCGAAAATTCTCGATGTTCTCAAGCGCGAGCACTCTACGGCCACGTTTTTTCTAATCGGCATTCAGACAGATAAGTTCCCAGGTCTGGCGAAACGGATATACAACGAAGGCCATACCATTGGCAATCACACCTTTACGCATCCGGACGTGAGCAATATTTCTTCCGGCTACATGAAGGTGGAGTTGAATCTTACCGAGCGGCTATTCGCCAGCCTGATGGGGATTCGAGCCACGCTTCTGCGGCCGCCATATGCGATTGACGAAGAGCCCGACACTGCCGATCAGGTGAAGCCGCTCGAGTTCGCGCAGGACATGGGATATATCACGGTGGGCAACCGGATCGATCCCAATGATTGGAATGACAAACCGCGGCGACACACTGCCGAGGAAATCTCTTCTTACGTGCTGGCGCACTTGCCGCCCTGCGCCGCCGGCGATCTGCGCTGCGGCAACATCGTGCTGCTGCATGATGGCGGCGGCAATCGGGCGGAAACAGTTCGCGCGCTGCCCATGATCATTGATGGTATTCGGGCGCGGGGATATTCGGTGGTGCCGGTATTTCAGTTGTTTGGCAAGACGAGGGCCGACGTGATGGCGCCCTTGAGCACGGGACAGCGATGGGCTGCGCGCCTGGACGGCCTGGGTTTCTGGATATTTGAGGCCGGCATCATTTTGATCACCTGGATATTTTTTGTCGGCGACCTGCTCATGACCGGGCGGCTCATCTTCATTGGCACGGCTGCCATCTACGACCGGTTGCATGAAAAGATTTTTGGAAGGCCGGCAGAACTGGCATCCTATCGACCGAAAGTGGCTGTTCTTATACCGGCCTACAACGAAGAAAAGGTTATCGTGCGCACAATTCGTGCCGCGCTCAATTCCGATTATCCCAGTCTGCGCGTGATCGTGATCGACGATGGCTCGAAGGACCGCACGCTTGCAGTGGCTCGTGCTGCCTTCTTTGCGGAGGAAGATGCTGGAAGAGTTCTCATTCTTACGAAGCCGAATGCAGGCAAGGCCGAGGCTCTCAACTTTGGCATTGAACATATACAGGACGCAGAACTCTTCGTGGGCATCGACGCTGATACGATCATCGCGAGCGACGCCATTTCGCGCCTGGTCCCGCATTTCATCAACCCCAATGTCGGCGCTATCGCGGGCAACGCAAAGGTAGGGAATCGCGTAAATCTGTGGACGCGCTGGCAGGCTCTCGAATACATCACCAGCCAGAATTTCGAACGCCGCGCTTTGGATGTTCTCGGCGCGGTGAGCGTGGTTCCCGGCGCGATTGGAGCCTGGCGCGTTTCCGCGGTGCGCGAAGCGGGCTGCTTCCAGATCGACACCGTTGCCGAGGATGCAGATCTCACCATGGCTCTGTTGCGCCGCGGCTATCGCGTGGAATATGAAGACATGGCTTTGGCATACACCGAAGCGCCTACGAACGCGAATGGCTTGATGCGTCAGCGGTTTCGCTGGTCGTTTGGAATTCTGCAAGCAGTCTATAAACACAGCGGAGTATTCGCCCGCAAAGGCGTGCTGGGTTTCGTGGCGCTGCCGAACATCGTGATCTTCCAAATCCTGTTGCCGCTGGTCTCACCGCTCATCGACATCATGTTCGCTTTCGGCGCGCTTTGGTATTTTGTGCAGAAACACTTTCATCCGGATTCCACGGACCCGGCTAGTTTTCACAAGCTGGTCGCGTTCTTCTTCGCATTCCTGGTGATTGACTTCCTGGCGTCGGCTCTTGCGTTCGCTCTGGAGCGAAGAAGGCCGGATGATAAAGAAGATGTCTGGTTGCTGAGTCAGGTGTGGTTGCAGCGCTTTGCTTACCGGCAGTTATTTTCGGTAGTGCTTTTCAAAACGCTGAAGCGTGCGCTCGAAGGGCGGAGATTTGCGTGGGATAAGTTAGAGCGGACAGCTGCGGTGAAGCGTGTGGCGTCGGAGGATAGGGAGTCTGTGAATGTACCGTAGCTACTCTGCGTGCCACGATTCTGTCTCAACGGAATAATAAAGGCGCGAACTCCGCCAGATTCCTCCGCCACACCATCCAAGTATGCATCCCCGGAGTTTCAATATCTGTGTGATTCACGCCTCTAGTTTTCAGCCATTCGCGCAGATTGCGGTTGATGGTGATCAGATGATCGTCCGTGCCGCATGCGATCCACAAGAGATGAATCTGAGGGTTAGCTTTCGCGTCAAGAGCGGGAAAATCTTTTTCGAAATCGTCGAGGATGCCGCCGGAGCTGAACGCGCCGATCCAGGAGAACTTGTCGAGATGATTTAGACCAGTGAGCAGAGACTCCGAGCCGCCCATGGAGAGTCCCGCGATTGCACGCGCGTTCCGATTCTTGTTGATTCGATATTCGCTTTCGACCTGTGGCATGACTTCCGTGAGCAGGGCTTCGGTGAACTTCTGAAAGTTGGCGTCCCGCAATTGCGGATGGTTCCATGCGCCCCACGCCAGACGAACAAAATCCATAGTGCCGTAGCCGAGAGGCATCACCACGATCATCGGCTTAGCTTTATTTTGCGCGATCAGATTGTCAAGAATCACGTTGGCATGGCCGACGGCGGTCCATCCGCTGGCGTCGTCACTGAATCCGTGGAGAAGATAGAGAACGGGATACTTTCGTTTGCGCGCGGCGTCGTAACCTGGCGGCGTATAAACGTAATAGTCGCGCTCATCATTGGCCACAGAAGATTTGTAGAAGTGATGATGGATTTCGCCGTGCGGAAGGTCATTCACTTCCCAGGAAAGCGACGGCGGCCCGGGAACGTGAACGGCGCTCGCGGTCGAGAGCAGATTCGGCGTGATCAGCGGGTTTGAGGGATCGATCAGACGCACGCCGTCGGCTACGAAAGAATAGCTGTAGTAATCGGGCGCGAGCGGAGCTGTGGTAAAGCTCCAGACGCCTTGATCGTCTTGAATCATGGCTTGAGGTTCCGCGCCTTCGCGCTCGAGTTCCACCACTTTCGCGTTGGGCGCGGAGAAGCGGAACGTTACGCTGCCATCTGCGTGCACATCCGGAGAAATTAGCGGAGTTGGAGCAGACGCGGGCAATGAAGATTTATTTGTTTGAGCGGCGCAGAAAGCTGCAAGGAAAAACGAAAGAGAAAAGAGGAAAGTTAGAGAAAGTCGCATTCGTCACCGCGAGCGCGAATCAGAGTTCTACTAAGTCTTGCCAGCCACCTCGAGCCGTGTCTCGGCTTTGTGCAGAGCGTTCAGCGAGCGCTCTACGTCAACGTTTGTGTCCCCACTGGTCAGCCGTTGCTCGGCCCGTTCTTTGGCCTTGCGTGCGCGTTCCACATCAATTTCGGAAGGCCGCTCGGCGGTTTCGGCAAGTATCGTTACTTTGTTGGGCAGCACTTCGGCGAATCCCCAAGCTACCGCGAGTTTTTGCTCTTCCGCGCTGGCGCGGTAAGTAATTTCGCCAACGGCAAGTTCGGTGATGAGGGGAGCGTGGCCCGGCAATACGCCGAGATAGCCATTCTTGCCGGGAATCTGAACTTCGGTCGCCTCGGTGTCGACCACTTTCTTTTCCGGGGTGACGATCTCGAGTTGGAAAGTATCTGCCATAAATAAGCGCGGCTCCGGGCATCCGGCCTGCGCGGTTTTGATTTACGCGGCCACTTTCATCTTCTCTGCGGCTTCCAGCACTTCCTCGATCGGTCCTTTCATATAAAACGCTTGCTCGGGGATGTCGTCATATTTACCTTCAACAATCGCCTTGAAGCCCTTCACGGTATCTGCAATCTTTACGTAGCGGCCTGCTGCGCCGGTGAACTGTTCGGCCACGTGGAACGGCTGCGAGAGAAAACGTTGAATCTTTCGAGCGCGCGCCACAGTGAGTTTTTGATCCTCGCTGAGTTCGTCGATACCGAGAATCGCGATGATGTCCTGCAGGTCCTTATACGTTTGCAGCGTCTTTTTCACGCGTTGCGCAACGTCGTAATGCTCCTGGCCAACGATGCGCGCATCGAGAATGCGCGAGGTCGATGCCAGCGGATCGACCGCGGGATAAATTCCAATCTCGGTTAATGCGCGGGAAAGCACAGTAGTGGCGTCGAGGTGAGCGAAGGTTGTGGCGGGCGCGGGATCGGTCAAGTCGTCGGCAGGAACGTAGATTGCCTGCACTGAAGTGACCGAACCTCTCTTGGTCGAAGTAATACGCTCCTGCAGTTCGCCCATTTCCGTAGCCAGGTTTGGTTGGTAGCCCACCGCGCTCGGCATGCGGCCGAGCAGCGCCGAAACTTCCGATCCGGCCTGGGTGAAACGAAAAATGTTATCGATGAACAATAAAGTGTCCGCGCCTTCGGCATCGCGGAAAAACTCCGCGACCGTGAGCCCGGTCAGCGCCACGCGCAAGCGTGCGCCAGGAGGCTCGGTCATCTGGCCATAAATCAGCGCGGCTTTCGAGTGCGCGGGATCGCCCGGCTTGATCACGCCGGATTCGGTCATCTCCAGCCAGAGGTCGTTGCCTTCGCGGGTGCGCTCGCCTACGCCGGCAAATACGGAGTAGCCGCCGTGCTGCTTGGCGACGTTATTGATCAATTCCATGATGACGACAGTTTTGCCCACGCCCGCGCCACCGAACAAACCGATCTTGCCGCCTTTCAGAAACGGCTGAATCAGATCGATGACCTTCACGCCGGTCTCAAACATTTCCGCCGTGGTGGCTTGCTCGTCGAACGCTGGCGCCAGGCGATGAATCGGCATTCGCTCCTTGTACTCGATCGGCCCCAACTGATCCACGGGTTCTCCGATGACGTTCATCACGCGTCCCAGAGTTCCGCGGCCCACGGGAACGGAGATCGGGCCACCAGTGTCGATGGCCTTCATGCCGCGCACCATACCTTCGGTGGCCTCCATCGCGATGCAACGCACGCGTCCTTCGCCCAGGTGTTGCTGGACTTCGAGAATCACATTGACGGGATTGGGCACAGTGAAGCCGTCGCTGACAACCCGAACCGCTTCGTAGATGGGCGGAAGGTGGCCTTCGTGAAACTGCACGTCCACCGCCGGGCCCGCAATTTGGATTACATGTCCGATATTTTCTGGCATATATTTTTAGCTCGCTGCAAAATAGCAGTTAGCAGCTGGCAATTAGCAATTTGCAACCTCGCTCGGTTCCGATGAATACGAGTTGCTGAATGCTAATTGCTAATTGCCAATTGCTTCTCCTCACATCGCCGCCGCGCCGCTGACTATTTCGATGATCTCTTTCGTGATCTTCGCCTGGCGCGCGCGGTTCATCGCCAGAGTGAGCGAATCGATCATGTCGGTGGCGTTGCTGGTGGCGGAATCCATGGCGGTCATGCGCGCGGCGTGCTCGGCGGCCACTGATTCCAAAAGCGCGCGGAAAATCTGGATGCTGACGTATTTCGGCAGTAACGCTCGGAACAATTCTTGCGGCGGCTGCTCGTAGATGTAATCCACATCGGCGGTGCCAAACTTCTCCGCAACTTTGTCGGCCGGACTCTCGCCGCGCAGGCCGACACCGGCGCTGATCGCAGCCTCCTTGGCCTTTTTCTTTTCTTCCTCCGTCATCTCTTCAGCCAGGCGCACAACCTGTTCGCCCACCTGCTCGATGGGAAGAATCTGTTCGACGATAAGCCGTTGCGCGATTACCGACTTGAATTCGTTGAACACCAGATAAACCGAATCGATCTCTTCCCGCTCATAACGCTCCATCACACTCTCGGCCAAAGTCCGCGCTTGCGAAAAATTGAGCTTGCCGAGAACGCCCACGTGCTCTCCGGTAATTTGTATCGCGCCGGCGCGCTCGCCGGCGGCTGCGCGAGTTTCGGTCGATTCCTCGTCGTTGGCCAGGCTACGGGTCTGCACCAGAGCCGCAGGATAGCGCCTGCGCAAGAAGTCCCGCCCTTTGCGTCCGATGGCCTCAATGTCAATATTCTTTCCCGCCTTCGACTCAATGAACCGGCTGGCAGCCTTGGTGATATTGGCGCTGAAGGCGCCGGCCAATCCTTTATCGCCAGTGACGACAATCAGCAGAATATTTTTTTCTTCACGATGCGCCAGTAAAGGATGTTTCGGTTCACCAGTCTCTGGATCGTAAATTTCCGCCCGGGCGACCAGCGATTTCAAGACGTTGGTCAACATCTGGGCATAGGGACGGGCCGCCAGAGTGCGCTCTTGCGCCCGCCGCAGCTTTGCCGCCGAAACCACTTTCATGGCTTTGGTGATCTGCCGCGTGTTCACCACGCTGCGGATACGGCGCCGGATGTCGAGAATGTTTGCCATTTGAGAATCTGCTGCCAGCGGTTAGCTTCTAGCAAGCCAGAGCTAAGCTGCTTAGAACCTACTTCGCCACCGCTTCCCGCGACGAGACGAACTGCTGCTTCGCCTGTTTGATTACGTCTGCCAGTTGCGCTTTCAGGCTGTCATCGAGAACTTTTTTCTCCATGATTGCGCGCAGCAGGCCAGCACTGGTTGCGTCCACGTACTCGTAAAGCGTCTTTTCAAAATCGCGGACCTGATTTACCGGGAGGTCGTCGAGGAAACCGCCCGTGCCGGCGAAGATGATGAGAATTTGTTTGGAGAACGGGAGCGGCGAAAATTGATCTTGCTTCAGAATTTCGACCAGGCGCTGGCCGCGGTTGAGTTGCGCCTGCGTGGCTTTGTCAAGGTCGCTGCCGAACTGCGAGAAGGCTGCCAGTTCGCGGTATTGGGCGAGTTCGAGCTTAAGCGTTCCGGCAACTTGCCGCATGGCTTTGATCTGCGCGCTGCCACCCACGCGGCTTACCGACAACCCTACGTTCACGGCGGGACGCACGCCTTGGTTGAACAGATCCGTCTCCAGATAAATCTGCCCATCCGTAATCGAAATCACGTTGGTCGGAATGTAAGCGGAAACGTCGCCGGCCTGGGTTTCGATGATGGGCAGAGCGGTGAGTGATCCGGCGCCATTCTTATCGCTCAACTTGGCCGAGCGTTCGAGCAATCGCGAGTGAAGGTAGAAGACGTCACCGGGATACGCCTCGCGGCCGGGTGGACGCCGCAGCAGCAATGAAATTTCGCGATACGACGCTGCGTGTTTCGAAAGATCGTCGTAGATGACCAGCGCGTGCCGCTTGGAATCGCGGAAGTATTCCCCGATTGCAGTGGCCGCGTACGGCGAAATGTACTGCATGGGTGCGGGTTCCGACGCTGATGCCGCGACGACGATGGTGTATTCCATCGCGCCGTAATCCTCAAGAATTTTCACGACCTGCGCGATCGACGAGCGCTTCTGGCCAATCGCGTTATAAATACAAACCAGATTATTGCCCTTGCTATTGATGATGGTATCGAGCGCCACGGCGGTTTTGCCGGTCTGGCGATCGCCGATGATTAATTCGCGCTGGCCGCGGCCGATCGGAATCATGCTATCGATGGCTTTGAGTCCAGTGGCCATGGGCTCGCGCACGGGTTGACGATCGATGACGCCGGGTGCCAGGCGCTCGAGAGCGATGAACTGGTCGGTGGCAATAGGACCTTTGTCGTCAATGGGCCGGCCCAGCGAGTCGACCACCCGGCCAATCATGGCATCACCCACCGGCACGCTCATGATGCGCCCGGTGCGCTTCACTTCGTCGCCTTCTTTGAGCTCGGTGTATTCGCCGAGGATCACCACGCCGACCTGGTCTTCTTCCAGGTTCATGGCGATGCCCGCGACACCGTGCGGGAAGGAAAGAAGTTCACCGGCCATGACTTTGTCGAGTCCATAGACTCGCGCGATGCCGTCGCCGAGGGTGATGATGGTGCCGGTTTCGTCCACGGAGATCTTGGATTCGTAGTTCTCGATCTGCTCGCGGATCAGCTTGGATATTTCGTCTGCCTTGATCTGTGCCATAGAATCAGCTCTTGAACGCCGGCTGCTAGCTAAAAAGCTAGGAGCTAATAGCTTCTTTCATTCTTTCCAATTGCCCTTTTACGGAACCGTCGTAAACCGTGCTGCCGACGCGAACCACCGCGCCACCCAGCAGTGAAGCATCGCGGCCGTAATGCGCACGGACTTTCTTGCCGGTCGCCTTTGCTACCTGCTGCTCAAACTCACGTTTCTCTGTCTCATCGAGCTCGCGGGTACTGATAATCTCGGCTTCCGCGAAACCCATGCGAGCGTCGAGTTCTTTCTCCAGTTGCCGGATGACCGCATTCAGAAAATGCGTTCGCCGATGATCGATCAGGATTGCAACCAGGTTTCGCACTTGCTTGGAAATCCCGTCGCGCTGCGTAATCACATCCAGGACACGCCGCTTCTGCTCGACGGGAATCCCGGGATTCTCCCAAACCTGGCGCAAATCCGAGCTCTCGTTCAGCAGGGTGGCAACAGAGCGCAGCTCAGCCACGGCGCGCTCCACGTCGAGATGCGCCTTAAGAATTACATCCGCGAAGGCACGTGCGTATGTGCTGGCCACGGAAGCCATTTCCCTATTGCGTGCCCCTCTCCTGGTTCTCCGCTGAGCTTTCGGAGGATGCGCCCAACTGTCCGGCAAAATTGCGCAGCAGGGCCTGATCGGTGGCGGCGTCCACGCGAATCTGCTTCTGCGCCAGGCCGACGGCCAGCTCGGCGGCATAAGCCGTGAGTCCACGCCGCGCCGCTTTTACCGCGGCTTCGATTTCCTGCTGCGCCGACTCCAGCATCTTGCGCGCATCTTCTTCAGCCGAGGCGCGGATGCGTGCTTCCTCAGCAGCCGCTTCTTTTTCCGCAGCGTTGCGCATCATGCCAATTTCGCCATCCAGCCGCATCAGGCGAGAGTCGATCTCTGCCAGCTTTCGCCGGGCTTCCTCACTGGCCTTTTGCGCCTCCTGCATCGCCCTTTGAATCGCGGTGGTGCGGGCGCGGAATGCGCCGGGCAAGTGCTTGCGCGTTGCCCAGATTAAAATTACGGCGATTACTGCGAAGTTAAACAGGAAGGACAAAAACGATGCAGTCTCCGTGCTGATCCCCAGCTTATTCGCAATGAATCGCACCGAGCCTGACTGCTTGAACGAGGCCTTGTCTTTCTCTTCTTTATCTTCTCCCGCAGCCTCTCTGGTTTCGCGTGTCAGTTGCTGAGCGAAGCCAGGTTGGCGGGCAGAATCATCCGACTGCTGGCGGTTGGCGGGAGAGGCAGGCTGATCTTGTGCGCCCGCCCATCCCGTGACACATACAAAGCTTGCCGCGACCAGCGTCAGCATAATTCCGCGAGCGGTTTTTTTTGTGTAAGTCATCGGCAAAATCGTCAACGGCTCGCTCCAGCCGGCTGCAACACGCGCCGAATGATCTCCAATGCCAAGCTCTGCACCTGGGCCTGTAGACCGGTCTGCGCGGCTTCGCGATCTTTCTCGATGTCCGCCTTGGCCGCTTGAACCTGAGCCTGGGACCGGGCGCGAGCCTCGGTCATTGCAGCAGTACGCGCGTCCAGCGCGGCCTTTCGCCGCGCTTCTTGCGCGAGGAACAGTGTGGCGCGCGCTTCCCGCAATCGCAGTTCATATTCGGATGTCCGCGCCTCGGCTGCGGCAATGTCAGCCTTTGCTTTTTCTACCGCTCCCTCGGTTTTGCTACGCCGCTCCTTTAGCACACGTCCGAGGGGCTTGTGCACGATGGTTGTATAGAGCCCGTAAAGCAAGCCCATTAGGATTACAGTAGGCACCGCTCCGAGCAGTAATTCGCCTAATTGTCGTAGCGTTTGATCCATGGCTAGCTCTGTACAGGAAAATGAGGGCTCTGAAAACTGTTAAGTCTAACGTGCGAAGGAGTTTATGTCAATGCTAACGGGCGGAAACTCAGGCGATTGGAGAGTTCGGAAAAGCGAGCGAAAATGAAGAGAAATTCATGACCGGCTGCTGATTCGCAGCTTGCAAAAACTTGCAACTAACCCTTGACTTCCCAATCAGGAGGATTAGCATAGAGGTATCACCTCCGATCCAATTCAGGATCGAATGGGCCGATAGCCAAGGAATGTCACCGCTTCTTGGTTGCCGGCCCATTTAAATTTGCTGCTCTCACGACCCAGCCACTCACTCGCCGCACCACCGATTGAGGTGCTTCAATGTCCAGTTCGACGGCGCCATCTTTGTAAGTCCGCGAATAAATTCTCGCCTTGGCTTCGAGCATGGCCAGTATCTTTCCTTCTTTCTGCGGGACGCGCAGTCGCACGCGGCTGATTGGGTCTTCGTCGATCAGTTCGTCGATACGGGCCAGCAGGCGATCCAGTCCTATCGCTTCGGCGGCTGAAACGTAAACTGTTTTCGTATCGTCGTGTAGATTTTCTGCGACTTCGATATCCAGCAGATCGACTTTATTCATTACGTGCAGGCGCGGCTTCTTTTCTACTTCCAGTTCTTTCAGAACAATTTCCACTTGCGCATCCTGCTCGGTGGAGAGTCGGCTGCTGGCATCGGACACATGCAGAATCAGCGATGCGCGCTGCACCTCCTCGAGCGTGGCGCGAAAGGCGGAGACCAACGTGTGCGGCAGATTGCGGATGAATCCCACGGTGTCAGAAAGCAGCACCTTGCGTTTTGAGGGCAATACGACGGCGCGGATTGTGGGGTCGAGCGTGGCGAACATGCGCGGCGAGGCCAGGACAGCGGCGCGCGTGAGGGCGTTGAACAATGTTGACTTGCCAGCATTGGTGTAACCCACCAAAGCCACCAATGCGACGGGTGCGGATTCCCGCCGCTGACGCTGCTGGGCGCGGATGCGGCGCACATTTTCAATTTGCTGCTCCACGTGGCGGACGCGCCGGTAGATTTTTCGGCGGTCGGTCTCGAGTTGGGTTTCGCCAGGTCCGCGGGTGCCAATGCCGCCGCCCAGTTGCGACATCTCGATGCCTCGCCCCGCCAAGCGTGGCAGCATGTACTGCAGTTGCGCCAACTCTACTTGCAGTTGGCCTTCGCGGGTGCGGGCGTGGCGGGCAAAAATGTCGAGGATCAGTTGAGTGCGGTCGATCACGCGGCGCTGGACGATTCTTTCAATGTTGCGCTGCTGGGAAGCGGTGAGATCGTGATCGAAGAGGAGAAGGTCCGCATTCATCGATGCGGCCGCGCCTGCGATCTCTTCCAGTTTGCCCGCGCCAATCAATGTCGCGGGGTCGGGACGGTCGCGGCGCTGCAGAATTTCGCCGACAACCTTGGCGCCAGCGCTTCCGGCCAGGGTGCGAAGTTCGGCCAGTGATTCATCCGCGTCGAATTCTGGAATGCTCGGCTTATTGCTGGCGGACTTGGCAGAGGCGTGCGCCGGCGCACCAACTTTTTCATCAGACACAGCGGAGGAAGCCGCATCGCGCGCAGCTTGCGCTTGAGCGGTCACTTTTGCTCCACCGCGCGCGCGGGTGCGCACGTCGAGTCCGACCAAGAAAGCACGCTCCCGCAAATCCGTAGCGGCGGGCGGCTGTGCGCCGAGAGGGACACGCCGGGCTAGGGACGCACGATCACGAGTCTTCTTGGGATGAGAACGACGCAATAACTGAACGCCTTACCCTTCAGTGCCGGAAGCGCTGGCGGCCTGCGCCGTCGTCCCGCTTGTCGACGCGGTCTTCCCGTCGGAATGCGCAGGGTGCACGCTATGCGGCATCGTCCGCCCCATCACTACGGTTGAGATGGCGTGTTTGAAAATCAATTGCTCCTGCCCGTTGGCCTCCAGAACCACGGAGTACTTGTCGAAAGAGCGAATCCGGCCCGTCAACTTCACGCCACTGAGCAAATAAATGGTGATGCTCAATCTTTCCTTACGGGCCGTGTTGAGGAAGGAATCCTGAATGTTCTGTGCCGGCTTGCTGCTCTCCATAGCCGATCTCCTTAGGTTCTTTGAACTGCGCTAATCCACTTGTGCCTTCGGCAATTGCCTCCGGACAACCAAAACGACAGCGTTTTCCTCGCGACCTTCCGCACAAGGAACACGGGGGGAGAAACCCTGCCTCTGTCACAGCCTGGTCTTCAAGGCCGTACGCCCGGCAGGTAGCTGCGAGTACCATACGGCGTCCCTGCAAGCTTTTCAACCGGGAACTTTTGCGAACCTGCTTTTTGTACCCACGTGGCAAATGTTTTTGGAGTGTCCCGGCCAAATGCCCATAGCCTCGTACGGTTGTGTACAATCCCCGGCGTGGGTAATTCCGGCCCGCCTAACACCTTGAAATTTTGGGAGGCATCATGGCAAGCGCCGCTCTGGCAACTTTCTTGATTTTTCATTTCGATCCGCAAATCAATCTTCCGCGGGATTTCAATACCAACTTTCTGATGCTGCTCCGATGGATTCATTTCCTCGCGGGCATTACCTGGATCGGACTGCTGTATTTTTTCAATCTGGTGAATGTCCCGTTGATGAAAGAGCTGGATCCCGCGACCAAAGGCAAAGTGATGCCCCCGCTGATGACGCGGGCGCTCTGGTGGTTCCGTATATCGGCGGTGGTGACCGTGCTGGCTGGCCTGGCGTATTGGGGAAATATTGTCGCGGCCGATGCGCAGAACGCTATGGCACAGGGCATCCACGCCAGCAGCGGCCCAGCCATGGGCAGTTTCTTTTTGATCTGGACGATTGTGTGGGGAATTTTGTATGTCTGCCTGATCCCGGGCAAAGGGATTCTCGATAACGGCGCATTTATCGGCGTCGTATATGCGGTAGTGGTTGCGGCAGCGGCTTGGCTCTTCCTTAGCTTGAACAGCCAGGGATGGGAAAGTAATCGCCTGCTCGCGATCGGCATTGGCGGCGGCATTGGCTGGGTGATGATGCTGAACGTTTGGGGAGTGATCTGGCGCATCCAGAAACGGCTGATTCAATGGACGCGCGACAACGCCACGAACGGCACGCCCATGCCCGATAAAGCGAAATATATGGCCCGGCAGGCGTTTCTATGCTCCCGCGCCAATGCTTACTTGTCGATCCCGTTGCTGTTCTTTATGGGCGCGGCCAGCCACTA
>CAVRWS010000052.1:0-133621 GCA_963724815.1 uncultured Acidobacteriaceae bacterium
ATTGAGCCGTCCAAGGTAGCCGGACGGCTCAAAAGTTTGCAGAAAGACTTAAAACCTGGAGCCACTAGGGCGTAGAGGGACTTACAGGATCGTCGTTTCGGGTAAGCACCCATACAGCAACGCCGCCGATCACTGCTCCGCCTATGCCCACGGCCAGGGGAGAACTCAACGCTCCTCCGCCAGCAGCCGGAGCCGCGCCTGCAGCTCGCTTCCGTTTCTTTTTGTCTTTATTATTTGTATCTGCCGATTGATCCGACTGCTCGTCGCGAGTCGTTTCCTGGCCTTGCGCCAACGTCACCGTGCCGCTATTGTCGCTAATGTTTAGATCGCCCTTACGCGCCGCGATCCTGACCGTGCCATCCACATCCGTCACGTTGAATTCAGTCCACGCATTGGACGCAGGAACCACATGCACATCGCCGACAGTAGCCGCGAGACTCTTAGACGTGGCCACGGCCACGCCGCCGTGCTCCACGTTCAGTGAAGAGCCTTCGAACTTGACCAGCGAATCGCCGAGAACTGTAATGCTGGAACCGGGCGCGTTGATGTTCGCTCCGGAATCAGAACGCGTCTGTACCAGGTCGCCGCTGAAAACTGCTGAAGACGCTGGGACGTGAGCGCCGTTCACCCAAGCCGCTCCGTGTGCATAAAGCATGGCCGCGCCAGAATCGGCGGCAAAGATTGAAGCGGGAAATCCAAACACTAGCACGCAACTCACCATTCTGCGGAAAGCAGACATGCCCATCCCACGCTCCGTTATTAACTATTTTGGTGACTGTCAACGCATCGTACCCTCCAAAGTTCTTGGCAGTCAATGCCTTTTGTGCTTGCAAATTCACTTAACGGTGGAAAACTTTTCGGCACCGCCATTAGCGCGGCAAATGAATTTTTGGTCTTCACCACGGAGCCACAGAGACACGGAGCAAGGCATAAAGAAACAACAGAACGATTGGAGATTTTCTCTGTGTCTCTGTGCCTCCGTGGTGAAAGGCGTTTCCACCGTTCATCGTCTCCACTGGTCAATCGCCTTCCACCAAATGAATCGCAGCCATTCATCCACAAATGTCTTCGCCCATTGCCGACGCGTCCACCACCTGGTTCCGAACCCCTCGTCGTTCCGCGCCGCGGCGACCGAAAATTCACGTCCCGGAAACTCTCGTCGAAAAATCTCCAGCGCCCGCCTGGTATGAAAATCCGAGGTCACGATAAGTACGCTTTTCGCCCCTCCCCGCTGCAAACATTTTTCAGCTTCTTTAGCTTCATCCTTGGTAGACAACCCATCAATGGCACAGATGCTGACCGCTGCTGCCTGCGGCAAATCCTGAATGTATTTCTGGGCTAACCCGATCTGAGTGAACTCGTATAGCTTCGCGTTGTTCGGAACATCCAGCACAATCCGCCGCCCGTAACCCTCAGAAAGAAGCTCCAAAGCACGCTGCGGACGTTTGTCCGTTTCCCCAGCCAGCACCAGAATCGCATCGGAGCGGAGCGGCGCATCTACTGTCAGAAAACTGCCCGCCTTTGCTGCCAGTCCGGCCGCCAGCCCCGCAATCGCTAAGACGACCACAATCCACAGGTATTTGCGCGTGCCGGTCGTTGTCACAGGTTCCCCAATTTGGGCCATGGAATCAAATTCAACAGCCGTTCAGTGGCTTCTACATCATCGTTTCGCAAGCGCTACATGCTAGAATCGAAACGAAATTCACCACTTGCAGATATCCTGAGAAGATATCCTGATCGGGGATTCCTGTCACAACAATGAGCACTCATTCCGCCGCCACTCGCACGGTCGATTCCACCAAGGATAAGATCAAGCAGCGCCAGGCCCGCGTTGGAATTATCGGCTTGGGCTATGTCGGCCTGCCGTTGGCCCTGCTGTTTACCGACCAGAAGTTCACCGTCACCGGTTTCGACATCGACCAGCGCAAGGTCGATACGCTGGCCAAGGGCGAATCCTACATCTACCGCATCGCCGCGAAGGAAATCCAGGATGCAAAGGCCAAGGGTTTTTCCGCCACCTCCGATTACGCCCACATCGAACAAATGGACGCCATTATCATTTGCGTCCCAACTCCGCTGAATCAGTACCACGAGCCCGATCTCAGCTATATCACCGACACTACCCACGCCATCGCTCCGCATCTTCAACCCGGACAGTTGGTAGTTCTGGAGAGCACAACTTACCCCGGCACCACGGAAGAAGTGATGGTTCCGATTCTTGAGAAGGAAAATAAACTCGGACTCAAGGCCGCCCGCGGCGATTCGGACGCAAAGAAAGAATTCTTCGTGGCGTTCTCTCCCGAGCGCGAAGATCCCGGCAATACCACCGTGGCTCGGCGCGATATCCCCAAGGTGGTGGGTGGAGTGAACCCGCAAGCCTCCGAGTTGGCCGGAGCCCTTTACGGATCCATCTTCCAGCGTACGGTACCTGTCTCCTCGCCCGCCGCGGCCGAGATGACCAAGCTGCTGGAAAATATCTACCGCTGCGTCAACATCGCGTTGGTCAACGAGCTGAAACTGCTCTGCCTGCGCATGGGCCTGGACATCTGGGAAGTCATCGAAGCCGCCTCCACCAAGCCTTTCGGCTTCCATCCCTTCTATCCCGGGCCTGGCCTGGGCGGACACTGCATCCCAGTCGATCCTTTTTATCTCTCATGGAAAGCTAAGGAATGGGACTTCCGCACACGCTTCATCGAGCTGGCGGGAGAAATCAACACCAACATGCCGTATCATGTGCTCTCCTCGATCGGCGGCGCGCTGAACGGCCATAAGAAATCGCTCAATGGATCGCGCATCCTGATCCTCGGCGTGGCTTACAAGAAAGACATCGACGATCTGCGCGAGTCTCCTGCGCTTACCATCATTGAGTTGTTGCAGAAAGAGGGAGCGGTGGTCAGCTATAACGATCCCTACTTCCCGTTCATCGGCAAAGGACGCAAGTACGATTTGCAGATGAAGCGTACCGAACTCGAAAAACTCGGTGACTTCGACTGCGTCGTGATCGTCACCGACCACTCAGACTACGACTACCGTAAGATCGTAGGCGAAGCCCAACTGGTAGTCGACACTCGCAATGCCACCAAGGGCATCAACAGCCCCAAGGTAGTGCACTGCTGAGTGCTATGCCGAGAGAAGTAAAAAGCTACACTCGGATGTAAAATGTTTTCCCTGTGGGAATTGCACCCATCAAGGTTTTCACTCGGTCTCGTGCAAGTGCTTGAACGGCAAATATTTATAGCTTCGTTGGGTTCGATAAAAACGGCCTTTGCCGTGCACGATTTGGCTGTGGGGTGGTCGATTTAAAGCATCTCGACCTCTGCGCTCTGGGGGTTCGTTCCTGGCTAATTAAGAAACGCCAATTAAGAACGCTAACTGAGTAACGTTAGTTAGAGACCGTTAACGAAGAAACTTCGATCCCGAACGAGTGTTTCAGCATTCGTCGAGTAGACGTGGTCATGGGATATTTCGCTTCTCCACAGACTCCATTCTCGTTGCTTCCAAAGACGAGAACTCCCTGGACGGAATTCGTTTTCAGCACCGGGACACAGGCCTGCGTGGTGGCGTTCCTGGTGTGGGTACGCATGCTGCATCCGGAAATCCTTTCGCCTCCCGCACATCCCTATCTTTCCATGCAAGTGGTCAGCGTTCCGGCTCCAGTCAATCATCAGCCGCAACCGCGGGTCCAGCTCAAACCCGTCTTCGTCGCGCATCTCGATCCGCCAACCAACGCCCTGCGCCTCCCCGCTCCCCAACCTAGAGCTCCGAAATTGCAAGAAGCTGCGGCTCCTACGGTCAACGTTACGCCGCGCAAGCTGGACCCACTCCCCGCGAACCCCGCCCCGGTTGTCCCCAAAGTGGTAGCGACCAACGTTTTCTCCACCGGCAGTTCAGCCACGCCTACGATCGCGCGCCCCGCGTCGCAGGTCCAGACCGGAGGCTTCGGCGATCCCAACGGAATTCCTGCCAAAGGAACTCCAGGAAAAGCCGTCAATATCGCCGCTCTTGGATCCTTCGATCTTCCATCCGGCGGCGGATACGGCAATGGCGGCGGTGGCACCAAAGGCGCACGCGGCGTAGTCGTAAGCACTGGCTTCGGAAATGGCACCGCCACCGGCGACAATCATCCGCGGACAGCGCAGCAGACCGTTCAACAGAGCGGCTTCGGGGACGCCGACGTACCCGTGCCGCCTACAGTACATTCTCACCCCGCAGAAGCCTCGGCCGCTCCTGGCGTGCCCGCGGAAATCATTTCCAAGCCGGTTCCCGTCTATACTCAAGAAGCACGCAGTCTCAGGATTCAGGGCGAGGTTCTTCTCGAAGTAGTTCTGCAGGCCTCAGGCAATCTGCATGTAGTCCGCGTGGTCCGCGGCCTGGGTCATGGTCTCGATGACAATGCCGTCAAGGCCGCCGAACAGATTCGTTTCAAGCCGGCGACAAGAAACGGCCAACCAGCCGATTCCACCGTCGTCTTGCACATTATTTTTCAGTTGGCATAGGGTAGTCTCCAAGGTTTTTATGCGCATTCTGCAGCTCGGTTTTCTTTCCCTCTGTTTTGTGTCGGCGTCCTCTTTCCCAGCGCTCTCGCAGGATTCCACGCCTTCACCACAAATCACAGTCATCGACGCATCCGGACAGCCCCAGGCCACGCCCCCTCCCGCCACATTCAATGACGTCATCGATCGCGTGATCCAGAAAGAGCACCTGTTCGTAGCCCAGATGCGCCACATGCGTCCCATGGTTGAGACTTACCTGCAGGATCTCAAGTCCGACAGCAATGGCGATGCCCAGGCGGTCAAGGACGAATACTTTCTTGGCCGCCTCGACATGAGCGATGGTCCCGAAGACACGTCATTCGTGGGCCAACCCGGCTTCGGACGCCGCATGGCCAACCGCCTCACCGGCCTCTACTCCATGCACTTTCTGCCGCTCGGCTTTGCGCAAATGGTCGTGCTCGATGACGATTTTCAAAGGAAGTATTACAACTTCACTTTTGTTCGCCGCGAGTTTCTGGGAGAAGTCCGCTGCCTCGTGATCGACGTCCAGCCCAAAGAAAATGCGCCTCCGGGACGATTCCTCGGCCGCATCTGGGTTGAAGATCAGGATTACAACGTGGTTCGTTTCAACGGCACTTACTATCCTCATCCCAAGACCGCGTTCTACCTGCACTTCGATAGCTGGCGCCTCAACATGCGCCCCGGCGCGTGGTTGCCCGCCTATATCTACAGCGAAGAGTCGGATATGAAGACATCGCTCGGCCGATCCCTCCACTTCCGCGCCCAGACTCGTCTTTGGGGATACGACCTGAAAGCGCTGAACAGGAATTCCGAGTTCACCCAGATTCTGGTTGACTCTCCGCAGTCGGTAAAAGATCAGAGTGATGCTGCCGCCGACGCCAACCCCGTCGTCGCGGAGCGCATGTGGGAGCGTCAGGGTGAAGACAATGCTATCGAGCGGCTGCAGCGAATCGGATTGCTCGCGCCCCCAGGCGATGTCGACAAAATCTTGATGACCGTAGTTAACAATCTGTTAGTCACCAATAACATCGATCTCCAGTCAGATGTTCGTTGCCGCGTCCTGCTCACTTCTCCGCTCGAATCTTTCACGATCGGCCACACCATCGTCGTCAGCCGCGGCCTGCTAGATGTTCTTCCCGACGAAGCCTCGCTCGCCATGGTTCTCGCCCACGAACTCAGTCATATTGTGTTGGGCCACAAGATCAATACCGAACTCGCCTTCAGCGATCGCATGTTCTTTCCCGACGAAGATTCCTTCCAGCGTCTGGATTTCAAACGCCGCTCCGCAGACGAAGATGCCGCCGACGCAAAGGCTCTGGAGTTGTTGAAGAATTCTCCCTACAAAGACAAGCTCGGAAGTGCGGGACTCTTCTTGAAAGCCCTCCAGCAGAGCGCTCCCGATCTTCCCAACCTGATTCGTCCGCACCTGGGTGATAGCATCGCCAGCAACAAGAGTATCCGCATGTCGGTGCTTCTGGCCTCCGCGCCGGAATTGAAACCGCAAAGCACCGATCAGATCGCGGCACTGCCGCTCGGTGGCCGCATCAAACTCGACCCCTGGACCGACCAGGTGGAGTTGGCCAAGGCCAAGCCCGTAGCCCTGACCTCAGCCCGCGAGAAGATGCCATTCGCGATCACGCCATTTTTCCCATATCTCACGAGAATATCTACGCCCGGCAGCGACAAGGTTGCGCTCACCGCGCCTACGGCGAAATAAATGGCCTGCGAAAATTACATTTAGTTTTATTGGAAATTAACAAATCGCGGGTTTGCCCAAATCACGCGCCGGGCGGCGCATTGCGAGAATACTGATTCACTTGCCGACTAGGTTCTTACTGGATGGAGCTGCCAACGTTAGAGAACACGTTGTTGGCGTTAGATCCGATGAGCCGCACGGTGCCCACAACGATTACCAGAATCACCGCCAGCATCACCGCATACTCGGCGATATCCTGACCGCTTTCATCGTTCCAAAGATCTTGCCAAACGCTGCGTAGAATCTTGGCCACGGGCTCCGTCTCCTTTGATTTTCTCTACCCCAATCGGGGAATATTGAAAATGACGACACTTCAGTTCGACCGGATCGATTCTTATCCCGAGGCTGGTCTATGTCAGATGATAGGTGCAGGAATCGAGCCCGCCAATGGCACGTTCGTGCCATCTCATCCGACAGGGAAAATACTCCTAAGTCTAATTAAACAAATCACTTAGACAATGCTTTTCAACGGCAGCGACTGGTTCACGGCGAATAGCGCCAGCTCCAGGCGGGTCGATACCCCCAGTTTGTCGAAGATATTGCTGAGGTGGTGCTTCACCGTGTCTTCGCTGATTTTGAAGTATTCCGCAACTTCTTTATTAGAATATCCAGCCACCACCGCGGCCACAATCTCCAACTCCCGCGGAGTCAACCCAAATTTTTTCTGTCGCGCTTCATCACTGGAAGATTGCACCAGCGTCCGTAAATACTGCACCAGGTTTGATACGCTCTCTCGACCCACCCAGTATTCACCCGCCATCACCGTCTGGATCGCTTTCAGCAGCAACTGTGTGGCGGAATCTTTCAGCACCACTCCGCGTGCACCTAACTGCAAAGCCTCGACAATCTGACTTTTTTCCGCCGCCGCCGTGAGCAGAATCACCCGCACCGGGTTGGAACCGCCTCCCGTGCTGAGGTCCCGCAAAGCTTCCAGCCCAGGATGCTTGGGCATCGCCAGATCCAGTAACAAAATGTCAGGCTTGAGCTGCCGTGCCATCTTCACTGCCTCTGCCCCGTCTGAAGCTTCGCCCAGCACCGTCAGGTTAGGCTCCGCTTCCAACAGTCGCCGCAAGCCATCCCGGAAAATAGGATGGTCATCGGCGATCACAATGCGAATGGGCTGTGACTTCTTAAAATTCATTGCTGACTTCTCCATCTTTCGGGACCTTGATCTCCAGCCGCGTCCCCGTGCCGGGACTTGATTCTACCGTGAGTGTACCCGCAATTAAACGCACTCGTTCCTTGATAATCATCGGGCCCTTGCCCATCTGTTCCAGTTCATCCTGCGTCACCCGTCCAGAAAACGGAAATCCCTTTCCGTCGTCCTCCATGGTCAGGCTCCACTGGCTGGCGCTCGAGCCTAACCGCACCAACGCATGCCGCGCACGGCTGTGTTTTCGTACGTTCACCAGGCCCTCCTGCACGATGCGTAACAATTCCCGGCAGACCTTGTCGGGCATGTCGAGATTTTCGATGTCGGTTACGAAACGCGCGGAAATCCCCGTCTCTCTCTCAAACCGCTCCACCGAATCCGTCACCACCCGGAGGAATCTTCGCGAATCCACGTCGATGGATTTCATCTGCTGCATCAACTCCCGCAGCTTCAGCACTTCCTCGCGCAGCAAACCCTGGATGCGTCCGAGTTCTCCGCTCACCACCGCCGGCGTGGTTTCCGCCTGACGCCGCAGAACATCCACTTGCATTTCTACTGCAATCAACGATTGCACCGCTCCATCATGCAATTCTCTGGCGAAGCGCGCGCGCTCTGCAGCTTCCGCCCTACGCCGCAAGCGGTGCAGCAGATACACGTTATATACCGCCGGTCCCACCTGATAAACCAAGTCCAGCAGAAAACGCAATTCTTCGTGCGTTTCGCCCCGCCACGACGGTTCGAATATAAAAACTCGGCCTCGCCACTCGCTGCCAAAGACGAAGGCTACTGAGATCAAGGACGCGTATGGATGCCGCTGGTTCAACTCCGCCAGCGCTTCGCTCTTCGGATCAGACGCCTCATTGCCTTCCTGATTCAGCGCTACGATCGACCAGCGCTTTCCGTCATGCGACGCGTAGCAAACGTCTCCTGGAAAATCCTCATGATAAATTCTCGCATCGGGAGAGCGGGAGTCCAGCCACGCGAAATCGGAAAGCTCTCCGTTGAGGTTTCGGAGCTCCCCTAAAAATCTTCTCTTACTGTGGATTTCCTGCGCCGCCAACACTATCCGCGCGGCCCCGTACATCTTTACAACTTCCCGGCTGATCTGTTCCAGAGTTCCCGTCAGACCGGATTCCACGCGCGCCTTGGAAAGCATGCGCGTCACTCCAGCCTTCTCCGCCCGCAAATGTTTCTGTTGTTCCGCAAGATAGCCCAGCAGCAGCCCCATTACCAGCAGATAGACCGACAACATAAACAGCCGCTTGGGCTCAAACTCGGTTGTATTAATCTGCAAGCCAGAGAAAAGATTCCAGGGCAGCGTTCCCCGCGTCCAAACGTGCAACAGCACAAAACTTTCCGCCCACAGCAATACCACTTCTGCCGCAGCCGTGCTCAACGTCTCCCACAACCCCCAGCGGTAAGCTGCAGCCGTCAGCACAAACACAAAAAATAGAAAAAACGGGCTTCTCGGCCCTTCCGCGAAGAGCGAGATGAAAGCTGGCCAAACAATATCGGCCGCGTGAACCAGCAAACGAAAAGATGAGGTCGATTCCTTGCGCCGGCGAAGCAACATCAGCACCAGAATTCCATTCGCCAGATAAAAGACAAACAGCCCGTAGGCCGCGCGAGAGTGTCCCAGTTCCGTCGGGTCCATGCGAATCGCCACCAAGGCCGAAACGGCCAGAAATACCCTCGCCGTCGCCAGCCAACGCTCAGTCCGCCGAACCTCGCTGGGGTCGGTCGCGGCCTGTGGCCTGCTAAGAAACCGTTGATTTGCCTGATTTCGCAATCGATTCACTGCCCGCCGCACCGTGGATGGGAGATCTTAATTGCAATTGTCTCGCATCCTAGTGGTCTCGCATAGTATTGATAAGAAAAGGACCGGATCAAGAAATCTTTCAACAGCGCGCTCTCTTCCGTGGTCGCGACCAGCTCTTAGCTGGACCCTTTTCGTGCACCCACAGATTACTTCAGTAACCCTAGTTTTCTCTAATTTACGTCTAAGATAACAACGAGGACTGTTTTGTTGCGCGCATACTCCAAACTCTGGACCGCGGCGGTCGCGGCCTGTGTGGCGGCTTTGATCCTCGGCGCGCTCATCCTGCACCGCTCTTTTGCTCTCACCGCCTTCAGCGATTGGATTCAGTGCATCCTGCTGCTGTCCGGTGCGCTTTCCCTGGTTCCAAACGCCGTGCGCTCCCACGGCCGCCTGAGACTGTTTTGGGCGCTGCTTGCCACCGGCATGGCCTTCTGGTTTTCCTACCAGCTGATGTGGACTTACTTCGAAGTGTGGCTCCGCACTGACGTGCCCGACTTGTGCGCTGGCGACATTATTCTTTTCCTGCACATCGTTCCCCTGATGGCAGCCCTTGCGCTCCGTCCCCACGCTCCACCGGACGAATATTCCCCGCGCCTGCGCCGTCTCGATTTTGCCCTGATGATGGTTTGGTGGATGTATCTCTACATTTTCGCGGTAATGGCCTGGCAATATGTGGTCCCCAATATCGCCGCCTATAACGACAATCTGAATCTCCTCTATCTGATCGAGAAACTTGCGTTTCTGATTGCGCTGCTGGTGGCTTGGACCAACAGCAAAGGGGGCTGGAAGACTCTTTATGCCAACTTGTTCGGCGCCAGCCTCACCTACGCCGCCAGCTCCTATTTCGCCAACTGGGCCCTCGGCCGTCAAGCCTATTACAGCGGGAGCCTTTACGATATTCCGTTAACCGCGTCCATGGCCTGGATTACTGTGATCGGCCTCTGGTCGCGCGACGACGCACCTCATGCTACCCCCCGCACGAATACTGCCTCGCATGGCGTCTGGCTGGCGCGCGTCGGCATGGTCACGGTTTTTTCCCTGCCTCTGTTTGCCGCATGGGCTTTGCTGGATTCCGGCATCCCATCCCGCATCCGTTCCTTCCGCCTGGTTCTCACTCTCGGCGCTGCGCTTTTCATGGGCATCATGGTTTTTGTGCGCCAGCGTTTGCTCGATCGCGAACTGCTCCGCCTGCTGAATCAGTCGCAGGAGTCCATCGTCAACCTGAAACGTTTGCAGGCCCAGATCACCGAATCCGAAAAGCTGGCCTCCATCGGCCAACTGGTAGGCGGCGCGGCTCATGAACTCAACAACCCGATCGCCGCCATGATGGGTTATTCCGATCTGCTCCTGAATACCTCTCTCGATCCTCAACAGCACGACCTGGTGTCAAAGATCGGACAGCATATTCGCCGCACCAAATCACTGGTCGCCAGCCTGATCAGTTTTGCCAAGCCCGGCTATGCCACTATGGGTCCGGTGGATATGAACACCATCGTGCGCACATCCGTCAAACTGTCGCAACCTCAGTGGAAAACCCAGAACGTCGAACTCCGCACCGTGCTGCAGCCCGAACTGCCAAGCGTCCTCGGAGATTCCAGCCAACTGC
Organism: uncultured Acidobacteriaceae bacterium; assembly: GCA_963724815.1. GTDB lineage: Bacteria > Acidobacteriota > Terriglobia > Terriglobales > Acidobacteriaceae > Sulfotelmatobacter. The sequence goes on from CAVRWS010000052.1 coordinate 10,849, forward strand.
TTCAAATTTGCGTTCAGCTTCTCAACAGCGCGATCCATGCATTGAGCCGTCAAGGGAGAAGCGTCCTGATGGTCAGGGCGGAACACAAAGATGGAGTGGTCACGATCCATATCTTCGATCTCGACGGCCAAGTATCGACGGCCGAAAGCCGCGCAGCCCCCTCCGAAAGCGGTGTTACGAAGCCCAGTCAACCGATCTCTGGCCTGGACCTGAGTGCATGTCAGGGAATTTTGCAGCAGCATCGAGGCCGATTGTCTTGGCAGGAAGACGGCAGTTCCGCAACCAGCATTCGGGTTGAACTTCCGGTTATGGCGCCGGCGACGCGGAAATCCCCCGCACCAACTGGCTCGCAGGCGTGGGAGCCTCGACCGTCCGCTTAAGCTGGCCGCATGCCGCATAAATATCCCGTCCCCGCGGACGTCTCACAAAGGCCGGAATTCCCGCTCCGCGCAAAATCTCTTGAAACTCTGCCACTCGCTCTTCGCTCGGAGTAGCGAAATCAATTCCCGGCCCCGGATTCAGCGCAATCAAATTCACCTTGCAGCGCAGACCGCGCAGCAACTCCGCAACTTCTTTCGCGTTCTCCTGTTCATCGTTCACGCCGCCGAGCAGCACATATTCGAACGTGATCCACTCCCGCGTGCGCAAGGGAAAATCTCGTGCCGCTGCAATCAGCATTTCCAGATTCCACTTTTTATTCAGCGGCATCAGCCGCGTGCGCAGCTTGTCGTTCGAAGCGTTCAAAGAAATCGCCAGCTTCGGCCGGATCGTTTCCCCACCAAAATCATGAATGCGCGGCACAATCCCCGCCGTCGACACCGTCATCCGCCGCTCCGCAATCCCCACGCATTCCACCAGCAGCCGCGACGCCTTCACGAAATTCTCGTAATTCAGAAACGGTTCGCCCATCCCCATAAAAACCAGATTGATGCGATCCTTCGGCGGCGAAACCTTCTGATCTTTCAGCACCGCACAGACCTGGCCGACAATCTCGCCCGCGGTCAGATTGCGCTTCACTCCAAGCAGCGCCGTCAGGCAGAACTGGCAATCCACCGCACACCCCACCTGGCTGGAGATGCAAATAGTCGAGCGCCCCGGCTTTTGGGTGGCGCAGCGTTTCAACGCTGCGATAGGACTTTCATTTTCAGACGGGGCTTTAGCCCCCGAGGTATATGGATCGGAACTCTCGGCCTCCTCGCCCGCCTCACTCCCATCTCCCGCTTCCCCGCCATCCCCTTCCGGCATCCACACCGTCTCAACACTTTGCCCATCCGCAAACCCAATCAAATACCGCACCGTCCCATCACTCGAAACAAACTTATTCTCAATCCGCGCAGAGCCAACCGTAACCCCGCTCCCCTCCAGGCGCTCGCGAAACTCCACCGGCAATGTGGAAATCTCCGCCAATGTTTCCACCCGCTGCCGGTATACCGCTTCCATAATCTGTTTCGCCCGATAGCTGGGCTGGCCCGCTTCTGTGGCCAAAGCAGCCAGTTCCTGCCGATCCATCCCCAGCAGCGATGATGCTTCACCCTTAATCATCGTCATTTAATAGCCCGATAAGTCATCTTAACTCTATGATAACAGGGCGGATATACGATTTGACTGAGCAGCGTCATCGTGCCCCGCGATCTATGTAAGAATAGTAAGGTACTTTTGGGGAAGTTTCGCACTCTAATTAACTGTCTCTGGCTTCGATCCATTCCTGCAACATCAGAAGATTGGCATTCGATATCAACATGGTAAAAGAAGTTCGCAATATTTGCCGTCAGGTGTTACCCCACGGCCTCACCGTCATCACCGAGCAGATGGAGCACATCCGCTCCGCCTCGATCGGCATTTGGCTGGAAACCGGTTCGCGCGACGAAACTCCGCAATCGAACGGCATCTCCCATTTTATCGAGCACATGGTCTTCAAAGGCACCAAGCACCGCACCGCCGAGGAGATCGCCCGCCAAGTTGATTCCATCGGCGGCAACATGGACGCCTTTACCTCCAAAGAATGTATCTGCTTCAACGTCAAGGTCCTCGACGAAAACGTTCCCGTCGCCCTTGAGATTCTCACCGACCTCGTTCTGCACCCCACATTCACCGCCGATGACATCGCCCGTGAGCGCGGCGTGATCCTCGAAGAAATCAAAATGGACGAAGATAATCCCGACTACCTCGTCCACGAAATCTTCACCCAGAATTTCTGGAAGGATCATCCGCTGGGCAAGCCGATCTTAGGCACGAAAGAAACGGTCAAGAAATTCGAGCGCGAGTCCGTGCTTGAGACCTATAGTCACCGCTTTGCCCCCGGCAACATCATCGTAGCCGCCGCCGGACATCTCAATCACGATGAGTTCGTCGATCTGGTCGTGAAGCATTTCGAACACCTGAAGCCCGCGAAAAACGGATTCCACTCCGCCGAACCAAAAATCGTTCCCCGCATCGTGCTGCGGAACAAGAAGGCGCTTGAACAAGTACAACTTTGCATCGGCGTCCCTGCCTATCCCATCGCGCATGAAAAGCGCCACGCCGGCTACATTCTCAACACCCTGCTCGGCGGAGGCATGAGCTCACGCCTCTTCCAGAACATTCGGGAGCGCCAGGGCCTCGCTTATTCGATTTACAGCGACCTTAATCCCTACCGCGATACCGGATGCATGGCCGTCTACGCTGGCACTTCGCTGGCCTCGGCCGCAAAAGTAGTCCGTTCGGTCGTCAACGAATTCCGCGATCTGAAAAATAAACCCGTGCCTGAAGAAGAATTACGCCGCTCCAAAGATCAGCTCAAAGGCAGCCTGATGCTCTCGCTCGAATCGAGCACCGCTCGTATGTCAAATCTGGCCCGCCAGGAAATGTACTTCGACCACTTCCAGGATCTCGACGAGCTGATCGAAAAAATTGAAGCCGTCACCGCCGATGACCTGCAAACCCTGGCCCAGGAATTCTTCAAAACCGAATCCATCGCCGTCACCGCCCTCGGCAATCTAAACGGACTAAAAATTTCTCGCGACCAACTCGTCTGCTGACCGAACATGGGAGAAGAATCGAAGAATCACGAGTATCAGAAGCCCTAGCCTTTCCTTCGTGTAACTTCGTGCCCTTTGTGGTTCATGCTCTCGCCAAAACCGCAACCTTTGATGGAGCTCCTCGATGCCTCAACTGTCGATCCCGCCCATTCCGGAAGTCCACGCCTGCCTGATGGACAAAGTATTTCCCCGTCAAGCCACCATAGTATCCGCCGGCGAATTGCTCGATGCCTTGAAATCCACAAGATAGTTGCTCTACCCCGTGTCCCCCCGTGCCCCCTGTGGTTAATGTTTTGCCTTTGTAACTTCCCAACACAACCGCACATCCCATCACAGCCAGCAGGTAAATCCTGCCGGACGATCAAACTCAGTACTCACCTCAAGGAGAAAACTATGAAAAAGTTTTTCGGCAGTTTCGCGCTCGTGTGTATTTTGATGGCCTCCATGTCCGCCTTCGCTCAGGATTCGATGAAGCAGGATTCGACAAGCCAGGACAGCTCCAAGCAAGACGCCATGAAAAAAGACGATTCGATGAAAAACGATTCCATGAAAGACGATTCAATGAAGAAGGACGCCAAGAAAACCAAGAAGAACAAGGCGGCAAAGAAAGACACGATGAAGAAAGACGACAGCATGAAGAAAGATGACACGATGAAGAACGATCAGATGAAGCAGAACTAATCGTCGTCCCTGTGTGAGGCGCGGGCCATCGGGTTCGCGCCTCTTGATTTCCGCGGTACAGCCTTCTCAACCTTTAATGCGCCGCCGCACTAACCACTTCTCCCCGCTCTTCCTCCGCCTCCGCACTCGCATCATCGTCGTCATCCTGATGCCCGGTCACTGACGCCTTCAGATACTGCCGCAAGCACCTCGAGCACGGAACATACCCGTCATGCATCGCCTGCTTCGCCGTAATCGTCCGCTCCGTAGCCTTGTCATGAATAAAAGGACACCCCGCCACGTGAAACACTTTCGATCCATCCGAAACCACCACCAGCATGTCCGGAGGAATGTCCCGCCCCGGCTCCGCCAGTATCGACTTCGCCGGCGGCTTGAATGAAAGCTGATCCACCAACGCCAATGCCCCCGTGAATAAAGCAATCGCGGCCAGCGGAACTAACCACGCCGACAAACTCGACCACCGCGATCCGCTCGAAGGCGTATTCTTCTCCAGCCGTCCCAACCGCTTTTCCAATCGCTGGCTGAATCCCGCCGGCACCTCCAGCATCCGCTCATCGCCATAGAGCGCGACTACATTCCGCGTTCCCGCCAGCATCGACGCGCACCGCTTACAAGTATGAAAATGCTCCTCCATTGCCGAGCGCAGCTCTGCGCCCACCTCTCCATCCACGTAATTCGAAATCGCGCGCCACACCTGCTCGCAATTCACCGCTTCGCGATTCGTATCTTGCCCCGTTTACCATGGCTTGGTTCCCCTTCTCGAATGGCAGCCGACTAAACCAGCCCTGCTCCCATCCGGCGGCCAGCAGATCGCGCAGCATCAGCCGCGCCCGCAACAGCCTCGTCTTCACCGACGCAACCGTTATTCCCAAAGCCTCCGCCGTCTCCTCAATATTCAAATGCTCCATATCGCGCAACACGAACACTTCGCGATATTTCCGGTCGAGCGTAGCCAGCGCTTCCGCCAGACGCTGCCGCACTTCTTTTCGCTCCAGCGCTTCCGACGGAATCTCGCGCCAGTCGGCAAAATCCCGCGGCGCATATTCTTTTTCTTCGTCACCAGAGCGATGATCGTCGATGCCTTCCATCTGCACAGTTCGCCCCCTTCGCCGGCGCATCAGAGCCTCATTCACCGCGATCTGAATCAGCCACGTGCTGAAGCGAGCCTCGGCGCGGAATTGCCCGATATTCTTAAACGCCTTCAGCATCGCCTCCTGCACCGCGTCTTCCGCATCCTGCTCGTTGCGCAGAATCGCCAGCGCCGCCGCAAACACCCGCCGTTCATAAGGCCGCACCAACTCGTAGAACAACTCCCGCTGCCCGCGCTGCACGCTGGAGATAAGCTCCCGCTCGCGCTCGGCTGTCTGCCCCGGACTATTCAACGCCATCTCTGTTTCGGACATGGAGATCGCAATCGCCACTGGATTATTAATTGTTGATTGATGATTGCTGATTGTTGATTGAAAACCACGGCGGCAGCGTACTTGGGTTTTTGAATCAGCAATCAGCAATCATCAATTGCCCCAGTACTCCGGATCTTTTTTCCACCCCGTCACCATGGAAACAAAATTCCCCCACCCGTGCAGAATCACCATCACCAGATGTCCCAACACAAAAAACAAAATCGCCCACATCACCGCGAAATGCCAGATGCGCGCGTAGTGAAATCCGCCCATCATCCACGCCAGCCAGGAAAACTGAATCGGCTTCCACACCGCAAGCCCGGTGAGCACGGACAGCACTCCCAGCCCAATCGCCGCCGTGTAAGCCTGCTTCTGCAGCGGGTTGTAAGCTTCCCGCACCGTCGGCTTCTCTCCAAATAGAAAGTAATATTTCACCATCGGCCACACCCCAGCGATATCGCGCGGCACAAACAAAACCTGCTTATAGTTCCCGCTGAATAACTGATATCCCAAATACAAAGCGCCGGTTCCCATGTAAATCCACATGAATGTCAGGTGCCACTGCAGTGCCCCGCCCAGCCACCCGCCAATGGCGAACGCCCTTGGCCAATGCAGCAAATCTTTTTGGGGAATCTTCGCCCCGAAACTGGGAAATGCCCGAAAAATCTGCAGCCCGCTGCCCACCATCACAAACAGCGCAACCGTGTTCACCCAATGGCACAGCCGCACCATAAACGGATGCTCGTAAACCGCGCGCCCTACCACCATCGGCTCTTCGTCTTTCCCTGCCGGTCGAACAATTTCAATGACACTCCCACTCATGCCCAGCCTCCCAATGCGATCATCAACTCCATCGACACGCCGGCGCTACAAAAACTACAAACCGTAAAACCACGAATATCCCTGATCTTCCCAGTACCCCACTTTGTCCAACACATGCGTGACCTTCAACTCCGTCAAATACTTCGCTTGCTTGTAGCCGATCTTGGTCGGAATCTGCAGCCGCAGCGGCGCCCCATGTTCCCGCGTGAGCGGCTGCTCATACATCTCATAACAAAGCAAAGTCTGCGGATGCAGCGCCGTCGGCATATCCAGCGACTCGTAATAATCGTCCGCGCAATTCACCGTAATGAACTTCGCCGTCGGATCCGCGCCCACCATCTGCAGAAAATCCGACAGCCGCGCCCCGCCGAATCTGCCAATCACATCCCAGCCTTCCACGCACACATGCCGCGTGTTCTGCCGCACCCGCGGCAGCCCCTGAAATTGTGACAATCTATATTGCCCCGGCTTTTGCACTGCGCCACTCACGCTCAGCGTCCAGTTCTCGAGGTCGATGCCAGGATCATCCACGTCATACACATTGATCGGAAATTTCGGTGGAGGGGTCAACTCCGAATTGTCAAAAGTCGTCGCCAGATGGCCAGGCCGAAAAAGCCCCGCGGAAGCCCAATCGCTAAACCCCAGCCCCTTCTTTAGCAATCCCTCCTGCCACTTCGGGATGGCAAATGCTCCCAAAGCCAGCACCGGCGTCAGCTTCAATATTTCCCGCCGGCTGACCTGCCGGAATTTCTTCTCGTCCATTTTGCGTTCGTTATTCTTGCCAGCATTCTTTTTCATGAATTAATCCTGCCCGGTGTCCCCAGCGATGGGATTCACCAGACGCGCCGAAAGTTTCGCACTTTCACCCACTTCGACAGCCCACTCGAAAGCCCAGTTCGAGAATCATAACCTGCCGCTATCCCACCCCGGCGCACCTTTTACTAGCCTTTCAGGCGTTTTCGAGGCATACTATCCGGTGCATCGCCGTACGTATACGGACGCACAAACCCTGATGTCTGAACTAAGAACCATTGTGCCAAAACCCGAAGATACTTTAGTGGCGCTGCCGCGCCACACTCCGGTCGGTGCGGGCGAAGACCTTCGCCAGCGCAGGCTAATGGTGGGCTCGCTCTGCCTGCTGCTGCTGGCATTGAGCATCGTTCTCTGGCGTGATCGCGATTTCTGGTTCCCAGATTCTCCCGAAGAAACAGATATCGATCAGCCCGTGGAAAACTCCCCCGCCGCCAAAACGGTCCCAGGTCGGCAATCCGCGCCGGTCGCCAAACTGGCGCCGGCCACAAAAGCAAATCACAAAGGCGTCCACTCTCCAGTAAAAAAAGAAACTGCGAGTACAACCGCGCCTCCTGCCGCGCCCCCGGCTTCCCCGGTCATAGCTCGCACCGTGCTGCCGCCGCTCGAAGTCGAAGTCGTCGCCGGCGATAACCATCGCATGATCCGCCCCGGCAGCAGCAGTTCCGTCCGCGTCGATTTGCAGCCCGGCTCGCCTCCCCAGACCGCTCCCGAAGCACCCACCACACGCGACACAGAAATCGCCGCCAACCTCACCAGCAATGCCGCCGAGCGCGTACAGATGTCGTCCGACACTTCATCGATCGTCACCCGTTCCGTGCGGCCGAACTATCCGCTGCTGGCACGCCAGATGAAGGTGCAAGGCTCCGTAATTCTGCAAGCCTTGATTGGCAAGGATGGAATCATCCAGAACCTGCGCGTAGTGAGCGGCCCCCACATCCTGGCTTCCGCCGCTCAGGATGCTGTCCGCCAGTGGCACTTCAAACCTCACCTCGAAGGCGCCGAACCCGTCGAGACCGAAGCCAAGATCACAGTCAACTTCACCATCTCGACCAACTAACCTTCCCATAACGAGTGTTCGCCTTGAAAAGGCTCTCCCCTAGATCGTAAGATGCCAGTGCAAGGGGCTCCGCGCTTATGACACGACCGACGACTCCGGCAATTTCGCCCTTCTTCATCGTCAGCAACGTCGATCAAACCGTCGCTTTTTACCGCGACAAGCTTGGTTTTGAGACCAGGTTTCGGGAGCCGGAGCCGGACCCTTTTTTCGCTATCCTTGGCCGCGACGGAGCGCAGATTCTCATCAAGTCGCAGAAAGACATCGCGCCGCTGCCAAATTCCAGGCGTCATCCGTTCTTGAGATGGGATGCCTTCGTCTATGCCCCCGATCCGGATGCGCTTGCTGCAGAATTTGCGGAGCGCTTTTCCGAACATCGAGGTGCCGATGCTGGAGCAGCCTTCAGTGTGCCGCTCAAGGATACCCCCGATGGTCTTCGCGGTTTCGAGATTTGCGACCCTGACGGCTACACCTTATTCTTTGGCCGGCCAAGGTAGGCCGCGGCGATAGGCAGCTCTTCAGCGCCCCGCGGAGGATGGGTACCGTCCTGCCATTGCAATAAATTGATGTGACGGACATCCGCACCTTCTCTGCCGCAACCGGGGTTGTCGAGCAATCGCGGCTGCACTTATCGATCCGTCAGGGAGCCGTTCTACTTTTTAGCCTCGACTCCGCGGCCGACGCGGCCATCGGGATGGCGAAGGTGCATCTCGCGAACATTCCACGGCATATCGGTGGGCGGAAATGTGACCTCCAGCCCGGCGGCGAGGCAATGCTTGTGCATCTCATCCACGTCGTCCACCCAGACCGACATCCAGACCCCTTTGTCGCCCTCTTCGTCCCCTTGCTGCTGAAATGTGGTGGTGTTTGTGCCGCGGCCCCGGCCTCCCTGCGCGCCCTGACAAAGAAAGATGCAAGCTTCCTCACCCGATCCCACAGCGCCAAACGTCGGAGGGGTCCCCCAGTCCCACAGTTTCTTCCATCCCCACTTCTCAAACCATGCCACCGTCCGGGCGATGTCCGACACGTTCAATATTGGAGTCAAAGCTTTGGCTTCCATGATCGAAAAAGGATACCACCGTTCCAGTGCGAAGACGCGCTCCCTCCTTGACTGCGAGTTCAAATCACGCGGAATCCAGACGCCGAAAGGTCCCTCTGTGGGAAACCATCTCTGGGTCGCAGCGCTCACCGACCCCGACGGCTACCGCATCGAATTCTCCAGCCCCACCGACGCGCCGGAAGAGAGCGAACTGGAAGAGTAAGCTTGGTGCAGCCTGACCACTGACGCTACAGGCGATTACACGTTTTGAGCTTTGGTCGATGCGTGTAACCGCGATTTCTCCCTCAGTCATCGCTGGATTGCGGCGTACGATACCTCGGCGCAACCATTAGGGGCGCTCAACCGGGATCGACAGACACCAAGAGTACCCACTTATCTTTTGCAAGATACGCGTATCAACTGGCTCTCACTTCGTAAAAATATCGTGATCTTGGTCATACTGTTGCTCGACCTTCTGAGCCTCACCCGCCATTTCATCCGCGTCTTTCTCCAACCGCTCGGAGATGGCGGCCTCGTTAGAGCGACGTTCGTTTGATGGCTGCAGCGGTGAGCTTGTTGAATCCTTCTTAATATCCGGCATAGTGCACCTCTCGCTTGATTATAAACAATTGACCGCTGGCCAATGAGTGCTATCGCAATTACACTCATTGAGGGGTTTTGAACGTAATACCGACTTCACAACGGTTGAGACGGTCTGGAGCTCCGCCAGAGCAGTCGCCGTAGCCATGGGTGCTATTTCGTGGGAGGTATAGGCACAGCCATGATTGTGGCCAGCATGGTTGCAACCACCTTCTCTCTGCCATCGCTAATGGCAAAGGCATCCGCCGCACAAACTGTGAGCGTCCGTCCTGCTTTCTTCACTTGCGCTCTGGCGCCGAAGACTGCTCCGGCAGCGGGTGCCAGCAGGTTCACCTTGAACTCCACTGTGAGTACCTCCTTATCGTCTGCTGCCACGGTTAAGGCGGCATAACCGCAGGCGGAATCCAACACCGCAGTGATAGCGCCCGCGTGCAGGTAGCCGTTCTGTTGCGTAAGGGTTGGCGAAAATGGCAGGCGAATTTCCACACCGCCTTGAACCACCGCTTTCAGCTCGGCCCCCAAGGTGGACATGAAGGCCTGCTTGGAAAAGCTCTGCCGGACTCGTTTCTCGTGGGGGGTCATGCTCTAAATCATAGAGTACAAAATCACGCGATTGCACTCAAAACCCGAAACAGCTCCCCGTCCTGCTACCCCAAATCCCGCGACCTGCTCCCAAAATAACGAGCGCCCTGACCTCTTTCGAGATCAGAGCGCCCGGGCAGCCCTCCCCCAGAACTGTCACTTAAAAAACTAAAATGCCCCGGCCATTCTGCAAATAGCTCTCTCGTGCTATTTGGCTATCCCCAAAATGCCACCGGCCTAAGCGCTTGAAACTCCAAGAATTCTTGGCAGTTCCAGCCATCCCGCTCCTTGTGAGCCCGATACTTCGGCACGCGTAATGCCATTCTCTTAAGTCGGAAAGCTTCTTCGCCGATAAACCCATTAGCACCTGAACTTGTTGCCGACCCATGCCTTCCTTTCAAGATCCGGAAATTTACCGCGACATCCTCGACTGCCTGCAGATCGGGGTCAGCGTCCTTGATCTGCAAAAAAAAATAGTTTTCTGGAGTGACGGCGCCGAAAAAATAACCGGCTTTGCCCGCATCGATGTCCTCGGCCACGCCTGCGCGGAAAATATCCTTCTCCATTGCAATCTCAATAGTTGTGAAATGTGCGCCGGAAGTTGTCCCATGGCAGCCGCGTTGCACGGCGGCAAACCCGCCGAAGCCATGAGTTCCATTCATCACCGTTCCGGCTATTGGACTCCCGTTCACATCTGGGCCATCCCTCTGCGCGATAAACATGGTTCGATCATTGGCATCATCCAGACTTTTCAAAACGAATTCGCCGTGCAGGGTCCCAGTCCCAACGATCGCAGCATGAAAGAACGCGGCTGCCTCGACTACGCCACCGAATTGCCCAACCACGCCATGATGCAGTCGCACCTGCGCGAAATGCTCGGCACATTTACCGAACTTCATATCCCCTTCGGCGTGCTTTGTGTGGAGGTGCCTGAACTCAGGCAATTTAGCGCCCGCTACGGGCAGGAGGCAACGGCTTCGATTCTCCGCGTTCTGGCTCGCACCTTGCGCAACACGATATGGCCCACCGACTTCGTCGGCCGCTGGAGCGAAGACCGTTTTCTAGTGATCCTGGCCGGGTGCGACGACGCGGCGCTGCAAGCCGTATGTCAGCGCATTTTGAAGATGACGCTTCGTGCCACCATCGAGTGGTGGGGAGAGGAATTGTCTGTGGCAGTTTTGGTCGGAAGCACCGAGGCGTTGCCCGGCGATGACGTCGACTCGCTCTTGCGCCGCGCCCAGGAATCGCTTCAGCAGAATCGCGGCGGAGCCTCTGGCGCCGCCGCCGGTACCTCATCGTCGACAGGTTAAGCGGCTTAAAACATGTTTGCAATTATCGGCATCGTCGTTGTCTTCGGTTGCGTAGTCGGCGGCTATCTCATGGAGCACGGAAATCTCCGCGTGCTCCTCCAGCCCGCCGAGCTCGTCACCATCGGCGGCGCTGCCATTGGCACCATCCTCATCGCCAATCCGCTTCACATTCTCAAACAGATTGCCGGAGGCATCGGCGGAGTCTTCGGCGGTTCCAAATTCACCAAACAAGCCTATGTGGATTCCCTGAAAATGATGTACGACCTGCTCAATAAGGCCCGCAAAGATGGCCTCATGTCCCTTGAAAACGATGTGGAAGAGCCTGACAAGAGTCCGATTTTTTCCAAAGGTCCCGCTCTTTTCAAAAATCATCACATCCGCGACTTTGTCTGCGATTCGCTTCGCATGGCCATCACCGGCGTCGACGCTTTCGATCTCGACAGCACACTCGATCTCGATCTTGAGGTTCATCACCATGACGCCGAGCAGCCCACCGCCGCGCTTTCCAGCGTAGCCGATTCATTGCCCGGTCTCGGCATCGTCGCTGCCGTGCTTGGCATCGTGATCACTATGAGCGCCATGGGAGGCCCTCCCGAAGAAATCGGCAAGAAAGTTGCCGCCGCTCTCGTAGGCACATTCCTCGGAATTCTTCTGTGCTACGGCTTGGTTGGTCCCATTGCGGCCAACATGGTGAAAGTTGCCGCCGATGAACATGCCTACCTCTACGTCTTGCGCGTTTTGATGGTTTCGTTTTTGAAAGGCACCGCCCCCATCATGGCGGTGGAAGTAGCACGCCGCGCTGTCCCCGGCCACGTCCGTCCTTCATTCAAAGAATTGGAAGCAGCTTGCCGCAACCGAGGCGGCGAAGCCGCCGCGCCCGAAGCCGCAGCTGCCGCGGCTGGCGGCTAGAAAGAGTTCACCATTCAATGGACAAAAGCCGTCCCATCATCATCATTAAGAAAAAAGGCGGCCACGGCGGCCATCACGGTGGCGCGTGGAAGGTCGCCTACGCTGATTTCGTTACGGCGATGATGTCGCTCTTCATCGTCCTCTGGCTGCTCAGCAGCAGCAAACCCGTGCAGGAAGCCGTTGGCGGCTACTTCCGCGATCCCAGCGGCACGGCCGAAAAAAAGGGGACGATCAACGTCGGGGCAGGCGAGAATTTTATTCTCTCAAAAGATGACATGCCCAAGCTGAAAGATCAGCTCGAGCAAAAAATTCGTGAAATGAATGACTTCGAAAAACTCAAGAGCCACGTAGAAATGACCATTACGAGCGAAGGCTTGCGCATCGAACTCATGGAATCCGCTTCCGGCACTTTCTTCGACAGCGGCAGTCCTAAACTAAACGCCGATGGACGCGATCTGCTCATTACCCTCGCCCAGGAACTCAGCAAGCTCCCCAACAAGATTTCCCTCGAAGGCCACACCGATTCCAAGCCTTATGCCACCGCGGGAAATTACAGCAACTGGGAACTCTCCACCGATCGCGCTAATGCCGCGCGCCGCCTGATGCAAGCCAACGGAATTGGCCCGGGCCAGATCACGCAGGTACGTGGATTCGCCGATCAGCGCTTGCGTAAACCTCTAGATCCGCTCGACCCCTCCAACCGCCGCGTCTCTCTCATCGTGCAATACACCCCTAAGGATGCTGACCCGGAAGTTGCGAAGCCTGCCGCAGTCGCGGAAGCAAAAAAGCTCGCGGGCGCCGCTTCCGCGAAACCTTCCGCGGGAACCGAGGGGCCGATCGAAAAAGCGTCGCCCAGACAATCCGAGAAAAGGGAACCGGAGAAACAAAAACCATAACGCTCAGACAAAACCCGCGACAAAAACCGGCTTTAGGCTGCTTTACGCTTATCACACAACTGCTGATAGTAGTCGCGCCCCCGCTCGTACCCGCTGCGAAACGGTTCGTCCAGCTTCGCGCCCGGATACCGACGCTCCAGGTCTTCGATCTTAGCCGTCATCTCCCCCATCACCTGGTCGTATTCTTTGCAGCGCGTGCGCGCGTGCAGTGCCGCTTCGAATCCCATGCGATAAAACTTTTCATTCTCATCAAATTTCCTTCCGTCCGAGGAATAATGTTCCTGCTCGATCGCTCGCAAGCCCACCCACCATTGTTCCCGCGCCGCATCGATCTCTTCCGCACCTTCGGCCTTCAACAACTCGCGAACTAGCGCAGCTTGCGCTTCATCCTCTGCCATCACGATCAGCACACTCCGCTGCTTGCGCAATGCATCCTCGTAAATAAACACCTCGTCCTCCGGCAGTCCATCGCTCATAACATTTTCCGCTTTTCCCCCTGCCGCCGCGCCGATCCCAGCTCCGGCCACGCCCGCAAATGCCCCGGCCAACAAGCCAATCGCTGTGATTGGTCCCACTCCCGGTATCAGAGCCGCCACCACTAGCGGACCCGCGGATAATCCCGCCGCTCCGCCCACCAATGCTCCGATCGCCTTGCCCATTCCCGGTTGTTCAGCCGCAATCGTAGGCACGGATTGCAAGCTCGCCTGGTCGCTTCCCGGAGTTAACAAAGTAATCCGCTCTTCCCGCACCCCAATGGAGCGCAACTGCTGGCTCGCACGTTTTGCATCCGCTGCCGAACGAAATACTCCAGTAACAGCTTTCATCGTGATGCTCCTTTCCTGTGACGACCGTACCTGCCCTGTGACTGCGCAACTCATGCGTGACAACCTCTTCAGGCCACGACCGCAAGCACTGCGATCGCACGCACTACAATCGGGAAGGGCACGAGTTCACTCGTGCCGAAATGCCCATCCGAAGGCGTGCGGCTTTAGCCGCTGAGATGCGCCGTTCCCCGTCCCAGCGCCGGCAAATATCGAGAACGTTCTTGCGACCAGGCCCTGCCTCACCACTCAGATGAGCCCATCCTCGATGAGGGTTGTCGCGAACCCCTCTTTCACCGTACCAGGAGGGAGTGAGATTTCGGAACCAGCCCCTCAGGGACGACATCAGATTTAATCACACCACTCCTCATATAATGAATATGTTTTGATAAGATCGATGCCCGCCGAAAATCTCCGATCTGAATTCGAAAAACGTTTCGGCACTCCCTGCACCATCTTCCGAGCCCCAGGCCGCGTTAACCTGATCGGTGAACACACCGACTACAACGACGGCTACGTAATGCCCGCCGCGATCGCCTTCGACACTTTCGTGGCCTGCGCGAAAACCAATAGCGGAGATATAGCGGTCCAGTCGCTCCAGGATCCCGAAGCCGCAACGTTCCCGGTTCACGAAGCGAAACTTCAGCCCGCGCACAACTGGACCGATTACGTACGCGGCGTTCTGATTCAGCTGCAACGCGCAGGCTTCGCCATTCCCGGCGCGCATCTTCTGATTGATGGAAAAGTCCCTATCGGCGCCGGATTGAGCTCCTCCGCAGCTCTGGAGGTCGCCACAGCCCTCGCTCTCCTTAGTTTTTCGAAGCGGTCCATGGACTCCACCGCAATCACAAAGCTTTGCCAGCGTGCGGAGAATGAATTCGTCGGCTCCCGCTGCGGCATCATGGATCAATTCGCTTCGCTGCACGGCCGCGCCGGAAACGCATTGCTGCTGGACTGTCGCTCTCTTGCCCTTCGTTTTATCCCCATGCCGGAAAACGTCAGCCTGGTAATCTGCAACACCATGGTGAAGCATTCTGTTGCGCACGGTGAGTACAACGTCCGCCGCGCGGAATGTGAAGCCGGTGTTCGCTATTTCGCTCAGCATCGAAAAACCGTGCGCGCATTGCGCGATGTCACCGAAGATGATTTGCGTCAGCTCGGCAGCGGACTCTCAGATGTATTATTCCGGCGGTGCAGACACGTGGTCACAGAGAATGCGCGCGTCCTCGCTGCTTCCCACGCTCTCGAATCCAGCGACCTTAGGCGCTTCGGCCAACTGATGTACGAATCACATCGCAGCCTTAAAGATGATTTCGAAGTCAGTTGCTCCGAACTGGACACGACGGTCGAACTGGCTCAAGAAATTCCGGGAGTTTTTGGGGCCCGCATGACCGGCGGCGGCTTTGGCGGCTGTACGATCAATCTGGTGGAATCGAGCCAAGCTCGCCAATTCCGTGAACGAATCATTAACGCCTATCAGCACGCGACTCAAATTCGTCCAGAAGTTTATATTACGCACGCCGCACCCGGCGCCGGTCCAGCGATTGAATAGAATGAAGCAACCACCGAACGCTCGCACAACCGTGGAAGAGCGGCGCTTCAGCGCCGCGTCAACCGCAACACAAATGTGGGCTTTAGCCCCCGTGGTCGCATCATGCGTGCGGAAGGTTTTTTATCAACTTAACGTCGCCCAGAAAAGATTTAACTCGTGACCGAGATAATATCTCCCTCTACCGACTCCTCTCATCGCCGCCTGAATATCCTCACCGGCGAATGGGTCCTGGTCTCGCCGAATCGCGCGCAACGTCCCTGGCAAGGTCAAGTCGAAACCGCATCACAGCGCCCCGAGCCGACTTACGATCCAGACTGTTATCTTTGTCCGGGCAACACCCGTGCCGGCGGCCAGCGCAATCCCACGTATTCCTCCGTCTTCGTCTTCGATAACGATTATCCCGCTCTTCGTCCCGATGCGGTAAAAACACACACTCAGCAGCGCCAGATGATCGTTTCTCAGCCGGAACCAGGCATCTGCCGCGTCGGATGCTTTTCTCCCCGCCACGATCTGACCCTGGCCGGGATGAACCAAAAAGAAATCGTCGCAGTCATCGAAATGTGGCGCGAGCAATTCGCCGATCTCGGAGGCCGCGACTTCATCAACTACGTTCAGATTTTCGAGAACCGTGGCGCCATGATGGGCGCCAGCAATCCTCATCCTCACTGTCAGATTTGGGGAACCAGTTCCCTTCCCAATGAGCCAGCGAAGGAACAAACTTCGCAACGCAATTACCTGCAATCGCACCAGCAATGCCTGCTCTGCGAATATTTGCGCATCGAGAAATCCTCCGGCGAGCGCCTGATATTCAAGAACGAACACTTCGTCGTCCTCGTTCCCTTCTGGGCGGTCTGGCCCTTCGAGACTTTAATTCTGCCCCGCGAGCACCTGGCAGATCTTTCCAGGTTAACGGTCGCACAAAACCAACAACTCGCCGACGTATTGCGGAAGCTCACTTCCTGTTATGACCGCTTATTCGATACGCCCTTTCCGTACTCCATGGGATTCCATCAGAAACCAACCGATGGTCACCCTCACGAGGAATGGCATCTGCACGCCCATTTTTTCCCGCCGCTCTTGCGATCCGCCAGCATACGAAAATTCATGGTCGGCTTCGAACTGCTCGGCACTCCTCAACGCGACATAACTCCAGAATTCGCCGCCGAGCGATTGAGAATTCTCTGCCACAATGTTTAAAAGTACGAGGCTCTCTCTGAACACCCCAATTTCCTCGGCATTGGACGCAATTCTGCACAAATGCAAGCAACAGGCGGTAGATCCCATCCCTCTCCCAGAGTCGTCCGAAGCATTTCGTGTATCCGTGAGTACAGGTACACTTGCGGAATGATGAAAAAGCTCCGATTCCTGGTGTCTCTTCACACTCGCGAGAACGACTTCCAAATGGCACAAGCCCAGACCGCGGAAGCGACCGCGAACAAACTAGGGAGCGACGTGGAGATCGTGTTCGCCGATAACGACGCCGTGAATCAGAGCACGCAACTCCTGAAGGCAATCCAGAATCGAGTTGAGTCCCGACCCGATGCGATTATCGTAGAGCCGTTTGGAGGCACGGCTCTTCCGCAGGTAGCCCGCGCCGCCTGTTCTGCAGGAATCGGTTGGGCGGTCCTGAACCGGAGGCCGGATTACTTGTCGGATCTCCGCAAGGCAGCAACCGCCCCCATGTTTGCTCTTAGTTCCAATCACCTCGAAATCGGACGCATTCAAGGCAGACAATTCGCCGCATTGTTGCCCCGGGGCGGCTCTGTTTTGTACATTGAAGGACCTTCGCAGAGTTCCTCGGCTCAGGAACGCGAGTCCGGAATGCTGGAGACGAAGCCGTCGAACATCGAAGTCAAGATGCTGAAGGCACACTGGACAGAGGAAAGTGCCTTGCGGGCGGTGCGTTCCTGGCTGAAAATGGCCACCTCACAAAGCGCGTCAATTAACCTAGTCGGCGCACAGGATGACTCGATGGCCCTGGGGGCTCACAAAGCTTTTCAGGAGATTACCCACGCGGCCGAGCGGTCGCGATGGCTGAGTTTATCGTTTACGGGATGTGATGGTCAGCCGGCCACGGGCCAAGCCTGGGTACGCGAAAAATGGCTCACGGCGACCATCCACATTCCACCGCTTACCGGCCAAGCGATGGAGATTCTCGCAAAAGCCAATCAAGACGGAAGCCAGCCGCCGGAGCATGCCTTTACCACGTCCGTCTCGATTCCTCCTTTGGAGTCATTGGTTCCACGAAATCCATAACCATCTCCCGGTCATCAACGTCTAGATCATCCTCGTCAGAACAACTGAATCATTCCCGCCGCTCATCTGCGGAACGAAAATTTAAATCGTGGGTGCACCAAAACAGATAACGTTGCTCCTGCGCTGAATCAGCCTATGATCCCCTAAGAACTATCAGCAGGAGATATGCACATGGCAGCGAATCAAGTGATCCTCTATTTCGACAATCAGGAAGATGCTGTGCTTTTCACGCTGGCTGCCAGCTCGGTGATGTCAGCGGAGCAACCGACCCACGGCAGCAATGCAGCGGTCAAGGTTGCGAAAGAGATTTGCAAAGCCAGTCGAATCACGACTGCGGGTGTTTTGAACCTTGCCTGAAGGGGGCGCACTTCGATGATTCGAAAACTTGTACTGCAAATAGGAATGCCCACGCTCCTCGCACTCATGGCATGGAATGCTTATCTTGCCGTCAGCCACTTAAAAGGGATGCAGAAAATTGCCGCGCTCACAATGGAAAGTGCCGCGATCCAAGCGGAACTCTCCGGCGTCTTGAACGATTTGACCGATATGGAAACAGGTCAGCGCGGATTTCTGCTAAGCGGAGACGCGACGTACCTGCAACCCTACTCCCAGGCGAAGGCTAGGATCGCAACCGATTTTGTCGCCCTTCGTACAGGACTGGCGCGGCGGAGAGTGCCCGAACAATCTCTGGAGTCGCAATTGGAATCTTTGGCTACTTCAAAGCGGGCTGAGATGGAGCGCACGATTAATTTGCGCCAACAAGGGTACCGCCTGCGGTCTTTCAGGGTTATCTATACGAACGAAGGCAACGAATACATGGATCAGATTCGCCGTATTGTGTCCTCGCTGGCGTTGTCGGAAAGCGCCAATTTCGCCAAACTTGACGGCGAGAAATCTGCCACTCTGAAAAAATTCCTGCGGGTCAGCATTGCTTCTAATTTGGGCATGCTTCTCATCGCAGCCTGTTTGTTCGGTCTGATGAGGCGGCATGGCCGACTGCTCGAAGAAGAAGCTGTTAGCAGCAGAGAAGAGCTGGCGATGCGCGATTTACAGCTACAAAGGCTAACCTCTGCCCTTTCCGGCCAGGCACGGTCCGACATCACTGCCATCAATACGATTTCAGGATTGCTGCTGGAAAATTACGGAGCATTTCTTCCACGGCAAGGGCACGAATATGCCGAGCAGATGAAGGAAGCGGCTGCACAAATGGAGCGCCTCCGACAGGACTTAATTGGCGCCCCATGTTCTGAGGCCGCTTAGAATCTCGCAGAGAGCAGATGCCGGCGCTTGTTATTGAAAAGCCTTACCGAGATTTCATCGCGGTTACGAACCACGCAATCAGGCGGCTGCAATCATGTGCCGCTTTGCCAGAGCCTCAATTTCCGGCTCGGTCACCGCCGAGAGGTCTGCGCTTTCGATAGCGACCACCCGTCGAGAAATTTCGGGATGATGGGTCTTCAAATATTCTTTCAGGAAGTCGGCGGCGTTGCTTTTTCCAGTGGCGTGACCAATGAGGACGATCTCTTGCGCCGGAGTGATATCTTTCGCGATCTCCTCATAAAACGAATCCTCTTCGGGTACGCGCTCGCCTCGGTAGTGAGCTTCCTTTCGATGAATCAGGTGATGATGGAAATTGTACGGATCGTAAGGTTGCACCGTATGCTCATCCGCCGGACGGCTTCCTCCCAAATCCTGGTAAACATGGGCGGCGTGGTGGTCGATGACCACAATCATCCGGCTGAGCGGGGACGGTTCTGCTACATGCGTACCTGATTTAGCCACAGATGGTCCCGCTTCTTTCAGGAGCTTACGCAGCCGGGAAACTTCCTCTACGCCAAGATCGTGGGTGCTCGGCCGCTTGAAAAACACCCGTTGGCTGCCCACGCGGAACACAAATTCATCGCCCTCATGCGGTTGGACATCGCCCCCCAGATGCTCGACCAGTTCTACAGCTTCGCTCCAACTTAGATTATGGGGTAGCTTGCCGTGCAGAAGATTCTGGTACAGCGATTCGAGGTGCTTGCTCATCTGCCAAGTATAATATTGCGGCGCTAAAAGCGGAATACGAAGTGGCTGCGCTGTATGGTTGATGTTGGGCTGATTTTCCGTGAACCGCCTCACATGCTCGAATCGTTTCACTACTTGAATCGAATCGTTTCACTGAATGACGCGCTCCGACTGCACCGTCGCTGACCAGAAGGAAGCGTCGCCCGAAGCGAAAGCCAGATCGCCTTTTCTGACCAACAAGCCATCGTGGTTGACGACGATAGATTCGATCTCAGGACAGCTTCCGTTCCAATTCACCGCCTTATATTCGACGTGAGCGTGCCCCTGCCATCCCGTAGCCGTAATCCAACATGCCTGCGGGTCGATCTGCGGATCATGGTCCGCCAGCAGTTCGATTTTCGTGACCCGGATTTCACTATCGCGCATATCAGTACGATGTTTCCACGCCAGCAAAGACGCAGATAAAACGATTACTATGATTACCACCTTTTTCATTGCACCCTCTTGGGTTAAAGGAAAGCTCCGGGAAGGTGCCACAGCAAACCCCGGCGTGGAGCGGACGCACGCGCGAGTCTTTTTCCCGTGCGATGTTTCTTTCTATGGAATTTTCTACAAGAATTCGCATCCAAAAGCAGCAGTATCGCTCCGGTTCGACATTACTGAGGTTTGCACGACATGAACTAAGTATTTTGCGAATAAAGGGGCGGATGTGGGCCAGTGACTCGGGCGACCGTCTCCTTGATACCCTATCCTAGAAGAAGGAGTTTTCCCGTGGCTTTGTCCTCCCCATCAGCATCTTCACAGCGTTGGAATCCAGACGCCTATGCGGTAAACGCAGATTTCGTGCCTGCGCTCGGCCAACCCGTGCTCGATTTGCTCCAGCCGCATTCCGGCGAGCGCATCCTCGATTTGGGTTGCGGCGATGGAGTACTCACCCAAAAGTTGGTTGCTCTGGGTGCGCAGGTGGTGGGTATCGATAATTCTCCGGAAATGATTGCTGCGGCTCGTCAGCGCGGGATTGATGCAAGTGTAATGGATGCCCGTGCACTGGTCTTTGAGAACGAATTCGATGCGGCGTTCTCCAACGCGGCGCTGCACTGGATCAAGGACGATCCGGATGCGCCGATTGCAGGCGCCTTCCGCGCCCTCAAGGTCGGAGGAAGGTTCGTGGGTGAGTTGGGCGGGCATGCATGCGTGGGCGCGATTACCGTCGCGTTAGTGGCGACGCTGGAGCGCCGTGGTGTCAGAGACGCGGCTGCGTTAATTCCCTGGTACTTCCCGACAGTCGAAGACTATGACTTGCGGCTGCGGCGGGCTGGCTTTGTGCCGCAAAGTGTACGACTGATTCCGCGCCCCACCCCACTGCCAACTGGAATGCGCGGATGGCTGGACACATTTGCCAATCCTTTCTGCTCTGCGCTGCAATGTGAGGAACGAGATAGCTTTCTCGATGACGTTACGGCGCTGCTCAAGCCTGTTCTCTGTGCTGCAAATGGGAATTGGACAGCGGATTACACCCGCCTTCGCTTTTCTGCGATCAAACCCTGACACGAACTCTCGAGTTCGAGTCAGCGTAGCTAACTCAGGGGATATTCCAATCGCATCATGGCCCCTGATTCTTGCCCGGCCAAACGATTCCTCAGCGGCCGCCCAGCGAGACTTACTTCATTTTCTTTTTTATCCGCCACGCGAGAGTGAGCGGGTCATGACCTTTTCCGGGGCTGATGAGTCCGCGTTGTTCCATCGCCTTGACCGTATTTCGATTGGCAGACAGAGGGCGCATTTCTTCATTATCTTTCAAGTGCCGCAAAACCGGGTTGCCGCCGAGCGAATCAGTTTCAAGCTGGTATCCGTCTTCCATGTGCGACAGCAGGTCTTGTTCAGCCTCGGTGAGTTTCGGCGGCACGCCGGCAGTTTTCTTCTTCGGCATCTCTCAAGTCTGGATAAAAATTAGCTCTCCGTTTGCGGCAGTCGGAGTGTTGGAGACTCGGTTCGGCAACAGACGCCATACCGCTGCCACAAGCGAAACCACGGGCTGTGCGCGAGCGTTTCATCGTGCCTTCGATTTGCCGCAGAGATGTCGCTGGCGCTGAGCGGTCTGATGTCCGGCGCTTCGAACATTTCCTGGAGCTGTTCAATATCGTCAATGATGCGTTCAACGTCCATGCGCCACAATCATCTAGGAAAAGACGCTTAGCGGTCAACCCGAAGCGGCAACCGGTTGTGTCTTAACCTTGATACTGCCAATGGAAATCGCCTGGATTTGCAAGCACAACAGAATGGCTCCTCAGGTAGGATTCGAACCTACAACCCTTCGGTTAACAGCCGAATGCTCTGCCATTGAGCTACTGAGGAGTGTTGGAAACAGAGCGCGCGCTGCGCGAGCGCTGTTCGCTGGTTCATCATAACATTCGGGGGGCGCGGGTGAAAACTCTTCGCGTGGTTTGGATTTTGGTAGGCTGAATGTTTACGAGGCTGGCATAGGTGCGGGGGCAGGTATGAGTGTGGGGGTGCGGGTGATTTTGATTGCTGCTTCTATCTTTTCTTTGATGGTTTTTGCCGCCTTGGTTTATGCCGGGGATGATGCTAAGCCGACATTGCCTGCGGGTCCGCCGAAGACAGAGAAGCGTCCTCTGGAAGAGACGATACATGGAGTGAAGATTGTTGATAACTACCGGTGGCTGGAAGATGGGAACTCTCCGGATACGCAGAAGTGGGTGGCGGAGGAGATGGCGTACACGCAGAGCGTGCTCGATCCGCTGCCGGGGCGCGATGCGATTCATAAACGTTTGACGGAGTTGTTAAGCATCGGCAGCATTACCCAGCCGGAGATTGGCGGGAAATATTATTTCTACACGCGGCGCGAGGGAATGCAGAACCAGCCGGTGCTTTATGTGCGGGAAGGGGTGGAGGGAAAAGATCGGGTGCTGCTGGATCCGAATCAACTGGCGGCGGATGGAACCATTGCGCTTGATTGGTATCACGCTTCGGAGAATGGAAGATATTTAGCCTATGGAACTTCGCCGAGCGGGTCGGAGATGAGCACGCTGCACATTCTTGAAACCAAAACGGGCAAGCTGCTGCCCGATACGATCGAGCGAACGCGAGCATGCAGCATTGCGTGGATGCACGACAACTCGGGATTTTTTTATACGCGATATCCGAAGAAGGGCGACGTGCCAGAGGGACAAGAGATGTACAACCGGCATGTGTTCTATCACGACCTGGGAACCGATCCGGAAACCGATACGCCGATTTTTGGCGAGGGCCGAGATCCGGAAGATTGGCCCAGCGTGAGTCTCGACAACGATGGGCGCTTGCTGTTGATCAGCGTGTCGCAGGGTTGGGCCAAGACCGAACTGTTCTTAATGGATCTGAAAGCGGGTACTCCACCCACGCGCATCACCACGGGAAAGAACTTTCTCTATAGCGGGTCGGTTTACAACGGAAGACTCTACATCGTCACCAATGAAGATGCTCCGCGTTACCGCATGTTTATGGCCGAAGCCGGTAACTATGAGCGCGACGACTGGACAGAAATCATTCCGCAAACGGAAGCAGTGTTGCAGGGTGCGGCGCTGTGGGGTGGAAAAATATTTGCGCAATATGAACAGAATGCCAGCTCGCAGTTGCGGCTTTTCGATCTCGAAGGAAAAGTGATCAGCGATATCCATCTTCCCGCGCTGGGGACGGTTTTTGGGTCGGAAGGAAAATGGAATCATGACGAGATTTTTTACGGGTTTGTTTCGTTCACGGTTCCGCCTACCGTTTACCGGTACGATTTGAAAACTGGTTGGGCGTCCGTGTGGGCAAAGGTGGATGCGCCTTCGATTGATCCTTCGGCTTATGAAGTGCAGCAGGAGTGGTACCACTCGAAGGATGGGACGAAGGTTCCGATGTTTGTTGTCTACAGGAAGGGATTGAAAAAAGATGGGCACAATCCCACGCTGCTTACGGGTTATGGCGGATTCAACATCAGCATGTTGCCCTCGTTCAGCCGCACGGCTTATTTGTGGATGGAGCATGGCGGAATTTATGCTGTCGCGAATTTGCGCGGCGGGGCGGAGTTTGGCGAGGACTGGCACCGGGCCGGGATGCTCGACAAAAAGCAGAATGTTTTTGACGACATGATCGCCGGCGCGGAACATCTGATCGCGGAAAAATATACGGACAAGGATCATCTGGCGATTCAAGGCGGGTCGAATGGCGGGCTGCTCATGGGAGCGATGATCACGCAGAGGCCGGATTTATTTCGCGCGGTGGTGTGCCAGGTGCCGCTGCTCGACATGCTGCGCTATCAGTATTTTCAAATTGCCAAGTTGTGGATTCCGGAGTACGGGAGTTCGGATAATCCGGAGCAGTTCAAGTGGCTCTACGCTTATTCGCCGTATCACCACGTGAAGGCGGGGACGGAATATCCGGCGGTTTTATTTATGACGGCGGATACGGACACGCGCGTCGATCCGATGCACGCGAAGAAGATGGCGGCGCTCATGCAGGATGAAGCGGAGAACGGGAAGAGCAGGACGCGTCCTATTTTGTTGCGGATTGAAACGAAGGCGGGGCACGGTGCGGGGAAACCGGTGACGAAGCAGATTGAGGAGTTTACGGACGTTTATTCGTTTTTGTTTTGGCAGTTGGGGGTGAAGGAGTAGGGGGCTTTACGCGGCGCTGAAAGCGCCGCTCTTCCACGGTTGTGCGGGCGGTTGGGGCGATTCGCGGGATCGAGAGCCACGTCAAGATCAACGGCAGACCAACGTCAAAGGCAAACGGACAGGAGTGTCCGTTCCACACGGGCAACGTCAACGTCAAAGCCAATGCTGCTGGGGTTCGTAATTCCCATCTTTCGCAAAAGACGCGAAAGATGGGGCACCCCCTTCTGATGAGGGTGCAGTCGGGATGCGGCGCTGGGCGCGGGATTTCATGGCGAATTGAAGAAAAAATATTTCACATTTATTTGAAAATCGCCCACTCGGAAAGCTATACTGTGGCCACTGTACCTCCTGCATTTCAATCCAGTAGCGTGTGATCGTTGAACCCGATTTGCGTCTGCGGGAAGTGAAGTAGCGCCGCAGTAGAACGTCTGCAAGTACGGGGTGCGGAAAGTCCGGGCACCTCTTCTGGCCGCTGGTTATCTGGCGGGCTGTCCCAGCCAGATTTCCAAATCGCGGATTCTCCCGCTAAGCGTCCGTTTAATCCCCTTTGCGAGGTTGTCGATGTTTTACTGTTTACGTGACGTTGTGCAAGAACTTTTTGCGCATGGAAGCGCATTTCGCTGGGATCGATCGGCCCGACTCACTTCTTTCTCTTTCCTGGTTTTGCTTTGCTTGTTCTTGACGATGATCTCAGGCAGTGGATGTTCGGCGACTCATGCTACAGCGGCGAACAATGCGGCCACTCCAGCCGGCAATGTGGAGAACCTGACGATCTCCGCGACGCTGCCGGCGGGGACGGTAGGTTCGGCTTATGCGGGGAGTTTGGCAGTAACGGGCGGCACGGCGCCTTATTCTTTTTCCGTGACTTCCGGCCAACTGCCGCCGGGGGTGCAGATCGCCGACAATACAGGTGTGTTTTCCGGGACTCCCTCGGCGAGCGGAAGTTTTAGTTTTTCAGTTTCGGTTTCGGATGCCGCGGGAGCATCGAAGCAGCAGGCGTTACAGATGACTGTGGCAAATGCGGGGACAACGAACTCTCCGTCGAACCCTCCGACGACGACTTCCAACGGGCAAAGTGAGGGGAAATCGTTCACCAGTTTGCAGCATAGTGGTGGCTGGGGACAATATGGGCAGCAGTGGCCGAGCTATGTCGACTGTTCGCCTTCGCCGTGCGACGGCATTTCGTTTTCCATGACTCAGGGCGTCTCGTCTCCTTCTCTCAGCGGGCAGGCTACTGAATACTATGTTGGCGGAAGTGTTCCGTTCTCTGACGCTTTGTGGAACAACCATTTGATCGGGCCGGGGTCGTCGCAGGGAATGCCGGATGGGAATCAGACTGTAGTTCCCTCGTTGCACAACTTCACCTACGACGTTTATTTTTATGGAGATAACCTGGGGCTGTCGCAGGCGCTGGAATTCGATATCAATCAGTTTTTCGGCAACATGAGTTTCATCTTCGGTCACGAGTGCCGGATCGCGACCGGCAATGAATGGGACGTTTGGGATAATCAGAATGTGCGCTGGGTGCCGACGGGGATTCCCTGCTACCCGAACAGCAATTCCTGGAATCATTTGACGATCCAGGTGCAGCGGACTTCGAATAACGATCTGGTGTATCAATCGATCACGCTGAACGGAGCGACGCACGCGCTGAATTGGACGTTTCCGCATGGTTCCACTCCGGGCTGGTACGGGCTTACGATCAATTATCAGATGGATGGAAATTCGAAACAGGATTCGTATAACGTCTACCTCGACAATTTGACTTTCACTTATCAGTGAAGAAGAGCATAGAGGCGGTTCGAGCGAAGAGGGGCTAAGATAACGAAGATATGGTGGATTTGTCCATTTCTGGCGACCGGCTGGTGCTGGATGTACGGGGAGCCGACAAGCTCTGGGCGCTGAAGAGTTCGCTGGAAATTCCCTTGGCGCACGTCACCCAGATCAGAGCGGACCCGGCTATCGCGCATGGTTGGTGGCACGGGCTGAGAATGCCGGGCACTAACCTTCCTGGAGTGATTACGGCTGGAACCTTTTATCAGG
Source organism: uncultured Acidobacteriaceae bacterium (assembly GCA_963724815.1). Taxonomy (GTDB): domain Bacteria; phylum Acidobacteriota; class Terriglobia; order Terriglobales; family Acidobacteriaceae; genus Sulfotelmatobacter. The sequence continues at coordinate 37,309 of CAVRWS010000052.1, forward strand.
ATGGCAAGCGAATTTTTTGGGATGTTCACAGTCCGGAAAACACGGTAGTGATTGAGCTGAAGGATGAAAGATACAACGAGTTAATCGTCGAAGTTGCCGATCCGGAAGGCGCAGTGAAAATTGTGAAGACTGCATTGGGCCGCTAGCGGCGCCGCGTGGAAAACGATTTGATGGCGAGAAGTTCAAGAATTGAGGATCACAAGGAGTTCGGAGTATGAGCAGCCTGGGAATTTTGCAAATCTTAAAAGACGGGGTTCTTAGCCAAGCGAGTGTGAAGGCTGTTTATGGCGAGCCGATTTTGGCGCAAGGAAAAACCGTGATCCCTGTGGCGAAAGTAATGTACGCCTATGGCGCCGGGGCGGGGACCGGTGGAGTGGGGAATACCAGCGCGCGAGGGGAAGGCGGCGGCGGTGGCGGCGGAGTTCTGGCGACTCCCATTGGAGTCATCGACATTACGGAGAAGGAAACCCGTTTCGTTCCGATTACCGATCGCAAGAGGTTGGGTGGAGCGGTTCTGGTTGGCGTCGGGCTCGGGATGTTGTTGAGTTGGCGCAGGCGGCGCTAGTGCTGGAGTCCCATTGAAGTTCCCGAAGGACCTTAGGAACCCGTAAAGATACGTAAAATGTATTGACCGATTTGAGGATTCCGAGTACATTGTGTTGTTCCACGGACATCCGGGTGCCATTTTGGTCAGTTGTAAGTTCCTCGACCGAAAGCCCAAATCAGGAAAAAGTGAGCATCTTCGGGGTCCGGTCACGCATCTATTCTAGGTAGGAATTGCGCTAACTCCTAACAATCCCAGTAGAATCAGTGGCTTGGCAAAGCGTGGGACGTTGCTAAGTTTCTACGGCGAAAAGGCGAAGGCGGGATTACTCACATACTCATAAGGAAGGGGAAAAGGCACACATGCGCTCTGATCGTGTGTTTGACGCTTTACAGACCTTACGGAATCGTTATATGCTTTGTCAGCTCGCCTCGAAGGCCACGCGGAAGTTCCACCGGCCCAGCACCAGAATCCAGGAAACGATGAATGGAGTTTTGGACCGGATCGCAGGCGCGGAGCGGCAGGAAATATTGTCGGAACCGGAGAATTTTGCCGAGGCACAACGGCGGGCTGCTTAAACAGCCCCGCCTTCCCGCCTCGCGGTGTTTTGTCTTCCCTGAATACCCTCCTTTGAAAATCTCCCGAAAAGCTTAAGCGAACACGTTTGAGTGGCCGGGTTTAGGTGAATCATGACCATCGCTGAACTGAAAGAAAAGAACATTACCGAGCTGACCAAGATCGCAAGGACCTTGGAACTGCCCGGCGCCAGTGGACTGCGCAAGCAAGATCTCATCTTTAAAATCCTGCAGGCGCAGAGTGAAAAAGAAGGCCACATTTTTGCCGAAGGCGTGCTGGAAATTCTGCCCGACGGCTACGGATTTCTGCGCTCGCCGGACTACAACTATCTGCCGGGTCCGGATGACATTTATGTGTCGCCATCGCAGATTCGCAAGTTTGATTTGAAAACCGGCGACACGATCAGCGGGCAGGTGCGGCCTCCGCACGAGGGCGAAAAGTATTTTGCGCTGGTGAAGATCGAGGCGGTGAATTTTGAATCGCCGGATGAAGCGCGCAATAAGATTCTGTTCGATAATTTGACGCCGCTGTATCCGCAGGAGCGGCTAAAGCTGGAAACGACGCGGGAAAATTCCAGCGCGCGAGTGATGGATTTGCTGACGCCACTCGGCAAGGGGCAACGCGGGCTGATTGTTTCCCCGCCCAGGGCCGGCAAGACAATGCTGCTGCAGAATGTGGCGAACTCGATTACAACGAACCATCCGGAAGTGGTGTTGATGGTGTTGCTGATCGATGAGCGGCCGGAAGAAGTTACGGACATGCAGCGGTCGGTAAAAGGCGAAGTGATTTCTTCGACTTTTGATGAGCCTGCGGCGCGCCACGTACAAGTTGCGGAAATGGTGATCGAGAAGGCGAAACGCCTGGTCGAGCACAAGCGCGATGTGGTGATTCTGCTGGACTCGATTACGCGGCTGGCGCGAGCTTACAACACGATTGTTCCGCCCTCCGGCAAAGTGCTTTCCGGCGGCGTGGATTCGAACGCGTTGCAGCGGCCGAAGCGATTCTTTGGCTCGGCGCGAAATATTGAAGAAGGCGGGTCACTGACGATCATTGCTACGGCGCTGATCGATACCGGATCGCGCATGGACGACGTGATCTTTGAAGAATTCAAGGGCACTGGTAATTCGGAAATCATTCTGGAGCGCAAACTGGTGGATAAGCGCGTGTTCCCGGCCATCGATATTCAACGTTCGGGCACGCGTAAGGAAGAATTGCTGATTCCGCGCGAGGATCTGTCGAGAATCTGGGTGCTGCGGAAGGTGCTGAATCCGCTCTCGCCGGTGGAAGCGATGGAGTTGTTGATTGACAAGCTGAGCAAGACGAAATCGAATGGCGAGTTCTTGTCGAATATGAGTTCGTTGTAATTTGACCCAGCCTCGCGATCGTAATGCCCTCGATCTTCAGTTCATGTACCACAAAGGGCGCGAAGGTTCACGAAGGAATTCTTCCAGTCCCTTCGCTGCCAAGGCTTCCCAAGGGTCCATTTTTCACTAAGCCTCTAGCTCGCGCATTTCCCGTTGCTGTCTCCGCCTAAAATGGCCATACTTTAGGAACGGGCAGAAGGTTCGCGTCCGTTTTCGAGGATCCGGTGCGAGCGAAACAGATGCTGTGGAGTTTCTCGCTGGTTTTACTGTTCACGATTTCCACCTATGCGCAGAGACCATTGACGCCGCCCAGGGTCGATGACAGCGTGGCACCGCCTACCGAAGATGAAAATCGGGCGCGCATCGAACGCGATATGGCGAAGAAGGCAAACCTGGAGCGGCAGGCCGCGCTGAAGGCCGATACCGACAAGCTACTTAAGTTGGCGACTGAGCTGAAAGCCTCTGTAGATAAATCGAACGAGAATACGCTTTCAATTGATGTATTGAGGAAGGCGGAAGAGATCGAGAAGCTGGCCCATAGCGTGAAAGACAAAATGAAAGGGCCGAACTAAAAAAGGGCGCTCGTGTGCTACGGTCTGATCGTCACCATTACGACTGCGTGCGACGGCACGCTCGCGGAAAATTTATCGGTGAATTTCCCCAGATCTTTGTGCTGCCACAAATCGCGCACTGAGGCGGAAATGTGACTGGGATAACCAAGATTTTGCCAACTCGCGGAGATTTCCTGTTCCGCACTCCCGCGGTTTAATAAAATCACTGCGCGGCCGCCCTCCTGCAATTGCTTCGACCATACTTCCAGATCACCCTTTTTCCAGACGAGCTCGCCTTCGTGGCCCATGGAGTCCTGATCGACGGCGATGACTTCTTTGTTGGTAAGAATGTCGTGGATCTCAGGACGCATGTCGCGCAGATCGTTACCCGCGATGAGCGGGGCGGCCAGAATTGCCCAGAGACTGAAGTGCGAGCGATATTCGGTATCGGTCATGCCGCCGTTGCCGACTTCGAGCATGTCAGGATCGTTCCAGTGGCCGGGGCCGGCGTAGGATTGCAGGCCAACTTGCTGATCGAGAATCCCTAGAACACCATTCGAGCAGCAACTTCCATCCGGCCATTTCTCCGGGCCGCCCCATCTGTCTTTAATGTCGCCGGTGGTGCGCCACAAATTACCGCCGACTTCTTCTCCCCAAAGCCAGGGCTTGGCAGTTCCCCATTCGCAGATGCTGAGCACGATGGCGCGGCCGGAGGCGTCGAGAGCGGCGCGAATGTTGGCGTAGGAAGCTTTTGCATCCTGAGTAGTGGTGTTGCACCAATCGTATTTCAGATAGTCAACGCCCCAGGCTGCATATTGCAAAGCGTCCTGATACTCGTGGCCGAGGCCGCCGGGACGTCCGGCGCAGGTTTTCGAACCGGCGTCAGAGTAGACGCCGAATTTTAGTCCGAGTGAGTGAATGTAGTCGCCGACGGCCTTCATGCCATGGGGAAAACGTTGCGGATCGGGGACGATGTTGCCGCTTGCGTCGCGGCTGACTTGCCAGCAGTCGTCGATGTTGACGTATTCATAGCCGGCATCTTTCATGCCGGACTTCACCATCGCGTCCGCCATGCTCTTGATCATGTCTTCGCTGACGTTGCAGGCAAATTTGTTCCAGGAATTCCAGCCCATGGGCGGAGTGACGGGCGAGGTTGCGCGAGATGGACGAACTTTCTTGCGCGGGCGACACGACAACGGTAACGATCCCCAAGAAAATAGCGACGATCCATCTGCGTTTTGTTGTCATCGGGATAGTTGTATCAGAGCGGCGGCATGTGCGAGCGAGAAATCCAAGCGGCATTCGCGAACCAGGAATGTCAGAGATTATCTACGAACTCTTCGCGGGTGACGCCCGCCTGCTTCAGAATTCCGCGGAGTGTGCCCATGGCCAATTCTGGGTGCAGGGGAACAACGCAACCGGCGACGCTATTGGTACGCTCGCGTTTTAGCACAACATGACTGCCGCGTTGTCGGACCTGAACAAAGCCAGCCGCTCAAGAGCACGAATTGTTTCTGCCCCTGAAACACGGGGCAGTCTAGGCATAATGCGCCTCGAATACAGTTACCAGAGGACGGCTGGAACCTTCGGGCGGGAATTCTTCCATGTACAATTCAGTTGCTTCCTTGAGATTGGCGACCGCTTCTTCGACGCTCTTACCTTGACTGACAGTGCCCACTTCAGGGCATTCCGCCACGTAGAGGTCGCGCTCCTTATGAAGCACCGCTGTAAACGTTCCAGTAGGCATGTCTTGACTCCTAAAGACTAAAATATCACGCTCCCGCTTGTGCGGCCCGGATATTGCGCAGTGTGAGTCCGCGAGTAGCCGCTCCATTCATTCTTGAGTCAGTCGTTTTGGTTCATTGGTGCATGCCGATTTTCTCGTCGAAGAACTTTGCCATCAGTTCGAGAGCTTCTTTGGTTTCGGGTAACTCGAAGTGATACCAGAAAGCATGCGGCAAGCCTTCGAAGACGAGGAGTTGAGCGTCATTGCCGTCGCGAAGCAGGGCGCGCTGGAAAATCGTCGCGCCGCTTAACAGAATGTCGCGCGTACTGGTGACCAGCAAAGTAGCCGGCATGCCGTGCAGGTCAGCGAAAATGGGCGACAAGACTGGGTCTTTGCGATTTGTCTTTCCGACGTAGGCATCATCCGGAAGATGATCCGGATACGTGGGCTGTAAATCGCCTGGAAAACCATCGAGCGTGAAGAGTTGCCAGGAGTCGCCGACCTGGCTGAAATCGGCGTGTCCGGAAAAAATACCGAGTGCGCCGGGGAGCGGCAATCCTAATTGCTTGAGGCGAATTGTAACTTCAGCGGTAAGGATGGCTCCGGCGGAGGTTCCGAAGATTCCGATATCGTGCGGCCTGTAAGTTTTCAAAAGCTCTTTGTATACCGCGACTCCGTCATCGACCGCAGCGGGAAAAGGATTCTCGGGAGCCAGGCGATAGTAGACGGAAACGACTTCGATCTTCGCCAGATTCGCGATGGGAATTCCTTCGATGAGAGAGCCGGAGTCGGAATTGAATCCGCCGCCGTGGAGATTGATCAGCACGCGATTGCGATTCGATGCGGGAGTTGAGAGCGGAGTAATGACGTCCGTACGGACACCGGCTATGATTTTTCCCTTGACGTTCACGGGATAAAGTTTGCGGGCCTCGGCGGAATCCTTCGCGTGCCAGGCATCAGTGTGAGTCCGGCGTTCGGCTAGAGTATCCGGGCCGGATTTCTTCTGCGTGAGCGACGCCAGCCATTTTTGTGCTTCAGGGCTGATTGTGGAGGGCATGGGCACGATGCGCGTGATGTGGGCGGTGCCGTCCGTATCGAAAGTGGCTGAGTCCTGTTGAGCGGGAGGACTGGCTTGCGCCGCAACAGACGGGACGAGGGCGTACAGTGCAAGCAGGCACAGCATTCGGGTTGTCATCGGGACATTTGTATCAGATAGAAGTAAGAAAATAAATCGATGACGCGAAGCGGAGGGCGCGAATCCTCCGCGCGACTCGGCATCTGTGGTTGAACGTGAGTTGTACTTAGGCCAGTGTGTACTTGCCGCGCTCGATCACCTTTTGCGCGATTTGCTGGCGAAGTTCGATAGTGTTGAAAGGCTCGTACTTGGCGAGTCGACGCAGGATTGCGAGTTGGGTGCGCAGGATGTCGCCCGCGGCGACGGCGGCGATCACTTTCTTTGTAGCGGACTCGATCTTCTCCATCGCTTGCGAGAGGTAAACGCGGGTCATCGCGATGGGAAGCGCGGCGGCGGCTTCGCCTTTGGTCTCGGCGATCTTCTGCGCGCGCAGGACGGCGGATTCCATGGCGTAACTTTCGATGGTCATGTCGGCGATGGCACCCATGATCTCCTGTTGGTCCTGAATGGCCTGCATGTATTTCTGCGTGGCTGCGCCGGAGGCGAACAGGCCAAGTTTCTTGGCCTGGCCGACCAGCTTGCGTTCTTCGGCGAGCGGGCCATCGAGATCTTCGGCGGCGGACGGGCCGGAGAGAACTTCGTCCATCAGCTTTTTGATTGCGGGCATCAGTGGCAGTTGGCCGCTCATGGCCCGCTTCAGCAGGAAACCGGTAATGATGAGGCGGTTGATTTCGTTGGTGCCTTCGAAGATGCGATTGATGCGGGCGTCACGATAGGCGCGCTCGGCGGGATACTCTTCGACGAAACCGTAGCCGGCGTAGATCTGCAGAGTTTCGTCGACAATGTAATCCACCATCTCGGATCCCCACACTTTGATGATGGAACATTCGACGGCGTATTCCTCGATGGCTTTGCGGGTTTCTTTGATGGCGTCAGCGCCGGATTTGTCGACTTCGGCAAGCGCGACATCCATCATTCCGACTGTGCGATAGACAAGAGATTCTCCGACGAAAAGCAGCATGGCCATATTGGCGATTTTTTCGCGCACCAGGCCGAAATCGCCGATCGGCTTGCCGAAAGCTTTGCGCTGCTTGGCATAGCTGATGGCATTTTGCAGAGAGACACGGCCGCCACCTACGCACATTGCGCCGAGTTTGAAGCGTCCGATGTTGAGGATGTTGAAGGCAATGACTTGGCCTTTGTCGATCTCGCCCAGCAGATTTTCCGCGGGAACCTTGCAGTCATTCAGGATGATGGGACAGGTGGAGGAGCCGCGGATGCCCATCTTGTGTTCCTCGGCGCCAACGGAGAAGCCGGGGAAGGTTCTCTCGACCAGGAATGCGGTCAGTTTGTCGTGGCCATCGACTTTGGTGAAGACGGTGAAAAGGTCGGCAAAGCCGGCGTTTGTGATCCACATTTTTTCGCCGTTCAGAGTGTAGTGCTGGCCGTCGGCGGAAAGAGCGGCGCGGGTGCGGCAGTTCATAGCGTCGGAGCCAGAGGTGGATTCTGACAATGCGTAGGCGCCCACGATTTCTCCGGAGGCGAGTCGCGGGAGATATTTTTTCTTCTGATCTTCGGTGCCGAAATAGACGATGGGCAGCAATCCGATGCCGCTGTGCGCGCCCCAGGTTGTGGCGAAGCCGGCGTATTGGGCGATGTGATCGGCGATCACGGCGGCAGTAACTTTGTCCATCTCGAGGCCGCCGTAGGCTTCGGGGATTTCGACGCCGCTCAGGCCTAACTCGCCGGCTTTTTTCAAGAGATCGCGCGAGATTGAGAAATCCTTGTGCTCGATTTTTTCGGCGTTGGGCAGGATTTCGTTGACGGCGAATTCTTCCGCCGTCTGGCCGATGAGTTGATGTTGTTCGGTGAAATCTTCGGGAGTGAAAACTTCGTCGGTGCGGCGGGATTCTAATAGGAAGCTGCCGCCTGTGATCTTCGTGTTCGGAGTTGCGATGGTGCTTGCCATAGAACCTTTCAACCACGAAGGACGCTAAGGTTCACTAAGGAGATCTTTGACTCAAAAACCTTCGTGCAATTTCGTGACCTTCATGGGGAATGCTTTTATTTCCAGTTTGTGCCGTTTACGAAGCGCTTAATGCCGTCTTTCAAATGGACGACATTGAAGTTTATAAGCAATCCGATGGATTTACCACTGAGCTTGAGGTACGAAAGAATCTGAGCGTGATGTACTGGCGAGACTGCCTCGACAGACTTGATTTCTACGACTACCAGGTCTGCCGCCAGCAAGTCGATGCGGTAACCGAGTTCCAGCTTTACTCCGCAGTAGACGACAGGAAGTCCCACTTGAGTTGCAGATCGCACTCCGGCTATCGCTAGTTCATATTGCAGGCATGCTGTGTACGTGCTTTCCAGAAGGCCAGGGCCTAGCTCGGTGTGAACTTTCATCGCCGCGGTGATGATGGCATGGCTGACTTGCTGGGCTCCGGAGGTTTGAATCGGTAGGGTGGACATGGACACCTCTGGCTTCAGAAGTATCGCATTCTTGGGACAGAGTCCAGGTTATGCGTCACAACGAAAAAAATTAACCACGAAGGGCACTAAGGTTCACGAAGGAAAGCCTTCTGCAGCTTCTTCGTGGAGCTTCGTGTTCTTCGTGGTTAATGATTTTTTGTCCGCGAACTTTACGGCGTCGACGGGACTCTCAAGACAATGCTGTGGGTCTGAAAGCGCGCGGCGGGCTGGCAGGTGGAATAGCCGACTGGGTGCGTGGAATCCGAGCGTGGACCATCGCGGGCGACTTTGTAGGTGCGCATCTTCAGGCAGACATTATCGGCCTGTGATTGCCAATCCGAGTTGTTACGCAACCAGTTCCGCGGCACGCTGAACTGACTTTGCTGGGGACGGTAATCACCGAGGAGAACGCGATCCGGGGCGTTTGGGTTGAGGTCGGTCTGGAGATTCGAAGAAAAGGGATTTGCGCTTGGAGAGATGAACTGTGCGGGCTCGGTCGAGCGGGCAATGAAAGGGGTCGCATTGGGGGCAGACTGCGCCGCCAATGTCGCGGCGACGAAGAGGACCAGCAGCGATAATTGTAGGAGACGGAAGATGGACATGGGACTTCCTCCCTGAGAGATTATACCGCCGTAGGTCGAAGTTCGCAGTTAATTCAAATTTTCGAAGATTCCTGCGGCGCCCATGCCGCCGCCGACGCACATGGTGACCAGGCCGTAGCGAGCGTTGCGGCGTTTTAGTTCGCGGATGATGGTTGCGGTGAGCTTGGCTCCAGTGCAACCCAGAGGATGTCCGAGAGCGATCGCGCCACCGTTGGGATTTACTTTCTCCGGATCGAGGCCGGCTTCTTTGATGACGGCCAGGGACTGCGCGGCGAAGGCTTCGTTTAATTCGATCACGTCGATGTCGGCGAGTTTCAGTCCTGCCATCTTTAATGCTTTGGGAATTGCGAATACGGGGCCAAGTCCCATTTCTTCGGGCTTGTATCCGGCGGTTGCGAAGGAAACGTAGCGCGCCAGCGGCCTGATGCCGAGAGCTTTTGCGCGCTCGGCGGACATGACTACGGCCGCGGCTGCGCCGTCAGACATCTGCGAAGAATTTCCGGCAGTGACAGTGCCTTTCGCATGGAACGCTGGCTTCAGCGAGAGAAGAGCTTCGAGCGAGGTGTCGGCGCGCGGGCCTTCGTCCATTTTGAAAATAATTTCCTGGCGCTTGGGCTTCGATCCGTTTGGAGTGGTGAAGCTGACCGGCACGGCGACGACTTCCTCATCGAACTTGCCAGCCTGGATCGCGGCTAAAGCTTTTTGATGGCTGCGCAGGGAAAATTCGTCGGCGGCTTCGCGGGTGATGGCGAAGCGCTGGCCGACGCGCTCGGCGGTGAGGCCCATGTTGAGATAGGCGTCGGGATAATGATCGACTAGCCAGGGATTTGGCGAGACTTTGTGACCACCCATGGGAATCATCGACATGGATTCGGTTCCGCCGGCGACGATTACTTCTGCGCCGCCGCTCATGATGCGCTCGGCAGCCATTGCGATCGATTGCAGACCGGAAGAGCAGAAACGGTTGATGGTGAGAGCCGAGACTTCGACAGGCAGTCCGGCGCGAAGCGAAGCGATGCGGGCGACGTTCATTCCCTGCTCGGCTTCGGGCATGGCGCAGCCCAGGATGACGTCTTCTATCTCTTTGGGATCGAGTTGCGGCACGCGGTCGAGAGCGCCCTTGATGGCGATCGCGGCGAGTTCGTCGGGACGAGTAGCACGAAGCGTGCCTTTGAAGGCGCGCCCTACGGGAGTGCGAACTGAGGAGGCGATGATGACTTCACGCATGCGTTATACCGTGATGTATTCCGTTGTGGCACTGGGCGCGGGAATTGTCTCGCCGTGTTCGCGCATGCCTTCGAGGTGAAACTCCACGGCTTCGCGAATGAGTTCCTTAACCTCATCCAAAGTTTTTCCTGCGACTCCCAAACCGGGCAGGTCAGGAGCATAGGCTCCCCAGCCGGTGTGCGACTTTTCGTAGATAACGAGATATTTCATTTCAGTCCCGCTTGCTTAAGGATATTGTTCAACGTTCCGGGCGGAATGTCCACTGACGCGTGGCCCGCGACAGTAACCGTTCCCGGCTTCGATGGATGATGGTACTGGCGATGGCTGCCCTTTGTTCGAGCGAGCCTTCAGCCATCGTCTTCCAGCGTCTTGATTACGTCGCGAACCTTCATCATTTCGCCGGAGCGTAGAAGTAATAGTCCGCTGTGTAACTGTTCTTGGTTTCGCTGTTGACGTGTGCGGCGTCGCAACCTTCGGCGGGCGGCTGGCCGCCGTGGGTGTGCACCCGCTGAATGGTAGTGACGTTGCTGAGCAGGCCGTTGCCGGTGTGGCTGACAACGTTGACCAGGAGCCAGGGGACGGAGTCGGGATCGACTGAGTTGACGTGCGCTACGGCTTTTCCCGTGACTTCACTGCCATCCGTTAGCTTCCAGGTGGGACCGGCAAAATGATGGCCGATCACCTTGTCTTTGCGGTCGTGCAGGTCAGCATCGGGTGCCTTGAGTGTCCAAGTGAATTTGCCGTCCGGCGCGGACTGGCAGGTATAGATTTGGGAGCCGGTCGCGTGGGCGTACACAACTACTTCGAGTCCGGCGGGAGCTTGAATCGCGTCCGGAACGTCGGGCGCGGGCTCTTTCTGGGGAGGTGCTTGGGCTTGCAGGGCTGCGAAAGCTGAAATCACGAAAAGTATTAACAGCCCGATCGGCGTGGCGGATAACGGCACGAGTCGTCTCATGGAAGACAATTGTAGCGCTCTTGTCTAAATCAGGGTTTTGCCCAGTCTTGCCAGGCGAGACCCTTCACTCGCGAGAATTCCGAAATGTTCGCGGTCACCAGGGTGAATTGGCGGGCCAGCGCTTGGCCAGCGATGAGTACGTCATAGGCCCCAATCGGCGTGCCGGATGCTTGGAGGGCAGCGCGGATCGAGCCCGCGACTCTGGCGTCTTCATCTTCCAGAGGGAGCAAGGTGATCGGGCCAGCCAGAAAAGCCTCAAGCCGCTGGGTATTTAAGGATCGATGCACGCTTTTCGCAACTCCATACCACAGCTCAAAAGTGACCACCGAGGAAACGTAGATCTGCGCGCCACCGCTAACCGCCCTCTGAAAACGGCCGCGAACAGCCGGCGATGTGCCATTGATTAGAGCGATGCAGGCGTTAGTGTCGAGCAGATAACTCACTCGAAGATTTTGCGCTTTGGCGTGACCGGTTGCTGGCGGTCGGAGGGGAACGGCTCGGAATTCAGTTCATCGAGCTTGCGAAACCATTCCTTCGGATCCTGGATGATTGGTTCGAGGAGCACTCCCTGGGCTACGCGCCGGATACGCACGCGGTCACCTTCAAAACGAAACTCTCGGGGCAGGCGCACCGCCTGGCTGCGGCCGTTCTGAAAGAGTTTTGCTATGTCGCTTCTTGGCATACCCGACTCCCTCGAACCCAGTATATACCAAAGATATATATCGGAGACAGCTTTTAATTTCGTAGTGTCTTGCCGGTCTTCAGCGTGTACTGAATCCGTTCCTGGGTTTTCTTTTCGCCGCAGAGGGATTTGAAACCTTCACGTTCGAGATCGAGGATGTATTGCTCGCTCACAGGCGTGCCGGGGGTGACGTTTCCGCCGCAGAGGACTTCGGCGATTTTGCTGCCGAGTTTTACTTCGTATTCGGTGACGTAGTCGGCTTGCCGCATCATGTGCACGCCCATTTTCAGGGTGGCCAAAAGATTTTCACCGGGGGCCGGGATGTCGGTGCGTGGGATGGGTGCTTCGTATCCGGCGCGAACCAGTTCGAGGGCGCGGGATTTGGCGTCGGAGAGGACGCGCTCGCGATTCATCGTGATGCGGTCGTTGTCGGAGAGAAACCCAAGGGCGCGGGCTTCGTGAGCAGAGGTGGCGACTTTGGCGGTGGCGATGGTTTCGAAGGCGCGCTTCATGGCCTCGAGCATTTCGATGGATCCGGCGAGAGCTTCGCCCGAAATTTTGCCGCCGCGGGCGGCAGCTGCGCCATCAATGGCGCGCAGCAGCATTTCCTTGCAGCCTCCGCCGCCAGGGAGCAGGCCGACGCCGACTTCAACCAAGCCGGTGTAGAGTTCGGCATGTGGCTGGCGTGCAGCGGCGTGCAGCGAGATTTCTGTTCCACCGCCCAGGCACAGGCCGAACGGAGCGGAGACAACTGGCTTGCGCGAGAACTTGATGGCTTGCGTCATGCCCTGGAACTGGCGGATTGCGAGGTCGACATCGTCCCACTCTTCTTCCTGCACGCTCATGAGCAGGAGCATGAGGTTGGCGCCGACGGAAAAATTTGTGGCGTCGTTCGCAAGCACGAAGGCGTCGAAGTTGTCGCCTGGGCCGCCGGGTTTTAGGGTTTGCAGGATGAGGCCAATGATGTCGGCGCCGAGTGAGTTCATCTTGCTATGGAACTCGATGCAGGCGACACCATCGCCGAGATCGACCAGCGAGGCACCGGAGTTTTTCTTGACGACACCATTGGATTTTTTGGCCACAGCGACCGACCAGACACCAGCGGGAACTGTTACAGGTTGCAGATTTCCGCTTGCCAGGTCGAAGTAGGCGCGTCCTGAGGTTGATTTTGGATCATCGGCGTACCAGGATTTTTTTCCCGCGGCGAGAAGTTTTTCGACATTAGCCGCGACCGGCTTGCCTTCTTTTTTCATGCGGGCGACGGTAGCTTCTATTCCGGCGGCGTCCCAGAGTTCGAAGGGGCCGAGTTCCCAGTTGAATCCAAGACGCATGGCGCGGTCGATTTCGACGATGGAATCAGAAATTTCTGGAATGCGGTTGGCGGAGTAGGTCCATAGATCGGACAGAGACAACCACAGGAATGTTCCGGCTTTGTCGGCTTTTTGCGGGGCGCCTTCGAGTCCGAGCAGCATGCGAAGGCGCGCGCCGGTGTCTTCGATGTTCTTGGCCATGTCGAGCGCGGCGAATTTTGGTTTCTGGCGAGGACGATATTCCAGAGTTTTCCAGTCGAGGGCGAGGCGCTCGTCTTCCTTGCCGGGTTCTTCTTTGGCGGCTTCGGCGGGCGAGGGCGCCCGCGCCACATTTTTTTTGTAGAAGCCGCCTTTGGTTTTGTCACCCAGCCATTTTCGCTGGAGCATCTGGGTGAAGAAATCCGGCAGGCGAAGGTCGCTACGTTCGTCGCGGACGTTCGCGGTCATGTTGCCGACGACGTGGCCGAGGATGTCCAGTCCAACCAAATCGATGGTGCGGAAGGTTGCTGATTTCGGCCAGCCGACAGCTTGTCCGGTGAGCGCGTCGACATCTTCGATGGTCAGATCCAGCTCTTGCATCAGGCGCATGACATTCAACACCGAAAAAGTGCCGATGCGGTTGGCGATGAAGTTGGGAGTATCTTTGGCGAGCACCACTCCTTTGCCGAGTCGCACGTCGCAGAAGCGGGAGATGAGATCGATCAGCACGGGGTCGGCTTCGGGAGTGGGAATGAGTTCGAGCAGGCGCATGTAGCGCGGCGGATTGAAAAAGTGAGTGCCGAACCAGGAGCGGCGGAAATCGTCGGAGAAACCTTCGGAAATTTTCCCGACGGGCAGGCCGCTGGTGTTGGTGGTGATGACCGTGCCGGGCTTGCGGATGGATTCGACTTTGCGCAGCAAGGCGCGTTTGAGGTCGAGATTTTCGACGACGGCTTCGATGATCCAGTCGACTTCGGCGAGCTTTTTCAGATCATCTTCAAAGTTGCCGACGGTGACGAGGCGGGCGAGAGAAGAATCCATGAATGCGGCGGGTTTGGATTTTTTGGCGGCATCGAGTCCGGCGGCGGCGATTTTGTTTCTTGCCAGTGGGGCTGCGCCAGGCGGAACATCTGCGGGAACGATATCGAACAGATAGCTGGGGACGCCGGCGTTGGCGAAGTGGGCGGCGATGCGTGCGCCCATGGTTCCGGCGCCGAGGATGGCTACTTTATTAATGCGCTTCATCATTTTGATCTTGCCTCGAGGAAAAACAAATCTTTAACACAGGGGACACGGGGATCACAGGGTAGTGCGAAATTGTGTCTATGGCAGTTTATCTATGGCCCAGTCATCGCCGCTACTATGCAAAACAATGATGGTGGAAGATCGGCGGCGGGAATGATTGGTTTTTGAAGTATCGAGGAGAACTACGGGGAACTCGTAACGGCCGTGCTTCAGCAATTTGCCGCGACCGATTTCGAAGGCGGATGGTGCCGAGTTCGAGAAAAATTTCTCGATAGCATCTGTGGAAGTTGCTTGCTTGGTGCGGCTGGTGAGTAAGGCGACGCCGTTCTCGAGGTCGGCGGATTGCCAGGCTTGCAGGAAATGGTCGGCGGCGGCCAGGGCGGAGGCGTAGTCCGCGGCTAGGTAAGCTGCCTTCTTCGACGCGAGCCGGGATGCGGCGAATGCGTCTGATGATTGAAACAAGAGAAATAGGGCTGTTAGCAGAATTGCAAACCGAAGACGAAACATGAAGTTATTATGCGCGAGGAGAAGTTGCGGAATCGCAGAGGGAATCAGGACAGTATCGTGTGGCGCGCGGCGGTGCTCATTCATCTGCTGATTGCAGTTCGGGATGCGCAATTACATATTCCAGAGCGCGCTGGGCCATTTGTTTTTCACCTTTGTAAGCCAGGAGCTTGGGCGCGTCTTCAAGAAGGATCCAACTGGCGCAGAGCGACTTCGATGCGCATTTCGGGCGCGATTTGGTTGATGCGGCCGGAACGATAGAGCATTAAATAAAAGCTGACGATTTTAAAAACACGCTGGCCGTCGCCCCAGGTACGCGAGTAGACATATTTGATATCAGCGAGCTTCGCGATCAAGTCGGCGGTGACACCAGTCTCTTCGAAAACTTCACGCAATGCGGTTTCAGCGGGTTTCTCACCGGGATCGACCAGTCCCTTGGGCAACGCAAGCACGGGTTTGGGCTTACGTTTAGACAGCTTCGGCGCGGTTGTAGAAGCTGCGGGGTCCCCCGCGGGCTCGATGGCGGCCATCCACCAGGCTTCATTACGTTTCCGGATAACCACGCCGCCGGCGGAGATTTCTCGCAGCATGCTCTGTAACTTAGCAGAGCGATGGAGGTTAGTCACGAGTTGAGCGGTGCGATTCCTGGCTGGCAATCGAGGGTAATACAGGCTTCTCCTGCCCTAAGTAACGCAAAATGGCACTATTGGGCACTGCAGCACAGAGGGCATTTGTGGCATCTTAGGTTAGTAGAGTTGAAGTACCTGTTGAAGCCGTGGATGCCCGGTAGGGGCATATGGGGTAGCGGTGAAAAGTCTTGGCAAGATCGTCCGGTCAGTGCAGGCCTTTGGGCGGGAGCTTTCGCGCAAGGCTGCTCTGCCTGAGCCGCGAATGCCGGCAATCGGGCTGGCCCTGGGTGGCGGATTTGCCCGCGGTATGGCGCACATCGGCGTCCTGAAAGTTCTCGAAGAAGAAGGCATTCCGATTCGCGCGGTTACGGGGACGAGCGTGGGCGCGCTGATCGGCGCGCTTTACTGTGGCGGTTTGAGCGTTGAGGAAATGGAGCGAGTGGCGCGCTCCTGCCGGTTTACGACGTTTGCGCGATGGACGGTCTCGCGCTACGGATTTGCTTCCAACGACCGCATGGTGTCCTTCCTTAATCAGACACTGAAAGTGAAGAGCTTCGAAGAGTTGCGCATTCCGCTGGGCGTTACGGCAACGGATTTCAATACTGGTGAAGGCGTGGTATTTCATTCCGGTTCGATCATCGATCCGGTGCGGGCGAGTTGCGCTTATCCGGGAATGTTTTTACCGGTGAATATCCGCGGGCGATGGCTGGTGGATGGAATGTTGTCGCATCCGGTGCCCACGCGGCCTTACGCGAGATGGGCGCGGAGCGGGTGCTGGCGGTGCATTTGAAAGGTCAGTGGTCGAAGAACGGCGCACCGCGGCATCTGTTTGATGTGATCGGACAATCGTTTGCGATTGCTCAGGATGCGATGAGCCATTTGTGGCGTGGCGCGGCCGATTTGGTGGTAGAGCCTGACGTGGCTGGTTTTGCTTACGACGACTTCAAGCGTGCCGGAGAATTAGTTCGTTCCGGAGAAGTGGCGATGCGGCAGGCGTTGCCTGAAGTGCGCAAGTGGCTGGAGCTTCCAGCGGAGAGTGCACTTGCTTTGAAAACCCGTCCTTCGATGGCGCGCACGGCGCCTATGGCGGCAGATTAGCAGGCCTCCCCGATTCCACCGATCGGCTCTGGCATTAACTCCCGGCGGCAAACCTCCGTGCATGGTGAGATCTGTCCGTAGTCTCCGATCTGAGATGGAGCTATTGCGTAGCGCGGAACCACAGCTCTCATCGTAGTGCCGTGGCCATCGGATTCAATTTCGAGCTTGCCGTTCAGTTCGCGAAGACGTTCGCGCATTCCGGCCAGACCGACTCCAGTTTCGGCACTCACTCCGCGCAGCAGGGGCAACCGTTCAGCGGAAATGCCCTTCCCGAAATCCCGAATCTCGAGGGTGATCGTTTGGGGATCGTGTTGCAAACTGATGGTGGCATTCGTCGCATCGGAGTGGCGATGGACGTTGGTTAAGCTCTCCTGCAATACGCGGAAGAGAACGATTTCCATCCTCTTGGGCAGGCGTTCCGGGGAAGTTGCGAAGTCCGCCTTTATGCTGATTCCGCTGCGTTTGGCGAAACCCTCGATGTACCACGCGGCGGCGCAGGAAAATCCCACTTCGTCCAACAACGGCGGATGCAGCAGGTAGGACATGGTTCGAATTTCTTCGAGCGCCTGGTCGGCCAGTCGACTCACATCTCGAACAGTGGGTAGTGCAGCGGGGAGATGCTGACATTGATCCTCAAGCATCGTAATGCTGATTTTGAGCGCGGCCAGGGTTTGACCGGTGGTGTCATGCAGGTCGCGAGCGATCTTTCGCCTTTCCTCATCCTGCACGCGAAGCAGGCGCTGGGAAAGAGCCTGCAGTTCTGCGGTGCGTTCCGAAATCAGCAATTCGAGTTCGGAATGGGCCAGTGCCAGTTGTTTCGACTGCTTGGACAGAATCCACATAAGTCCTCCTAGGGCGGTTGGGGGGCGAGTCTTTCTTAAAGTTCCTTAATGGTCCTCTTTTTCCATTGTGGGCGCTGTTCAAAATTGACCATGCGCTGGCAAATTCGCGGTTGAGCACTATTGCTCAGATATAACTTTCGCCTTCCTTCAAGATTGCAATTGGCTGCATTCCTAAGCCGCGAGACAGGCAGTGATCACCCCAAATGGCAAACGCGCAGAAGAGACCCGATTTCAATCCGCGCACCTTTCTCTCGACGATTGGGAAGGGCAGGACCATGGTGTCATTCGAAAAAAAGAGTGCGATTTTGGCTCAGGGTGAGCCGACGGATGGGCTGTATTTTATTCAGCATGGGAAGGTGCAGTTGAGCGTGGTATCGGAAAATGGGAAAGAGGCGACTCTCGGAATTCTGGGTGCCGGCGATTTTTTTGGCGAAGGCGGTCTGGCCGGTCAGGCTCTGCAAATGTCGTCAGCGGTCGCAATGACGGACTGCGTCCTTCTGCATATTGAAAAAACTGCAATGGTACGGGCGCTGACTGCGGAGCCGAAACTCTCTTCCCTTTTTCTTAAATACATGCTGAAGCGGAATATTCGCTATCAAGATGATCTGGTCGACCAGTTGTTCAATTCCAGTGAAAAGCGGCTGGCGCGAGTTCTACTGTTGATGGCGCAGTTTGGTAAAGAAGGGGTCTCGGAAATGACTGTGCCGAGATTAAGCCAGGAGACGCTGGCGGAGATGGTTGGAACGACCCGTTCCCGCGTGAGTTTTTTTATGAATCAATTCAGGAAGCTGGGATTTATCAACTACGATCTCGGCGATAATTTACGCGTCCATAGTTCGCTGTTGAATGTGCTTCTTCGCGATGATGACGGAAGCACTCTGATTCAGGGGGCTAAGAACGCAAGCGGTCCTGTCGGGAGACGAGCCGAGGCGCCCCGCGAACCCGGCGAACCTTTCGATCGAGAGCGAGCCAAGAGGCCGCCGCTACCGATTCCCGAACGACGAAGGAACTGAATCCTCTCCGGCCCGGGCTTGAAGAATTGAGGCCGTTCTGGTCAGGCGGCGTTTTTCGTCGCGTTGTCGTTCGTCCGGTTGGCATCATCGTTTCCTTGATTACGGTCCTTCTCGGGACCAGTAGGGGATTGATCCGTCTCTGATTTGCCGCCAGCATGAATCTGGGTTGTTCCGGGTAGCGTCTTTCTTGTCGCTTTCTTTTTCGGACTCTTTTTCGCCGGTTTTGTCGGCGGCGGCATTCGCTTGCGGGATTGCCGCAGACCCGACGGCGGACACATTTGGAGTCCTGGATGGAATTGGAGCTACGAAGCCGGTTCGCGGGGAAAATTCTGGCGATCGACAGCGCGGTCGCCGACCGCTGGGGACTGCTCGCAGCTGAGGCCAAGCGCAAAGGGAGTTCGCTTTCGGCAGTCGATGGATTGCTGGTGGCAACTGCGCTTCAGCACAACCTCACTCTTGTTTCCCGCAACGTGGCCGACTTCGCAAACACGGCAGTGTCAATCCTGAATCCCTGGGAAGCGTGATCCGGGTGGTGCGGCGAGCTTGGGCGGACGCTCCCCGTTAGCGATGCACAAGCACCGGAATGCGGGAATGCGTGAGCACCTTCACGGTCACGCTGCCGAGAACGATGGCTGAGACGCCGCGACGTCCGTGGGAAGCCATAACGATCAGATCACATCCCCTGGATTTGGCCGATTCAATGATGGCTTGATAGACATGTTCGTGCTCGACTGCAACTGTGTCGCAGGGGACACCTGTGGCCTTCACCGTCTCGGCGGCGGACGCGAGCAATTTCGCGGCATCGGCTTGCACTTCCTTGCTGTATTCCGCGGGTGTGTCTTCTACCATTTTCGTTTCCATGGTGAAAATGTGGTAGGGGGTAGTCACTGTTAACAGCGTGATGTTTGCCCCTAGATATTTAGCCAGGTTGGCGCCATGGAGAATGGCTTTCCAAGCCAGCTCTGAGCCGTCCGTAGGGACGAGGATGTTTTTGTACATAAGTTCTCTCCTCTCGATCAGCTCCGTTACGGTCATTACACGCTGGCGATTCGCCTTGCGTCTGTGACGAAAATCACATGGCGGATACAGCCAGTCCGTTATGGCTTTCGCTCTTGCGCGCCGGCGGGTTCGGAGCTAGGATTCGGCTGCTGTTGGAAGTGGAGATTCCACTCTCACCACAGCGGAGGTGACCTATGAAACGTTCCTTCGGGTCGCTGGTGCCAGCTGTTGTTTTCCACTCCTGTCTGTTAATCGCACTCACAGTTTTCCTCACACCGCAGGCCTTGGCGCAGATGGATAAGATCGTGATCCCGGCGGGCACGCCGGAAGACCACGATCTGCAGGCTATTTCGAACGAGGCGGACGCGGCGAAAAAACTGGCAATGTATCAGGAGTTTGTGCAGAAGTATTCGGCGAACCCCGCGGCGGTGACTTATGGCGACTGGCAGATTTCGCAGGCTTACCAGGCAACGGGCGATTTCGCCAAGGCGCTGGAATACGGAGACAAAGCTTTGGCGGGGATGCCTCGCAATCTCGATATTCTGGTTTCGCAAGGCAGCATCGCGCAGCAGGCAAAGAACAATTCGAAGTTGATGGAATATGTTGCCAAGGGCGGGATGGTTTGCGGATCAATTGAAAAGCAACCCAAGCCGGATGGCATGACCGATGACGATTTCAAAAGACAAGTCGCGGAAGACAAGAGTGCGGCGCAGAACAGCTGCGATTTTCTCGAGTCGGCCGGCTTCAACGTGATCGCCAGCGAGAGCGATGCGAAGAACCGGATGGAATTTATCGAAGAATATTCCGCAGCCTTCCCGGCTTCGAAGTTTCAGGAGCAGGTTTCTAACTACGCCATGTATACGCTGGGTCCGGGGCAGTTGAACGATCAGGCGCGGTTGTTGGCGTACGGAGAAAAGACGCTGGCGGCAGATCCGAATTCGCTTCCGGCGTTGTTGTTGATGGCTGGGGCTTACATTGACGATGCTCGGCCCGGCAGTGTTGCCAAGGCAATATCCTATTCGCAGAAGGCGATTACGGTGGCGAACGCGGACGCGCCGGATGCGGATAAATCGCGCAAACTTTCGGCGGGAGTGGCGCACTCGATTGTGGGCTACGGGTATATCAAGGAGGACAAGACGGCGGCGGCGATTCCGGAGTTGCGGTCGGCGGCCGGACTGTTGAAGGGGCAGGACGATCAGCAGTACTCAGTCACGCTCTACCGGTTGGGGTTTGCTTATGCGAAGCTCAACAAGGTGAACGAAGCGAGGGATGTTTTGAGCGAGGCGGTGAAGGTTCCGGGGCCGGCGCAGAGTATGTCGCAGGATTTGCTGGCGAAGGTGAACGCGGCGCGGGCGAAGGGACGGTAAGTCGGATTAATGTTGCGCTCAGACTTCTTCTCGCGGTCTCAGCGATTTTGAAAGGTTGGTTTTTCAGTGACAAGTTATCACTCGCTCTACAATGAGAATGCGAGATGGACCAACATCGTCATTTTGTCGATGGCGATTTTTGCTGTGCGATTGACGATGGCACTGGTCAACCCGCCTGGGGAGAATGGCGCAGCCATGTCCGATCGCGAACAGCAAGGCTTGCGTGGCACGGTGAAGTCGTCGACAGTCGAGAGTACTCTCCCGGGTGTAACAGATGCCGAGGGAAAGAAATCTCCCGAAATTCATTGGGAATCTACGACGGAATACGACGGAGCTGGCCGGTTGCTGGCTACCTTTCACAAAAACTCTGATGGCTCACAGTGGGTGACGCGATACTCGTATGCCCCTTCCGGGCGATTGCTGAAAACGGCCTCAGGAGTTGAAGGGCAAGCACTCACCGAAACAAATTATTCCTACGATCATCAAGGCCGGCTCCAGATGATTAGCGAGAGCGATAAACCGGAGAGTGCAGTCACGTTTCGCTACGATGAGCAGGGAAGAAAAAGTAAGATCGCGATATCTCGTCCAGCGGACTATCAACCAAACGTGGGGATTGGAGAGTCCCCGTTTGAGGCTGCAGAGATGGCGCCGAACCTTCCGGGTGGAGGAACTGCGACGACGATTTACGACGAACAAGATCGTGCTACAGAAGTGCAGGTTCGTGATGCCAGCGGGGAGGTAGTAAACAGGGCGGTTCGGACGTATGACGCACAGGGACACCTGCTCGAAGAAAAGCAGGTTCTGGACAATCCAGAGACGATGTTTCCGGCGGAAATGCGCGCGCAGATATTGGAACAGTCGGATCTTTCCCGCGACCAACTGCAACAGGAGATGCGTGCGCAGCTTACGAAGTTGATGGGAGGTCACTCCGGACCGTATTCGATGTCCTATAGCTACGACGACCATGGCCGCGTGACCCGCGCAAACCGGAGAATTTTCAACGAGGGACAGGAGATCGAGACTACTTACAACGAACACGGAGACATAGCATTGGAGATCACGCGGAGCACCGGATTGATGGGGAAAACTGATGCAACGACTCCCGCGCCCGCATTACCCGCTTACTCCGAAACTCACTATTTTTACAAGTATGATCGGCAAGGAAATTGGATAGAGCAAACAATTTCGTTTCGATCGACACCGGACGGTGCGTTTCAAACGTCAACGATGACCAAGCGCACGTTAACGTATTATTAACCGCTGCACGGCGACGTTTGTGGCAGTTCAAACCAGCCCGATCTCTATCCCAATCCTTTAGGAAAAATAAGGCCGTGGGCTGATCGCCCACGGCTCGAGGTTTGTGCTTACCAGATCATGGTGACAACGCCCGTCATGGTGATGCTGTTTCCGTTGTGAATCAGGAAAGTGTCCGGGCTGGCAACCTGGATCTGCACCAGGTGGGAATAATCCAGGTAGAGAATGTGTGTGCCTGCGGCGCCGCTAAAGCCGGAGGTGAGGGCTGCGGCGGCGGGTGATTCGATTCCTGTCCACTCCAGAAAACTGGAAGGAACGTGAAGCAATGCTACCTGCCCCACGCCGCGGTATCCAAGGCTGTTTTGTACACC
This sequence comes from uncultured Acidobacteriaceae bacterium, assembly GCA_963724815.1. Classification (GTDB taxonomy): domain Bacteria; phylum Acidobacteriota; class Terriglobia; order Terriglobales; family Acidobacteriaceae; genus Sulfotelmatobacter. The sequence continues at coordinate 59,757 of CAVRWS010000052.1, forward strand.
CATGACGAGAACGGGTGTGCTCTCGGCGGGTGTAACGGCTGCGCTGTTGTCCCCGGCAGCGAGGCTATACTTTACTACTGCTGCGTTGGGAGTGGTGATGGTTTGGGCGGCGTGTAGGCCGACAGCCAGCGTTAAAACAGCAACGAGGCCAGTCAGGAACAGCGTGCCTAAGCGAGGAAATCTTTTAGTGATCATCGTAATCTCTCCTGAGTGTGGTGTGCCCTGAGTGAACTCAGGGGGTTAGGGACGAGCGCGCCGAGTTCCGGGCTCTCGTCACGTGATGGTGGACGGGCAAAGTTAAGCGAGCTTTGGTAAATAAACTCTGGGGGGTGGGAATTTTTCTAATTCTGCTGGCGGCGGTTGCCGTCAGCGATCTTGCAGATCGAAATTGTGGCGAAGGAGCAATGCATTTCCCAGCGTTCGCCGGTTCCAGAAAGCGAGTGCGATGGCGCCGCCGATCGTGAGAATGCCGGCAGCCCACTGCATGTGACGTTCGTGGTCGACCAGCGCGTCGGGACGAATTTGCGCTCCCTGCTGCAGCAGCGTTGGCGGCATCACGAAGGCGTGATTCTCGACCTTGAGACGTGGCGCGAGCAACTCAATCGCAATCCCGGAGGCGAAGATTGCCCAAAGACTCACGCTGAGCAGCGCGCGGCGGAACTCCCTTTGGATTCGTTTCGGTTGGCCACAATCTTTTCTGATTAAATCTTTTCTGCCCATTGGATTTGCTCCCTCTGGGCAGATAGTGCAAAACGGCGGGAAAGCGTATCAGGAAAAATAATCGGCAGTGTTTGAAGTCGCAATGGTGTTCGAGGGAAAAATCATACGCGCCAACCGACTTTGCTATCTCCCGGCTTTGATTGACTTGGTCCTCTTCGCGCACGTAGGATTCTGCTCCAGTACTTAGCAGGATCATCGCTGCAGTCGTATCGTCGAAAGCTCCGCGGAGGGGGCCGGCATGCCACGTTCATTTTTCCGTCATAAAAGCGCAGGATTATTTTTTGCAGTTTTATGCGTTGCGGTAACCACAATCTCGCAGGCGCAGAATTCACCGGGCCCGCAGCCCGTGCCGATGACTCCGCCAATTGTTGCGCCAGCGGACACACCATATCCTGGAACAATTTCTTTGGCCGTGGACATCACCAACGTTAACGATCGTGTGCTGAATGTGCATGAGACGATGCCGATCAAAGGCCGCGATATTACTCTGCTCTATCCAGAATGGCTTCCCGGGACGCACTCGCCATCAAACCCGATCGGCGAACTTGCCGGCCTTGTCATCACCGCGAATGGCCAACGCATTCTGTGGAAGCGCGACCGGGTAAACATGTACGCGTTCCATGTCGAGGCGCCGCAGGACGCGACGGCGCTGGACATAAACTTCCAGTTCCTGGCGCCAATGGATGCAAAGCGGGGCCGCATTTCCACGAAGTTCGCCGACATTACCTGGAACAGTGTGTTGCTCTATCCAGCGGGATACTTTTCGCGGGATATTAGATTCGAAGCGACGACCCGTTTGCCGGAAGGATGGAAATTTGCCTGCGCACTGGATGTGAAATCGCAGAATGGCAACGAGGTTCAGTTCAAAGAGACGACGTTGAATACGCTGATTGATGCGCCGCTTTATGCGGGCGCTCACTTCAAGCGTTTGGATCTATCCACTGGGCCGGACAACCAGGTGTACCTCGATGTCTTCGCCGATAAGCCCGCAGATCTTGAGATCACGCCGGATGAGCTGCAATACCACAAGAACCTCGTGATCGAAGCGCAGAAGCTTTTCAACTCGCACCACTATGATCACTACGATTTTCTCTTTTCCGTGAGTGACACGATCGGCGGCAAAGGTTTGGAGCATCACCAATCGAGTGAGGATGGCTCCCCCGCCAAGTACTTTACAGATTGGGACGCCGGAGTGGCCGGCCGGGCTCTGCTGCCGCACGAATACACGCACTCCTGGAACGGCAAGTTCCGCCGGCCAGCCGACTTGTGGACGCCCAACTTCAACGTGCCCATGCGCAATGATCTGCTATGGGTTTATGAGGGTTTGACGGATTATTACGGAAACGTTCTGACGGCGCGCTCGGGAATGCGCACCCCCGAGCAGGCACGCGATGTATTCGCACAAATCGCCGCGTCTTTTGAAATCAGCCCGGGACGCACCTGGCGCTCTCTGGAAGACACGACGAATCAGCCGATTGTTTCCTCTCACGGTATGCTCCCCGAGGCGTGGCCGAGTTGGCAGCGCTCCTACGACTACTACCCGGAATCAGATCTGATCTGGCTGGATGCCGACACAAAGATCCGCGAACTAAGTGACGGGAAGAAGTCGCTTGACGATTTTGCAAAAGTTTTTTACGGGATCGATAACGGAAGCTACGTCACTGTTCCTTACACGTTGGAAGATCTGGTGAAAGCGCTGAATAGCGTGCAACCGTTCGACTGGGCGGGATTCTTCCGCACGCGGGTCTATGAGGTAAACCCGAAGGTTCCGGAGAACGGGTTCACGCAGGGAGGATATCGACTCGTCTACAACGATAACGAGCCGGAGTGGCTGAAGAAGTCAGAGAACACTCGCGGAGTGAGCTTCGCCACTTCTTTGGGCTTCTCGATGAAGTCAGAGATGGGCTCTGATTCTCACGGCGGGCTGGATAATGTCTGGTGGGACAGTCCGGCATTCAAGGCCGGCATAACGCCTGATATGCAACTGCAAGCGGTTAACGATCAGAAATACACTGCTGCGCTGCTGCGCGAAACGATTCTCAGCGCGGAAAAAAGTAAGGAGCCGATCAAGCTCTTGCTGAAGCGTGGAGACGAGTTTGTCACCGTTTCTCTCGACTACCACAACGGAATGCGGTACCCGCATCTGGAACGAGTGGAAGCGACGCCTGATCGTCTGGATGCGATACTCGCGCCTGCGAAGTAGAAGTTAATCGATCAATTGCGTTCTGGAGGCACTCTGGCCACTACGGTTGTTCCACCTGCTTACGCACCATCTCCCGCGCCGGGACGGCGATATGACCATCTCTTTTTTTCGGGCATGGCGTTGCTGATTCTCGCAACTGTTTTTATCGGCTTCGGCCGTTCGTATTATCTGGCGGGAGTTTTTCACGCACCGCTGCCGAACCGGCTGGTGCACATCCACGGCGCCATCTTCACCTCCTGGATTGTTCTTCTGATCGCGCAAACGCTGCTGGTCTCAGCGCACAGGGTGGATATTCACCGTAGCCTGGGGCTGGTCGGCTTCGGGCTGGCGTGCATTATGCCTGTGGTCGCGATTCTTGCGGCAATCGACTCGATGGTCCGACATGCGAGCCGTCCTGGTGCGCTGGCTTTTTTTGCAGTCCCTACATTTGACATTCTGGCTTTCGCGCCGCTGGTTTTTTTCGCGTGGAAGTACCGCTCGAATGCGGCGACTCACAAGCGGCTGATTCTTCTGGCCACGATTGCTATTCTGGACGCCGCGGTGGCGCGCTGGCCCGTCCACGCCAGCTGGTGGGGTCTGCATCCCTCGGAATGGGTAACCGAATCGTTCCTGATACCGCTGTTCGCTTACGATCTTTTTTCGATCAGGAAAATTCATCACGCCACGCTGTGGGGCAGCGTCTTGTTTCTCTCGCTCCAGCACATCCGCGGGCCGATCGGGCAGAGCCATCTCTGGCAGACTTTTGCGGCGTGGGTACAGCAGGCGGCGCGGTGAGGCGGCGGGGTGCAAGGATAGTCGGTGCAATTAGCGTTTGTACCCAAAACCCGACTGGACCAATGAGCGCTACAAGCGATCTTTTACAAACTACTATTCGACCCATGCGAATGGCGACGGCTTCCCTTGGACTGCGTTTCGCATCTGAGTGGCATGAATCTCGAAATGCAATTTGAAATGCTTCCGTTCGCGCCGTCTTCTCTTCGCCAGCCTGCGGAGCCGATGCCGCCGCCCATTAAGGAACCCCCTTCTCCCATGGAGAATCCTGACGCGCCGGTGCGCGAGCCTGATCCAGAGGAACCCGAGCAGATTTGATTTGCTTTAAACGGAGATCCCGGCCGATGCGAAACTATTGGCCGGTTTTAAGGGGACTGAACCGAGGCTTGGGGATAGCGTAGAAACTGCCGCGCTTCCCAGGAGTGCTCCATCCTCCACTGCAGCGATGTCTGCCTTGATCCAGCGGTTCGCTTCGTGGCGTCCTTTCAGAAACAGCTTCTGATAATTGTCGGTGAGGGCTTCGGTGAAATCGCCATCGGACCTCTTTTGCATCGCGCTGAGCGTGATCGCTTGCAATCGCTTTCCAATAAATGACTGCATGAAGGTTTGCTTTTTTGATGTGGCCAGGTCGCGCAGGATTTGGTTGCGCTCGCGCGCGACATGGATGGGGAGTTGATTCAACATGGCCGCGGCGGGTGTGCCGGGACGAGCGGAGTAAGTGAAGACGTGCAGATAAGTGAATGGCAGCTCTTCGATCAAGCGGTGCGTGGATTCGAATTCGGAGTCGGTCTCGCCGGGAAATCCAGTCATGACATCGGCACCGATTGCCGCAGTGGGCATGGCGGCGTGAATCTTTTCAATTTTTTCGCGATAGTGCCACGGCCGATATTTGCGGTGCATGCGGCGCAAGACAGCGTCACTGCCGGATTGCAGGGGAACGTGGGCATGTTTGGCGATGCGCGGCGAAGCAGCGACTAGCGCAATGAGTTCATCGGACCAATCCATGGGTTCGACGGAAGAGATGCGTAACTTTTCGAGTCTGGTTTCGCTGAGAATGCTGCGGATTAAATCCTCGAAAAGCAATTTGCGGGAGCCGGATGCCGGAAGCGGAATCTCCAGATCGCGTCCCCAGCGGCCCAGATTGATGCCGCTGATGACCACTTCGCGGTAGCCCGCGGCTACGAGGCTATCTACCTCGTTAATGATCTTCGATGCGGGAAGAGAACGGCTTTGTCCACGGACGCTTGGGATCACACAAAACGAGCAGCGGTTATCGCATCCGTCCTGGACCTTGAGGTTTGGTCGCGTGCGATCGTGTTCGTGAACGCCGATGTTGCCAGCAGATTCGAAAACCGGCGCGGCGAGGAGTTCGGTGTGGGCGAAGATGTCGGAGACGAAAATTGAGTTCTCAGTGCTCAGTTCCCGATTCTCGGTAAGCGCACTGATGGGGAGAAAATCTTTGCCCGGTGCGAAATTTTCGCCCAGCACCAGATCGGCGAGCTGGTGTTTATGAGAGTTGCCGATCACCGTGTTAACGCCAGGAAGCGCGGCGACTTCTTCCGGAGCGCGCTGGGCATAGCATCCGGTGACGATGATTTTCGCCAAAGGATTGTGCCGCCGGATACGCCGTACGGCAGCACGAGCGTCCTGGTCCGCGGAATTCGTGACAGTACAGGTGTTAAGAATGATCAGGCCGGCTCGATCGGCAGGCGCGGGGACGAATCCGCGGGCCTGGAACTGGCGTTCGATGGCCGCGCCGTCGGCTTGAGTGGCGCGGCAGCCGAAGTTTTGTACGTGGTAAGTCGACACCCGATCATGGTAGCGCACTTCGGCGGAAATTTGCCGATCCCTGACACGGCACACCTCGGCACGATTCGGGTTCATGCCAGGATGTGCGCCGTCATCGAGGGGATGAAACGGTCAGGCGGTAGCTACATTTCTCTTTTGCGTGAAGCATTCGCGACAGAGAATGGGCCGGCCCTGCGTGGGACGAAAGGGGACAGTCGTATCTTTGCCGCATTGTGAGCAAGTGGCGCGGGTTTCAACCCGGGAGTGGTGGTTCCCGTTCCCCGGTGCGTGAGGCGCGGTCAGGACAGCCACGCGCTTCGACTTGCAGGTTTTGCAGCGCTTGGGCTGGTTCTTGAATTGTTTGTCGTGAAAGAACATTTGTTCCCCGGCGGTAAAGACAAAGTCAGTGCCGCAGTCGATGCAGGTCAGTACTTTATCCTGAAATTCCATTGAGGACGGCTCCCTTGTGCCCGGTTTGCAGTCGCCACACGCGGGGAAGGCGATGGCAAAAGCAAAACAGGTTGTCTACATCCCCCCTCAAACTGCCCCTGGACTCGGCCCGCCACGCGCCTGGAACGGAGCGTGGATACAACTTTTCCTGCTTGAATGCCGAATGAATGATGAGTTAATGAATGATCCCAGCTGCAACTCTTTCTGGTGGGGGCCAGATGGAGCAGGGCCGCCCCGGGAAAGGGACGACCCTTCAATGCCGTGTTACTCCTTCAGGTCTTACTGTTTAGAATCCCTGCTTAGAGTCCGTCGGTTAAGAATCGGATTCTTCAATCCTGCTCTTTGCGAACCTTCTTACGAGCACGCTTCCGAGCTAGAGCCGCCTTCACGCGTTTCTTCTCACCTGGCTTCAGGTAAAAGGAGTGGCGTTTGACCTCTTTGATAATGTCTTCCTGCTGCACTTTGCGCTTGAAGCGGCGCAGAGCGTTTTCGAGGGATTCACCCTCCTGCAGTCGAATTTCCGCCAAACAAACACACCCCCAAACCCGTCCGGAAGGACCGAATAGTTATTACAAGGATTCTAATGGAAGTCAAGCGAAGAGGGGAAAAAAGTTGCGGAGGCTGGAGTGGAACCGAGCGCAAGAGTGTCACCCGGCTCCATTGGGCCTCATGGGTTCAAATTTAGGCGCCCAGATATTGGTCGAGGACATAGGTTCCCAGTATTACGTGGTAGGCAAGGTACCAGCAGGGTAGTCGGGATCTTCGTAGATTGTAATGGTGCGTGGAGCGGAGGCAATGGAAGGCGACGGCCGCGTTGCGTAGTGCAGCGCCAGTGTTATACCGTAAACAGTCTGCTTCTCTTCCACCCATGGCTGATCGCAGTGAAATTCCCGTGTCCTCCGCCACACAGGCGTCCAACGTCCTGGCAACTAAAGTTGACCCGACCTCAGCTCGTTTCGAGGCCAACATGCGGTTTCTGGCAGATCTCATGTCGCAGGTGCGCAACGAAGGCGAAGCGATCTGTGAAGGTGGTGGGAGCAAGGCCATCGAAAATCAGCATGCCAAGGGACGGTTGACCGCTCGCGAACGTATTGAACTGTTGGCCGATCCTAAGTCGTTTTTCGAGTTGGGCCTTTACGCAGCGCACGGCATGTATGAGGAGTGGGGCGGAGCGCCGGCCGCCGGGGTCATTACCGGTTTAGCGCGCATTCATACTCGCATGGTAATGATTATCGCCAACGACGCCACGGTAAAAGCCGGCGCATTCTTCCCCATGACGTCGAAGAAAGTGATTCGCGCCCAGAACATCGCCCTCGAGAATCGGATTCCGACCGTCTATCTGGTGGATTCTGCCGGCGTTTTTCTGCCGCTGCAGGAAGATGTTTTTCCCGACACGGACGATTTCGGCCGTGTTTTTCGCAACAACGCGGTCATGTCGGCACTCGGAATTCCGCAAACCGCGGCCATCATGGGGATGTGCGTGGCTGGTGGCGGCTACCTGCCTGTAATGTGCGATCACGTTCTGATGACCGACGGCAGTGGATTATTCTTGGCAGGACCGGCGTTAGTGCAAGCGGCGATCGGACAGAAAGTTTCTGCAGAAGAGTTGGGTGGAGCAGCGATGCACGCAAGTATCAGCGGCACGGTGGACTTCCGCGAAGCGGACGACGCAGCCTGTCTGGCGCGCATTCGCTCGATTGTTGAAAAGTGGGGATACCGGCGCCAGTCCTGCTGGGACCGCAAGAAGCCCGTTGAGCCGGCACTTGCCGCTGAAGAAATTTATGGCATTTACGATTCCTCTCCGGCTCGTCCCTACGATATGAAGGAAATTTTGGCGCGCGTGCTCGATGGCAGCCGCTTCGACGAATACAAACCGGAATATGGCAAGACTCTGATTTGCGGCTACGGACGCATCGGCGGATTTGCTGTGGGCATTGTCGCCAACCAGAAGATGCACGCTCAAGCCACCGACCATGAAGGCCACAAACGTACCGAATTTGGCGGCGTAATTTATACCGAATCGGCAGAAAAAGCGGCGCGGTTCATCATGGACTGCAACCAGAATCTGATTCCCCTGGTTTTCTTTCACGATGTGAACGGCTTCATGGTGGGACGCGACGCAGAGTGGAGTGGCATTATCAAAGCTGGCGCGAAAATGGTGAATGCCGTTTCCAATTCAGTTGTACCGAAGATCACCGTAATTGTGGGCGGTTCGTTTGGTGCGGGACATTATGCGATGTGCGGAAAAGCGTTCGATCCGCGATTTGTGTTTGCTTGGCCAACGGCGCGTTACGCCGTGATGAGCGGAGACGCGGCAGCTGGCACATTGGTGGAAATCAAAGTGAAGCAACTCGAACGCGGTGGTACGAAGCTGAGCGAGGACGACAGGAAAGAGTTGTACGAATCGACGAAGCGCACCTATGACGAGCAAACCGATCCGCGTTATGGCGCGGCCAGGTTGTGGATTGACAAGATCATCGATCCCATCGAAACGCGTGACGCGATCACCCAGGCTCTGGAGGCTGCGGCATTGAATCCAGATGTGCCGGAGTTCAAGGTGGGCGTGCTGCAAACATGATTCACCACGGAGACACAGAGGCACGGAGCAAGCTACTTTATGAACAGCTCACTGAACAGGTCATCGGAGCCGCAATTGAGGTACATCGCGAACTAGGGCCGGGCCTGATGGAATCCGCATATGAAGAGTGCCTCTGTCATGAACTGCATCTCCGAGGATTAAAGTTTGAGCGGCAGATGGCTTTACCGGTGCGATACAAAGGCGTCAGTCTCGATTGCGGATATCGCCTCGACTTAGTCGTTGAGGATTCGCTGATTCTGGAACTCAAGTGTGTTGAACACACGCTGCCAGTCCGGCGAAGCACAACTTTTGACATACTTGAAACTGACTGGCAAACGGGTTGGACTGATTCTTAATTTCAATGTTTCAGTCCTTACTCGAGGCGGAATCGTTCGAAAGGTTCTTTGACTCTCGATCTCCGTGCCTCCGTGGTGAGATGATTTGTCCGATATCGTCAAATTAATCGAGTGTCCGCGGGATGCCTGGCAGGGGCTGAAAGGTCAGATCCCGCCTGACATCAAGCGCGCCTATTTGCAAGCACTGATCAGCGCGGGATTCAAGCATATCGACGCGGTTTCTTTCGTGTCGCCGAAAGCCGTCCCGCAAATGGCGGATTCGGAAGAAGTGTTGAAGGAACTCGATCCGCCGGACGATGTGGAGATCATCGGGATCGTGGTCAACGAAAAAGGTGCGCAACGCGCCATCGATACACATGCAGTGCACACACTCGGATTTCCTTATTCTATTTCCGAAACTTTTTTGCGTAAGAATCAGAACCAGTCTGCCGAGGATGCGCTCGACGAATTGGAAAAGATTCAGACAAAAGCCGACAATGCTGCGCTCGATGTCGTGGTTTATATCTCGATGGCGTTTGGCAATCCATACGGCGATCTTTGGAACGTGGACGAAGTGATTGAAGCCATCTCGCTGATGGAGGTTGACAACCTGCGCATGATTTCCCTGGCCGACACGGTGGGGATGGCGACGCCCGAGCAAGTCAGCGAAGTGGTTGGCGCAGTGATGGCGAAGTACGATTATCTCGAGATCGGAGTGCACTTGCATAGCCGCCCTGAACATGCCGAGGCGAAGATTCTTGCCGCGTATGATGCCGGCTGCCGGCGCTTTGATTCCGCGATCGGCGGGCTCGGTGGCTGTCCTTTCGCACAGGACGCATTGGTCGGCAACATTTCGACTGAGAAAGTAATTGAAGCTTTGAAGCAGCGTGGCGCGGAGTTGCCGCCTCTGAAGCCGCTGGACGCGTTGCTGCGCGCAACGGCGGAAATCGGCGCAAGATACGCTAATTCCCTGAGCGATGATTAACGGTTGATAAATATGGATTACAAAACAATCCAAATCTCATACGAGGCCTGCATCGCGACGCTCACGCTGAACCGTCCCGACAAGCGTAACGCCATCAGCTTCGAATTGATCGACGATCTGCTGCACGCGCTGCAGGAGGTGGAGACATCCGACGCGCTCGTGCTTATCCTTACCGGCGCGGGCAAGGCTTTCTGTTCCGGCATGGACTTGGAAAACTTGAAAGGATTGTTGGGGCGGTCGCCCGAGCAAAACCTCGAAGATTCCCGAACGATGGTCCAACTGTTCCGCTCCCTTTACGAATTTCCCAAGGTAACAATCGCTGCGGTGAACGGTGCAGCCATTGCGGGTGGCACCGGCCTGGCATTGCTGTGCGATTTCACTCTCGCGGTATCCGAGGCGAAGTTCGGCTACACCGAAGTTCGTATCGGATTTGTCCCCGCCATCGTTTCCACTTTTCTGCTGCGTCAAGTCGGAGAGAAGCAGGCGCGCGATCTTTTGCTGACCGGCAGAATTTTCGGAGCAGACGAAGCAGCCCGCATGGGTCTGATCAACGAAATCGTTGCGCCCGAAAAATTGCTGGCTCGCGCGCGTGAGTTGGCTGTGCTACTGATGGAGAACAGCCCAGCTTCGTTGCGCGCGACCAAGAAACTACTGAGCGATCACGCCCGTGCCGAACTGGATGCACAGATTGACGCTGCGGTGCGCGAGAATGCCGCGATCCGTACCACCGCCGACTTCCGGGAGGGCATCGCATCCTTTCTCGAAAAGCGCAAACCAGTATGGAAGGGCCAATGACGTCTAAAAATAACGCGGTCAATGAAACCCGGCTGCGGGTGCGCTACGCGGAGACCGATCAGATGGGCGTGGTTTACCATTCCAACCATTTCATCTGGTTCGAAGTGGGCCGGGTCGAACTGCTGCGGCAGTTAGGTTTTTCCTATCGCGACATGGAGAGCAAAGACGGACGATTCATCGCCGTAGCCGAGGCCAAATGCCGTTATCGCTCGCCGGCGCACTATGATGACGAAATTGTGGTGCGAACCGAAATGTTGAACGTGCGCGATTCCGTCATCCACTTTGGCTATGAGTTGAGGAGCAGTGACGGTAGCACGCTCATCGCCGAAGGCGAGACAACGCATATCGTCACCGATGAGCAGATGAAGATCGCGGTGCTGCCGGAGAAATATTTAAAAATATTTCGTGCCGCGGTGGGAAAGCGAAACGGGAAGCCTTCTTGAACGCACTACACCTTAACGGCAACGATCTCACTCTGGAATCGGTGCACGAAGTCGCTGATCAACACCGTCCTGTGCTGTTGTTGGCAGAGGCGCGCGCGGCCGTCGACCGGGCGCGCGCCGTCGTCGACGAGATCGTTGCCGGCAACAAACTTGCCTATGCGATCACGACTGGTGTGGGCAAGCTCAGCGATGTGCGGATTGCCGGCGACCAGATTCGCGAACTGCAGGTCAACCTTGTGCGCTCACACGCGGTCGGCGTTGGCGAACCACTCTCGGTGGCTGAAACCCGCGCCATGATGCTCTTGCGCGCCAATTCTCTGGCGAAGGGTTATTCCGGGGTACGCGCGATCGTCATCGACACGCTCTGCGAAATGCTGAACCGCGGCGTGACGCCGTTTGTGCCGTCACAAGGCAGCGTGGGAGCGAGCGGCGACCTCGCTCCTCTCGCGCATCTGGCGCTGGCCTTGATAGGCGAAGGCGAATGCATTGACGCGGGAGCGCGCATTCCCAGCGACGCCGCTTTGAAACGGGCACAGATCAAACCGCTCGTGCTCGAAGCAAAAGAATCCATCTCGCTCATCAACGGAACACAAGCCATGCTGGCCGTGGGAACGTTGGCGTTGTTGGCGGCGGAGACATTAGTGGATTCCGCCGACGTGTTGGGCGGCCTCTGCTGCGACGCGCTTAAAGGAACCGACACAGCATTCGATGAACGAATCCAAAAAGCGCGCCCGCATAGCGGACAGATGAAGAGCGCGGCAAATCTCCGCAAGATGCTGGAAGGCAGCCAGATTCGCGAATCGCATCGAGAATGCGGGCGCGTGCAGGACGCCTACTCTCTGCGTTGCATCCCGCAAGTTCATGGCGCGGTGCGCGGTACGCTGGCGCACTGCCGGGAAGTATTCGAGATCGAGGCAAACTCCGCGGTGGATAATCCTCTCGTGTTTATCGCCAGCAAGGCTCATGTGGGGACAGCCGCCTCGGCTGTCCAGGCGGAGCGAAGCTCTGCGGCGGACTCCGGCGATGTTATCTCCGGCGGAAATTTCCATGGCGAGCCGCTGGCTTTTGCTTTGGATTTTCTTGCTATTGCTTTGAGCGCGCTGGCTGGCATCAGCGAACGACGCATCGAACGACTGGTGAATCCAGCGCTCAGTGAAGGCTTGCCGCCTTTTCTGGCGGAGGGTGCGGGATTAAATTCCGGTTTCATGATGGCGCAGGTAACGGCGGCGGCGCTGGTCAGCGAAAACAAAGTATTGTCGCATCCGGCGTCGGTCGACTCGATCACCACCTCCGGCAATAAAGAAGACTACGTCTCCATGGGAATGACGGCGGCGAATAAGCTGAAGCGCATCGTCGAGAACACGCGCAACGTGCTCGCCATCGAAGCCATGGCTGTGGCGCAGGCCATCGATTTTCTTGCACCGTTGAAGACTTCGAAGCGCGGACAGGCGGCGCATGCGGCGATTCGGGAAGTGTGCCCTACCGTGGATAAGGACCGCGTGATGTACAAAGATTTCGCGCGGATTGCGGAGTTGATTGCCAGTGGGAGGGTGGCGGAGGCGCTGAGGTAGGTGCATAAAGGCCGGGCGACGCCCGGCGGACAGCCGAGGGCGGCTGTCCCCACATAAGAAGCAGTCAAGCTGTCTTCGCCGCGCGTCCATCCAATCCCAACTCACCTGCAATCCCGTGCAGCGCTGTAATACAGAACGCAATGTGTTCATCCAGATCCACACCCAATGCGGCAGCGCCGTTAATGATATCGTCGCGATTCACTTTGCGCGCGAAGGCTTTGTCTTTCATTCTTTTCCGCACCGACTTCGTGTCCACCTCGGCCAGCGATTTCCCCGGCTTGATCAGTGCGACCGCAGTGATAAATCCGGCTAGCTCGTCGCAGGCGAAGAGAGCTTTTTCCATCGGCGAATCGCGCGTCACGCCGGTGTATTCGGCGTGGGACATGATGGCGCGGCGGATGACTTCCGGCCAGCCGCGCTCTTTGAGAATTTCGTTGCCTCTGTAGGGATGATCTTCCAGGCTGGGATATTTTTCGTAATCGAAATCGTGGATAAGCCCAACGATCCCCCACAAATCTTCTTCGGACATTCCCTCGGGGGCTGAAGCCCCTGGTGATGAGGGCGGATTTACGGCACGAGTGGAGTCGTGCCCTTCCCGATCGTTATCTGCGACTCGATCGTTATCTTGCACGTCTCTGTGATCTCTGCCGAATTTCCGCGAACACGCGCGCATGCAGGCCTCGACCGCCAGCGCATGCTTGCGCAAACTTTCTGACTGGGTGAACTCAGTTAGTAAACACCACGCTGACTCACGATCAATCATTGCTTTTGCCTTGTCTACTGCGGGATTTGGCCGTGTGCTTCCGGTTTTTGCCGGCAACACGCGCGGTTCTATGCATTTTAACCTTGACTTCAACAGGCCTTGTACCGCAAATTGTCTCTGCGGTCGGAACCTTCCCCCAATTTTCAGGTTCCGTTGTTTGCAGTCAGGAGTAGCCGGCTCTGGCACTCCCACAACCCGATGGCCACGAATCTTGCCCCGGTAGATTCCAGGGAAGTCGTCCGTTGCGATCACTGCCTGTTGGTTCAATTCCGTACGGTCAATAACAATTGCCGACGCTGCCACTCGTCCCTGGACGAGGAACCCGAGCCCGAACCGGTGGTGATGACGCCACCAGTAATGATGCCGATGCCCGGGATGGGCCGTGGGCATTTGAACCTCGCGACCTCCATCCGCTCGCTGCGCCTGCGCAGCGGGTTGAGCCAGCGGCAACTGGCCGGACGCATGTCCGTGCCGCGAACCTATGTTTCCAAAATCGAAAACGAGAAAGCCACGCCCACGCTGTCTTCCCTGGAGCGGCTGGCTCGAGCCCTGGAGGTGACCGTGCCGGAATTGCTCAGTGGTGGGGAAAAGAACCGCCAGGACGAAATCAGCGAACTGATGAAAGATCAGTTCATCGCGGAGATTCTGCCGTTTGTTTCGCAACTGAACGGAATGCAGATGTCGAGCATTCTGACTCAGGTGCGGGATTTTACATTGCGGCCGCGACGAACCGCGTAGGTTTAGCAGTTGCCGGGCCTTGCCCGGCAGGACAGCCGAGGGCGGCTGTCCCCACATGAATTTATCCGGGCAAACCAGCCAACTCACGGCCGGGACCAAAACCTTGGTCCCGGCTTTTTTCACGATCTTTTTTCAAGATCTCCGCAACTGAATCCCAACTAGATCGACCAACATCTATCCATCATGGACCTGGAAGAAACTGGAAATTCTGTCTCTGCCTTCGCGATCCGTCCGGTTCCGCTGAGTCATCCTGAGGGAGAAGCTTGGGGAATCGACGCACCCCCGGCCGCTGGTCCGGCAAGCTCCGACGATTCCTTGCTAGACGCGTACTCGCGAGCGGTCACGGGCGTGGTAGAACGCGTTAGCCCCTCAGTGGTGAACATCGAAGTGCATCAATCTGCGGGGCGGACCCGGTCGGGCGAGCCACGTGAACGGCGCGGCGGAGGCTCGGGCTTCGTCTTTACCCCCGATGGCCTGATTCTGACGAACAGCCACGTAGTGCATGACGCGCGGCGCATCGAAGTTACGCTAGCGGATGGCCGGCGCATGCCTGCAACCCCGATCGGTGACGATCCGGCAAGTGACCTGGCTGTCGTTCGCATAGAACAAGCTCGCCTAGATGAGCCCGGCCTCACCACTGCAGCGCTCGGCGACTCGCAGCAGCTGCGCGTGGGACAACTCGTGGTTGCGATCGGCAACCCTTACGGATTTCAATCGACCGTGACCGCAGGAGTGGTGAGCGCGCTGGGACGTTCACTGCGGTCGTATTCCGGACGCCTGATCGATGATGTGATTCAAACCGATGCCGCACTCAATCCCGGCAATTCCGGCGGTCCACTGGTCGATTCCGCCGGCCGAGTGGTTGGAGTAAACACGGCTACGATTCAGCCCGCCCAAGGAATCTGCTTCGCCATTGGCATCAACACCGCGAAGTTCATCGCGAGCCGCCTGCTGCGCGACGGACGAATTCGCCGCAGCTTTATCGGCGTCTCGGCGCAAACGGTCCCGATTCACCGGCGTGTGGTGCGCTTCTACGACCTGGTCAAAGAATCGGGCGCTCTGGGTCTTTCAGTGGAAGAGAACAGTCCGGCGCAACGCGGTGGCCTGCGCGAGAACGATGTGATCATTGCGCTGGAAGGCCATCCAGTGGCCGGAGTGGACGATCTGCACCGCGTGCTGACCGACGTTCGCGTTGGCGTGAGCTGCGCGCTGACGGTGCTACGGCACACAGAAAAGCTGGAACTAAAAATCGTTCCGGAAGAAGCGAAGAGCTGAGAACCGGACTCTACTTCGCGTCGTAAAGCGGCGCGCTTTCAACGCAAAATCGAAGGTCGAGCTTCGGGACAGGAAAGCTGTCACCTTCCCGTGATTGCAAGGCCCTTCCCCACTGTGGTAGCGTCAACATTCGGAAGGGGATAAGCCTTGCAGGCAAAAATTCCCGCCGGGCTGGATCGTAAAGAGACTGAAATCTACCGGCAGCTTGATCCAGAGCGGCTCCCAAGACACATCGCGATCATCATGGACGGCAACGGGCGCTGGGCAAAACGGCGCCACATGCCGCGCGTGGCCGGGCATCGCGCCGGGGTCGCCGCTGTGCGCTCAACGGTGGAGACGGCGGCGCGCATCGGCGTTCATGCGCTGACGCTATATGCTTTCTCAGAAGAAAACTGGAAGAAGCGGCCCGCGAGTGAAGTTGACTTCCTGATGCGCCTGTTGAGCCGCTATCTGAAGGCGGAAGTTCCCACGCTGAATAAAAATAATATCCGGCTGGAATATATCGGCCGGCAGCACGAACTGCCAGAAGATGTGCAAGAGCGCATGGAATGGGCGCGCGCGAGTACGGCGCACAATAGCGGAACGATCCTCACTTTGGCGCTGAACTACAGCGCACGCAGCGAACTGGTGGATGCGTTCCGCTCCATGGTCAACGCGGCTTCGCAGAACGGCGGCCTGGAACACTTGCGCATTGATGAAGCCACAGTGGCCAAACATCTTTACACTCGTGATTTGCCCGATCCGGATCTGGTGGTGCGCACCTCGGGTGAGATGCGGCTCAGTAATTTTTTGCTTTGGCAGTTGGCTTATGCGGAAATTTATGTGACTTCAACCCTCTGGCCGGATTTCCGTGGTGTGCATCTGCTGGAAGGGATCGCTGAATATCAGAAGCGTGAGCGGCGCTACGGCGGATTGCACCATCGTGATCTAAATCATCGTGATTTGAATCATGATGATTTAAAAGGTGAGGACGTCGATCACGGCGTTTCGCATGAGCCGGCCCAGGCCGCGAAGGTACGGAAATAAACCTCAGCATGCTGAAGCGCATCGCGACTGCTCTGGTCCTCATTCCGATTGTGCTGCTGCTGGTGCTGCGCGCGTCCGTGCCAATCGTGGCCGTTGTAGCGGGAGCCGTGGCGCTGATCACGATCCACGAATTTCTAAAGCTCACCGAATCCTACAATGTTCAACCGCTACGCCTTGCCACGTACATTCTTGTAGGATTATTTTTTCTGCTGTTGGCGGCGAGCGCCTCCGGAGAAAGCCCGCAGCTTTCCGGATTGAAGTTTGTTCTGGGGATGGGATTTGCCTGCGCCGTTTCTCCGTTTATTTTTCTGACGATTGCGATGTGGCGAACGCAGATGAGCGAAGCCTATCCGGCGGCTGCAGCATCGGCTTTCGCATTCGCCTATATTGCTCTCCCCATGGGAATGCTGGTGCAACTGCGGCAACAATGGGCGGGTGCATTCTGGATTCTCTATCTTCTGCTTGTGGTGTGGGCAGGCGATATCTTCGCTTACTTCGTAGGCCGTTCGTTGGGTCGCCACCTGATGGCGCCGCGCATCAGCCCCAAGAAAACCTGGGAGGGCGCTGCTGCTTCGCTGTTAGCAAGCCTTGGGATCGGAATTCTGCTTTTCGATTATTCTCTCCAGATCAGTTCGTTCCTGCTGCGCGTGGGACTCATCGAGCGACGCGACGGGCTGTTCGGGCTGGAGAAGCCCGAGATGTGGCCGATCGTCCTGCTGACCATCGCCTTGAATATCGCAGCGCAGCTCGGAGACCTGGTGGAATCGCTGATCAAGCGCGGAGCCGGAGTGAAAGATTCTGGGGCCATTCTTCCCGGTCACGGGGGCATGCTCGACCGCATCGATGCTCTGCTGTTTGCCGCGCCGGTGCTCTGGTTTTATGCTGTTTGGCGCGTCATGCAGTGAGGGTTTGGCAATGATAGAATTTCCTCAGTCTCCTCCCCTGAAGCCACTTCATCCGGATAGTGCTCTGAACACAGGCAAACTTGCAAAGATGGAGCGGCTTTCGACGGAAGCGCTGCTCGCGTCGCTACCGCCAGGATTACGAGAATGTCTGAAAACGCGACCGGATGGAACTATACTGGATGGACATCATCGAATTCAGATTCTGCGGCAGCGAGGCGTGGATGTTGACGGTCTCCTGAGGGACATCGTTGTGAAGGGCTAACACCAGGAGATGCGGAAGGAACTTTATTGGCTTGATGAATCCTGGCCTGGGAGGCTGGCCGTCGGCCCCCGTCCGCGTGGAGGAGAGTGGCTGAAGGACGATGTTTCACGTTGGAAGCGAGCCCAGGTCGATGGCGTGCTTTCTTTGTTAACGGCAGACGAAGAACGTGATATGGATCTCCGCGATGAAGCTGGTGCGGTACGAGACCAAGGCATGAGCTTCACTTCGTTCCCGATCCCAGATCGCCAGATTCCAAAGTCAGAATCGAAGTTGGCCGAGGTTTTGGAAAGTGTTACTCGCGATCTTTCGGGCGGCAAGAATATCCTCGTACATTGCCGGCAAGGGGTCGGACGCAGTGGGTTGGTGGCGGCTTGTCTACTCGTAAAAAAGGGAATGAGCCCTGGCGCTGCAATCGATTCTGTTTCGGATGCGCGAGGGGTTCCTGTTCCGGAAACCGCAGAGCAAAGAGACTGGATTGACCATCACGCCACTGCATTGTCGAAGTGAAGATCTATAAGTTCCTTACGAATGATCATGAGACGCATCGCCATCCTGGGATCGACCGGTTCGATCGGCCGCAGCACTTTGAGTGTGGTCGAGTCTTATCCAGAACGTTTTCAGATCGTGGCTCTCGCTGCCGGGGCGAACCTGGACGCTGCATTCGAGCAGGCGCAGCGTTGGCATCCGCGACTGGTTTCTATGGCTGCAGAGCGCGATGCCGATGTGTTGCGGGAGCGTCTGAAGCAGGCAGGCCTTGGTGAGATTGAAGTGGTGCATGGTCCCGCGGGCGCGGTCAAAGTTGCAACCCACTCTGCAGTCGATTTCGTGGTCAGCGCCATCGTCGGCGTGGCTGGACTTGAATCCACGTACGAAGCGGTGAAGGCAGGAAAGACGGTCGGCATAGCCAATAAAGAATGCCTGGTCGCAGCCGGTGAGTTAATCACGGCCGAGGCGCGCCGCCAGGGCAAGCCGTTGCTGCCGATCGACAGCGAGCATAACGCCGTGCACCAATGCCTGCGGGGCGGGCGAATGGAGGAAGTGGAACGAATCTGGCTGACGGCTTCGGGCGGGCCTTTTCTAAACACGCCACGCTCCGAATTCGGCTCGATCACCGTAGAGCAAGCCCTGAACCACCCGACCTGGAAGATGGGCAAGCGAATTACCATCGATTCGGCGACATTAATGAATAAAGGGTTCGAGGTAATCGAGGCCTGCAGGCTATTTCACATGCCGCCGGGTAAAGTGGAAGTGCTGGTCCATCCCCAATCCACAATTCATTCTATGGTTGAGTTTATCGATGGCAGCATACTTGCTCAGTTTTCGGTGACAGATATGCGCCTGCCGATCCTGTACGCTCTAACATATCCCGAGCGAATTCAGTCGGATATGCGCTTTCCGGTGGGTAACTTGCGTCATCTGGACTTCTGCCCCCCAGACATGAATAAATTCCCTTGTCTCCGTTTAGCGTATGAAGCGGCCGAGGCGGGCGGGGCCAGGACGGTGGCGCTCAATGCCGCCGACGAAGTGGCAGTCGCCGCGTTTTTGGAAGGCAGCATCGCGTTCGATGAAATTCCCAGAGTCATCGAAGAGGCGGTTTCAGCATCTAATTCTGGGAAGCTGGGTTCTATCCAAGAAGTGCTTCAAGCCGATGCGGAAGCCCGCCGATATACACAAGAACGAGTGGTCGAGATCGGTCGAGCGGGACGGCCTCGGGCAACTTCTTTCATCTAAAGACCAGAAATTGGAATCTAACGCAAAGTGGAGTACGTATCTCAATCATGCCTGACTTTTTGATCTCGCTGATCGCCGTCGTCGTCATCCTCGGATTCATGATCCTGATCCATGAATTTGGGCATTATGCCGTTGCCAAATGGCTGGGAGTGAGAGTCGAGGTCTTCTCCATCGGCTTCGGCAAGCGCCTGCTCGGCTTCCGCAAGGGGGACACCGACTATCGGATCAGCGCGATTCCTCTGGGCGGCTACGTCAAGATGAGCGGCGAGAATCCCATGGATGAGCGCACCGGCGATCCTGCGGAGTTTCTCTCGCATTCGCGCTGGCATCGTTTTCTGATCGCCATCGCCGGTCCCACCATGAATATTATGCTGGCCATCTTGCTGCTCACCAGCGTTTACATGGTGCACTACGAATACCCGGTTTTTATGGATAAGCCGGCCGTGATCGATGGGGTAAGAGCCAACTCCGCCGCTGCCCAGGCCGACCTGCAAGCTGGCGATCGCATCATTAAAATCGACGGCATCACCAATCCCACCTGGGAGCAGGTGCAGCCTCGCGTTATGATCAGCCCCAACCAGCCGCTGGCGGTGACCATCCAGCGTGGAAACACGGTCCTCGAGAAAACGATTGTCCCGAAACCGATCACCTCGTCGGAAATCGGCTCGGCAGGGTGGTACCCCTCAGAACCGGTAATTGTGGGCCAGGTGGAATCGGATACGCCCGCCGCCCATATCGGGCTCAAGGAAGACGACCGAATCGTCGCTTTGGATGGACAGCCCCTAGTGTCGATCGAAGCCATGATTGACCGCCTGCAGCAGACTAAGGACACGCCGGTTGATATCACCGTGCTTCGCGGCAACCAGACTCTGGCTTTTCACGTAACGCCGGTGCTCGCGAAGACCGAAGATCCGAAAGAGCAAAAGTATCGGCTGGGATTTCTGAACAAGGAAGACACCGTAGTCAAGCGCCTGCCTTTCGTGCAAGCCGTCAGTCTCTCCTTACAGGAAAACCGCAAGTATTCCCTGCTGCTTCTTGAACTCGCCAAGAAGCTGGTACAGGGTAAGGTTTCGCCGCGCATGGTCTCCGGCCCTATCGGCATCGCGCAGGAGGCTGGCTATGCGGCCCAGCAAAAGGGCTGGACGCCGCTGTTGGCGCTTACCTCCGGCATCAGCCTGAACCTTGGCGTCTTTAACCTGCTGCCGATACCCATTCTCGACGGAGGCGTGATCTTCTTCCTGCTTATCGAGAGCTTAATGGGACGCGACATCAGCCTGCACATCAAGGAACGCGTCTATCAGGCAGCATTCGTGTTTCTGGTGCTGTTCGCTGTCATGGTCATCTACAACGATCTGGTGAAGACGATTCCGGGGCTGGCGAGCCGCCTGCAATAAGCAGCTCTCTGCACGCTCTATAGAACGTGGTCGCCGCGCCAGCACTGGGCTGCGTGATAAACTATTAGTTCCCATGGCTATGATTCCCCGCAGGAAAACCGTGACCGTCGCAGTTGGCGGCGTGCGCGTTGGCTCGGATGCACCGATTGTGGTGCAATCCATGACCAATACCGATACCGCAGACATCCCCTCGACCGTCCAGCAGTGCGCAGCTCTGGCTCGCGCTGGATCAGAACTTGTTCGTGTCACGGTCAACAACGAAGAAGCTGCCGCAGCCGTTCCGCGAATTGTCGAGGAACTCGACAAGCTGAATATCCGTGTCCCCATCATTGGCGACTTCCACTATAACGGCCACGTTCTGCTGACCAAGTATCCCGAATGCGCGCGCGATCTCGCCAAATACCGCATTAATCCGGGCAACGCCAGCATTGGACGTACAGGCGACTCGAATTTCCGAACCATGATTGAAGTGGCGGTGAAATATCAGAAGCCGGTGCGCATCGGCGTCAACTGGGGCTCGCTCGATCAGACACTTCTCACTCAAATGATGGACGAGAATTCAGCGCTCGCCGAGCCCAAAGACGCCCGCGAAGTGACGATGGAAGCAATGGTGGTCAGCGCCCTGAACTCCGCTGCTCTTGCGGAGAAATTCGGCCTTCGCCCCGATCAGATTATTCTCAGCGCGAAAGTCAGCGGCGTACAGGATTTGATCGATGTCTACCGTGCTCTCGCCGCTCGCTGCAACTATCCTCTGCACCTTGGCCTCACCGAGGCTGGCATGGGCGCTAAGGGCGTAGTGGCCTCAAGCGCTGCCATGGGAGTGGTTTTGCAGGAAGGCATTGGCGATACCATCCGCGTCTCGCTCACGCCCGCTCCCGGCGGGGACCGCACGGAAGAGGTCCGCGTGGCGCAGCAGATTCTGCAATCCATGGGCATTCGCAGCTTCACGCCTCAAGTCACCGCCTGCCCCGGTTGCGGACGCACTACCAGCACCTTCTTCCAGGAAATGGCGGAACAGATTCAGACCTACCTGCGCGAGCAGATGCCAACCTGGAAGGGTCGTTATATTGGCGTTGAAGAAATGAAGTTGGCCGTCATGGGATGCGTGGTCAATGGCCCCGGTGAATCGAAGCACGCCAACATCGGCATCTCGCTTCCGGGTACGTTCGAAGAGCCCAAGGCCCCGGTCTACGTGGATGGACGCCTGTTCACCACGCTCAAGGGCGATCGCATCGTCGCGGAGTTCATCGGCATTCTCGACGAGTACGTGGACTCACACTACGCAGCGCGAGAGACACAGAACGAAGAAGTAGCCGCGAGAAGTTAATTCCCTTACTGACCCATCAGCAGAAAAATTGGATTCTGCAGCGCGGTTGCGCTGTTGGCTTCCGGCGCTGCCAGGATGTCGGTGACCACCGAGTCGGCAGGTACAGGAGTCGTGCTGTTTGTATTGCTGTCGGTCGTGTTGATTACCGCGATGGCCCCAGCGTCACACATGCTCACATAGACCCTGGTGCTGTCTTCCGAAGCCGCGGTGAACACGCGAAACCTTGTGGTGGTGGGCGAGTACAAGGCGGGGTACAAAGGTGCCGTGGCGCACGAAGCTACCTGGGGCACTGCCGTCTGGCCCGCGGCGAATGGGGCTGAAACCAGCAACGTGGGAGTTGGCGCGCCAGTTGATACAGTTCTGGGTACATCAGAGAGAGCGTATTGGCGTTAAAAACGGTGAGCTGCGGGGTAACGCATGTACCGCCGCTAGAGCACCGTGGATGTCTGGTAGGTGGCTACATAGAACCGGCTCCCATCCAGCAGTGCCGTCACCGAGACTGGCATGCATCCGCTGGGGCAAGGGGTCGATCCGGACGCAAACGAAATACGTTCCCAGCAGGCTAGGGACATCGCTGACTACGCCACCGGAAAGGCCGCCGGTGTCAGAGAATATGTAAACCGTCTGCGTGATTGGATTCGTCACATAAAGCCGATTCAGCGTGGGGTCGAGAAACATGAAATTCGCCCCGGGGTCTACAGAAAGACTGCTGGTCACCGTATCCGAGCCGACATCAATCGTCACCAACTGCCCGTCTCCCTCGGTGAGGACATATACTTTTTGGCTGTCACCGCGAGCCACTAACCAAATTGGGTTCACGCCAGTGAATCCCGTAACCGTGTTCGGAGTTAAATCGATCGGATTCAAACTGCTGACCGTATTGCTGCCCTGATTGGCCACATAAAGCTTTAGGAGATTTGGTGTCTCGGCCAAACTCACCGGGTTCGTTCCCACGATGGCGGTATTGATGACAGCATTCGAAGTTGTATTGATTGTGGCGACCGAGTTGGAGTTGTAGTTCGCCACGTACATCGCATTGTTCTCAGTGCTGTTTAGAAATACGGGCTGATTCGGAATCGATGCGGTCCCACCGGAAGCAGCGGCCAGTCCGGTCACCGGATTCGTGTACTGGACCGTGGTTCCGCTGATCGCGGTAATCGGAAACGTGCCATTGTATGCGCCCGAGTTGCAGGGTAGAACGCAGCCGGGAATGAATACGCCGCTAATGGCAATCGCAGCGCCGGCCACGGTGTTCGTAATCGGCGTGCTGAGCGTGACCGTGACCACGTTGCCAGCCTCGCTGATGCTCGCAATGCTGGAATTCTGCCCCGCCAGGCTCGGCAAGCTAATCATGCTGACCGCACCAAATCCCGTTGCTAGCGTGGATTGGAACACTGGGCTAAATGAGGCGATAGCATCCACTCCGCCGGGGAATACGCTGGCAGCCGCCGCCACGAACAGCCTTGAATTGTTCGGCGAGATAGCTATGTGAGTCGGATTAAAACCGCTGTTCGGTGCGCTCGCAGTGGATGTGGAAATTTCTCCGATGAGGGAATCCCCGGACACGTCGATCTGCATCGCGCCGCCGGCATTGCTCGGCAGGTTGGTGCTGATGCCGAAAACCGCGTGAAAACTACTCGGCGTAGGGGGCGTCTCCACCGGACAACCTGGAACTCCGCCCGTGGAACATGGAATTACCACCGGACGGTATATCTGTCCGCAAGCGGTCCAGAACAGGATTGGAAACACGATGGCCGCAAACCGGCCCAAACGTCGAACAGTCATCGGCACTCCATCGTGCGCCACTGGAGGAAGTTCTTAATCATAGGTGAGAAGAATTCAATATTCTAACGGCTGAGTCAGATCTGCGCCAGTGCCATGACTTGAGGTCAACAAAAAGGAGCAAACGATTGACCCTGTGATCGCCAGTGCCCTGTGTGTTTAAGCTCTCAACTTCCTGACTCTGGGATGCGCGCCTCGAAGCACAAGTTGGATGGGAAGAGAAATACCGAGGTGCGCCCCTGATGTCAGAAGACAGATCTTGGAAGAGTTTCGAAATCGCCTTAGCGATGGCGCCGAGATTTGCCGCCAGACGCAGCCGCCGCGGGTGCCTCCGATTTTTCCGTTGCCGCAGGTTTCTTCTTGCCTTCCATCTGCGCCAGGCTCTGCTTCAGGGCTGCCATGAGGTCCACTACCGGAGCCAGTTTCTTGGGCTTTTCCACGGCCGCCACTTCCCCGCCCTCGAGTTTGGCTTCGATCAGCTTCTTCAGATTTTCCTGGAAAGTATCTTTGTATTTCTTGGGATCCCACTCATCGGCCAGCGCCTCAATCAACTGGTGCGCCACTTTCACTTCTGCTTCCTTCAACTCCACGTCCGGCGCGCCGAATCCTTCCACCTTACGCACTTCTTCCTCGTAATACATGGTATGCAGCATCAAGCCGCCTTCGTGCGGACGCAGAAATACCGTGTACTCGCGGTTGTGCATCGTGATCTTGGCGATCGCCACATACTCGCTTTCTTCCAGCGCCTTCGTCAGCAGCGCATAAGGACGCCGGCCTGCCTCTTCCGGCAGCATGTAATACGAAGACTCAAAATAAACCGGATCGACCTCACTGGCCTTCACGAACTCAAGAATCTCCATGGTCTTGGCCGTCTGCGGCTCGATCTTCTTGATCTCCTCCGGCTCGATGACGATGTATTCGTCCTTGCGAAACTCGTAGCCCTTCACGATCTCGCTGCGGTCCACCACCACATTTTCCGCCGGACAAATATATTGCTGCTTCACCCGCACCTTATCCGGCCGGTGCAGCATGTTGAAAGAAATTCCGCTGCTGCGCGCGCCCGAAAATAAACGCACGGGCATGGAGATGAGACCGAAGGTTAAATGTCCAGACCAGACCGACGCTGCCATTGTTTCCCTCTCTCGTTCAGGGATGAATGCCGATCCCAGTATTGTGTCCAACAACGGCCTAAACTGCCCAGATGTGGGAGTTTAGCCTATAAACACATCTAGGATGCACAAATCATGTGGCAAGGGGAATCGAAATGCGAAGCCCGAGGGAATGGGTGCACCATCGAACGAGCCCCACTTCTTGTGTTTGTGTGCATGGTTCCACCTCTTTTTGGTATCCGTTCGTGCCTAGTCAAGTTCGTCCGGTCCCCTTCAATTTCCTTGAAGCCTCGCCTCCACAGTAACCATCGAAAGAGAAATCCAGAGGAGATCTGATGACCGATCTACGCTATCCCATCGGTAAGTTCAAATACGAGGGCCCGCCCACCGAAGACCAGAAACAGAAATATCTAGCCGAAATCGAGCAAGCTCCCGCCAACCTGCGCGCCGCTATCAAAGGCCTTTCCGACCAGCAACTCGACACGCCCTATCGATCCGAAGGCTGGACGGTTCGCCAGGTGGTTCACCATGTTCCGGACAGTCATCTCAACGCCTACATCCGGTTCAAGCTCGCCCTCACCGAAGACGAGCCTACGATTAAAACCTACGCCGAAGACCGCTGGGCACAACTCGCTGATACGGAAACCACTCCGGTGGAAGTTTCTCTGGCCATGCTGGATTCTTTGCACGCGCGCTGGGTTCGTCTTCTGCGGTCTCTTACTCCCGAACAATGGAAGCGCGAATTTCGGCATCCCGAGCTAGGCGCGGTACCACTGGAAAAAAGTCTAGCTCTCTACGCCTGGCACGGACGCCATCACGTGGCTCATATCACCAGCCTGCGGGAAAGGAATGGCTGGTAGGAAGAACCGAGCTCCTGGCTTCGTGCTTTTCGGATCGCGGGTCGGCGGCGGAACGCTGCAGCTCTCCCTACGTCATCCCCAACTTCCACACCAGATAACTGCAAGCCTCCCGCATCACCGCATACGCGCGCTGTAACGCACCGTGGGGGCGCGAGTCGGGACGAGGCGCAACGTAAACCGGAGCAATCCCTTCATGCTCCAGCAGCCTCTTGATACGGAAAACGTGATATGCGTCGCTGACCGCCACGCAACTGTGCAGCCCGTTGGCGCGCATAATTACTGCCACCCGCATCGCCGATTGAGCTGTATCCGAACCCTGCGTTTCGGCGATAAGGTTCCGCTCGGGAATCCCGCGGTGCATCAAGTAATCTCGCCCTACACCACCTTCGCTGAAACTGGGATCGAGAGCCGCGCCACCAGTTGTAATGACCACGGGAGCAATATTTTTTTGAAAGAGTTCGAAGGCATGATCGAGGCGGGCGCGCAATACCGGCGAGGGGCGACCGGAGTACTCTGCCGCGCCAAACACAACAATGGCATCCGCGGAATGCAGTTCCTGTAGCGACCCTTCATGGACCACGCGAATCGCGGTCACCGCAAGAAACATTGCCAGCGCGAGCAACGCCAGCGCTTCCAGCCGCACCAGCCAGCGGCCGGGGGCACGCCGGGAGGCTAAATCTTGTTTCATCCTTTGGCAAAAAAAGTGGAGATTTCGTCCGCGGGAATCGCGCCTTCGCGCATAATCCTCCAGCGCGCAGCTTCATCGGTTAAATCGATGATGGTCGAAGGAATATCACGCGGCGAAGTTCCCCCATCCACAATAATGCTGATCCTTCCGTGCAACTGTTCGTGCACTTGCTCCGCGCTGGTGCACTCCGCTGCGCCGCTCAGGTTCGCCGAGGTCGCCGTAATCGGAATGGCCGCCGCCGTCACCACCGCCAACGGAATCTTCGCATTGGGCACGCGCAGCGCCACGTTCCCGGTATTTGCCGTCACCTTCAGCGGCAAGCGCGATCCCGCTTTCACGATAATAGTTAGCGGCCCAGGCCAATATTTCCGAGCCAGTGCATAAAATTCTTCGGGCAGGGCTTTGGCCAGCTCTTCCGCCTGATCCACGCTTTCGATGAGCAGGGATAACGGTTTATGGCGGGAGCGTGTCTTGATGTCATACACGCGATCGACCGCGCGCAGGTTGAATGGATCGGCCGCCAGACCGTAAAACGTATCCGTCGGCATGCCCAGCACTTCACCCGCACGAATCTGATCGGCGGCATACTTCACTAGAGAAACTTCAGGAGAATCACAATTGATTTTTACGATTTCCGCGCGCACGGCGCTCCCTTCCTGCCTGCATTTCTTTGAAAGTATTTTTGCCCGTGAAACATAATACGGCAAAAGGCCGCGAAACGCGCGGACAGCGTATTATGCAGTCAACCTTCAGATGAAAAAATCGTTAGAATCCGCTCCCATTGGCCAGAACCGGCTCCGCCGCATTGAAGGACAGCACAACCCGCTCGTCAAGCGGTTGCGCCAGGCGTTCTCCCGTGCCGAACTTACCGAGACCGGAGATTGCGCCATCGAAGGCATGCGCATTCTGGAAGAAGCCATTCGCAGCGGCGTGCGTTTCAGTTCCGTATTCTTTCGTGAGTCTGCACAGGACCGCGCCAACCGCCTCCTGCCTCAGATCGGAGCCCAGGTCGAAATTCTTCTGCTTCCCGACAAATTATTCGATAGCCTCGTTCCCAGCGAATCTCCGCAAGGCGTAGCCGCGCTGGTGCGCCCCAAACAATTCTCTCTGGATGACATCATCGAACGATTGCAAGTTGGACCGATTATCGTTATCGCGGGTTTGCAGGATCCCGGCAACCTTGGAACCATCCTCCGCTCCGCGGAAGCCTTCGGCAGTGCGGGCGTGATTCTCGGCGAAGGTACAGTCAGTCCATACAATTCGAAAGTCGTCCGCGCTTCGGCAGGATCCGTTTTCCGTTTGCCGATGGTTCATGGGTCCGGCGATTCCGCGGCGACAAAATTGGAAGCTGCTTCAGAAAAATTACGGGCCCAGGGTGTGCGGCTGATCGCAACTTCATCGCACAAAGGAACTCCGCTCGACGAAGCGGATTTGAAAGCGCCAGCGGCAATTTTTTTTGGCAATGAAGGCTCTGGGCTGGCTCGCGACCTGATGGCGAAAATGGATGAAGTCATCGCCATCCCGCATGCTTCGCAAGTAGAATCTCTCAACGCCGGCGTGGCCGCGAGCATCGTATTGTACGAAGCGGCAAGGCAGAGAAGATAATTGTTGATTGAGGATTTTTGATTGTTGATTCAATCCGTTTCTCCAATCAACAATCAGAAATCAACAATCATCAATTTCCGTATGGGACTTTTCGAACCCATCCCGAACGCTGCCAGCGCGCCTGACCGCACCCGTCCGCTGGCCGACCGCATGCGCCCGCGCACACTCGAAGAGTTTGCTGGCCAGGAACAACTGATCGGACCCGGCAAACCGCTACGCACACAAATCGACCGCGACGATACCGGCTCGCTGATCTTCTGGGGTCCACCCGGCACCGGCAAAACCACGCTGGCGAAGATTATCGCGAACCTGACGAAAGCGGAGTTCATCGAATTCTCCGCCGTGCTCGCCGGAATCAAAGAAATCAAGCAGGTTATGGCCGATGCCGAGCGCGCCCGCCAATACGGCACTCGCACCATCGTGTTCATCGACGAGATTCATCGCTTCAACAAAGCTCAACAGGACGCCTTCTTGCCGCACGTGGAGAAGGGCAACATTCGCCTGATCGGCGCAACTACGGAGAATCCATCGTTCGAGATTAACGCGGCGTTACTCTCGCGCTGCCGCGTCTATGTTCTGCAGCCGCTCACTGAAGATCAGATTGTGCAACTGCTACGGCGCGCGTTGACCGATGAAGACCGTGGCCTGGGCGCCGTGAAATTACGCGCCTCCGACGAGGTTCTTAAGAAAATCGCCAGCTATACCAGCGGTGATGCCCGCAGCGCCTACAACGTTCTGGAAGTCGCCGCCGGACTGGCCCAGCAGTCCGGAATGCAGCCACCCGAGATTACCGACGAGATCGTCCGCGATGCCCTGCAGAAGCGCATCCTGCTCTACGACAAAGCCGGCGAAGAACATTACAACCTGATTTCAGCTTTGCACAAATCCGTGCGCAACAGCGATCCGGACGCTGCCCTTTATTGGCTCGGCCGCATGATTGAAGCAGGAGAGGATCCGCTTTACATCGCCCGGCGCGTGGTGCGCATGTCGGTGGAAGACATCGGTCTCGCAGATCCTAATGCTCTTTCGCTTTGCATGGCCGCGCGCGATGCTGTGGATTTCATCGGCATGCCGGAAGGCAATCTCGCGCTTGCGCAAGCTGTTGTCTATCTCTCTGTAGCGCCCAAATCTAACGCGCTCTACACGGCCTACGGCGCCGTACAGCACGATATCGAACAGACCGCCGCCGAGCCTGTTCCGCTTCACTTACGCAACGCACCTACTCGCCTTATGAAAGGCCTGGGTTACGGAAAAGATTATCAATACGCCCACGATGTGGAAGGAAAAGTCGCCAACATGCAATGCCTGCCGGATAACCTCAAGGATCGAATTTATTACCGCCCAACCCACGAGGGTATCGAAAAACGCATTGGTGAACGGATGGAGGAGATCAAGAGGCTACGTCCACAAACTCCTGCCCGACCGGCTCGCCAAAAGACAGAGTCTTAGCGTTTCTCAGTAGCATCCAAATGTCATTGCGATTGAAGGCCTGC
This sequence comes from uncultured Acidobacteriaceae bacterium, assembly GCA_963724815.1. Classification (GTDB taxonomy): domain Bacteria; phylum Acidobacteriota; class Terriglobia; order Terriglobales; family Acidobacteriaceae; genus Sulfotelmatobacter. Next base: position 89,354 of record CAVRWS010000052.1, read on the forward strand.
TCTATGGCTACGACCGGCGTAAATGTCTTTGACGAATTTTCCGCACCTCGGCCTGCGCTCGACAGCCAGGTAGACAGTCTGCAGAAGCTGCAGAAGGCTGCGCAAAAGATCAGCTCGATCCTCGATCTCGATCAACTTATCGACAATATTGTGAATGACGTGGCGCATTCCTTCGGCCTGCTGGAGACGGCCATCTATCTCCACGACGAGGCGCGCGGAGAAATGGTAATGGGCGGTGTCCACGGTTGTTCCATACACAGCAAGGGTTTCCGACTGAAGATCGGCAAAGAAGGCATGGTTGGATACGTTGCGTCCACCGGGCAAATGCGTTATGCCCCCGACGTGCGCAAGGACGAGTATTACGTTGCCTGCGAGGCATCGACCCATTCAGAGGTGGCAATTCCGCTTCAGGTCGGTGAACGCCTGGTGGGCGTGTTTACGGCTTCTCATCCCGACCTCGACGCTTTTCCCCGGCAACAGCTCAGGCTTCTGCAGGCGCTGTGCGATCACGTGGCGGTCGCCGTCTACAACGCGCGCCGCTTTCAGTCGGAGCGCGCCGAGCGCGAAGCCATGAGTCTTGAAGCTGAGGAAGCTCGCGCCATTCAGCAAGCTCTTCTGCCCAAAGCATCGCCTTACATTCCTGGGTTTGCTATTTCCGGTCTCAGCATTCCCGCCCGTGCCGTTGGCGGAGATTGGTATGACTTCATCCCCTTTCCCGACGGCCGTTGGGGACTGGTCCTGGCGGATGTCTCAGGAAAAGGCACTGCCGCTGCATTGCTCATGTCGGCTACGCGGGGCATGCTGCGGTCTTTGGCGGAGGCCTGTTGCACTCCGGCGGAAGTCTTGACCAAGTTGAATCATTTATTGGTGGAAGACTTTCCCGCGGGTAAGTTTGTCACTCTGGTCTACGCGGTGTTGGATCCTATCTCCCGCAACATCACATTCGCCAGCGCTGGACACTTGCATCCACTTTTGGTCGACGATAGCGGCGCGCGTTTTCTCGACACGGAGCGCGGTTTGCCGCTGGGATTGAGCTGTGGTGACTATTCGGAAACCAGCGTGACGCTCGCGCACGGTTCGCGGCTGGTCTTCTATAGCGACGGTATCAGCGAAGCCGTCAACGATGCGGAAGAAGAATATGGGTTGGAGCGCCTTGTTCAGCATGTCTCTGGCCCCGGCACTTCCGCAATCACGGTTCTCGATGACGTCCGCGCCTTCACTAACGGCGTCGCACTTCGCGATGACGCCAGCGTGGTATTCGTTAGGACCGGTTCCTAAAGCCTCAGTTTGATCTGCGCGGACCTGAAGTCCATTCCTGTGGAGAATGAGCTCTAGGCGGAGCGGTCTGGTAGATCGCTGTGATGAGTTCGGGGCAGGGTAAAAAGGATGATGAGGCTGGCAAGTGCGAGAATGGCGATAATAAAAACGCTGCCCTCGGGCCCGGTCGTTCCACCGCTCAAGACAGGTCTGCCGACGGCGTGTGTGGCGAGAAGATGGTGCTGCACCATAAGTCCGCTGTCGGCGACGCCGTAGAGAAAAGACTGGCCCCAGTCCCACGAAGTGTGGAAGCCGATCGCCCACCAGAGAGAACCGGTACGCCATAGGCTAAAGCAGAAAACCATCGCGGCCAGTCCAGCCGAAAGCAAACCGATCGGGGACTCTCCGGGGTTCTTGTCGTGGCCGAGGCCGAACAATAAAGAAAAGATGATGGCTGCGGTCCAGAAACCCAAAGCCTCGCTGTGGCGAGTCTTAAATGCCCACTGGTAGACGCCCGCGAGGCCGCGCGTAAGGGTGTACTGCAAATAGCCGCGGGTAAGGTACTCCTCGAGGAGTCCGACGAGGAAGAAGCCAAGCAGCCAGATCGCTCCGTAACGGAATATGTCGCGGCCAGAAAGCAAACGGTTATCGATGACCAGAAATCCGAGCTTCGATAGCGCCGCAATCAAAAGCGATAGACACACTATGCCCCAGGCGAGGCCGCTGAAGAAATATTTCAGCCCGAGCCTGCCGCCGAAGCCGTACACAGAGTTGGGCCGCCGCTCGATCTTCGACATGATCCACGTGACAAGAACGGTAATGACTAAGGGAATCAACTCCGCCAAATACAAGAAAGTTGGAGAAGCCTCTGTACCTGGCTTCGGCGTCTTTAAGGCCCCGGGGAACAACCTGTGACCGATGAAGTTCACCGAGAAGGCCATCGCCGCAAAGATCGCGATAAAGATCAGCAGGCTCCAGCCGGCGCGCAAGCCATCTTCGCCGAAAAAAATCTTGTGGAGGGTTGATGGTTGTGTGGGTGGTGCTGGCTCGGCGGTGGGTATCAGCGTTGCATCATGGTCCAAAGGGCGCCTCGTTCAGAAAATCGTGCTGCTTAGTGGTATACGCAGAGCGAGACGATTTGGTTCCCAGCGGCCAGAGAAGGGGCTGCCGCACTCAGCGAAAGCGCGCCAGATGTTCCTTGAGAATGCACCGGTCCATCACCACAAAGATTCCTGCGGCGCGCGCCTTCGCAGCAGCCTTCTCGTGAACCACATCTTCCTGCATCCAGATCGCCGGCACTTTTAGCCGGATCGCCTGCTCTACGATTTCTTCGACAAACTCGGGACGCCTAAAGATATTCACGATGTCGATCTTTTCTGGCACCTCTGACAGCGAAGCGTAGGCCTTCTCGCCCAAGGACGATTCAATCTGAGGATTCACCGGAATGATGCGATATCCATGGCTCTGCATGTAAGCCGACACTCCGTGGCTGGCACGCATGGGGTCGTTCGACAGTCCGACCACCGCGATGTTTTTCGCGCTTTTCAGCAGCGCAGCCAGTGGATCGGATTCGGGAAGAGAAGGCATGCATTACTTTTTGTTGGCCGCGTCCAGCTTCTGCTTGTACATCTTCAGAGCCAGCTTGCGCACGGTTTCAGAAACCTCTTTGTTGGCGGAGATGTTTTTCAAATCCTGGACTAGAAGATGTTTCATCAGCCCTAACCCCAAGTCGAGCGGCGTGCGCGGGTTCGCAACCAGATTCCGCACCACGATATAGTTTTTCATGAAACGCCGCTTGAGCGGAATCTGCCGCAGCACCGCTTCCAGCACATTCTTCTGCAGCGCGAACTTTTCCACTTCTCCATCGGAAAGTTTCGGCGCCTCGAGCACCGCGAGCGCCACCACCTTGGTGCCGTCGCGAATCAGAATCGAACGTTCCTCCTTGTTTCCCTTAAGCGCTAGCTGGATGCGACCTTTCACGTCCAGCCGGTTGATTTTTTGCATCGAATTGTCGCGCTTCGACGGAGGGATCGGAGGCTGGGGAACCTTGCGAGCAGCTGGCGCGACTGCCGAAGCAACACCGGGCTTCGCAGCAACTGCCGCCGCCGTCCCCGCCGCGCCTGGTGCTGTCTCCGGCTTGCTCCCAATCTCCTGCATAGCAGATACCGGAAAGTAATCCGCCCCCAGCAAATCCATAATTCCACCGATTGGCTGGAAGGGCTTCCCTTCTTCCGCAACAATTTCCGCAGCGTGCTCGGTGAGATAAGCAGAAACTGCTTCTTCGGGAATCTCTCCCTCTTCGTCGATTACCGCTGCCACAGGCTCCGCGGAGGGCTCAACGACCGCGACAGCTTCCGTGGCTGCCGTGCCGATCTCAGTCACTTCTGCACTCCGACCTCCGCCCAACAATTCAGCAATCATCGAAGCCTCATTCGGCTTTAGATAGGGGTTCGATCGCAGCGACCGCAAAATATTCGCTGCCGTGCGCACCCGGGCACTCTGGAGCATAGTCGCGATATTCTCCGGAGAAGCGGAAAGCGCAAACTTTACCAGTTCGCTCTCTAGCACTGACGGGTTCTCGAGCAGCGCCGGCAGCAACTTTGGACGCAGATTCTCCGGCGAGACCAGATAATCGAGCACTTCCCGCGTCGTTTTTGGATCGGACGCCGCAGCCAGCGACGCCGTTTCGTCCCAGCCCGCCAGAGTCATACGGGCAAGATCGCCAAACACTTTATTGTGCCGGGCGAGATAAACCAGAATTTCGAGATTTTCATCCGGCGGCACAGACAGCGCACCCCGCGCTGCGAACTGCATCATGTTCGATGGCAGCTTCGACGCGCGAATTTGATCGATCGTTCGGCCCATCACTTCACCTCTTCGACCAATGTGGAGGTCTCCGATTTTGCCAGCATTTCAAGTTCCACCACCGCCAGTTCCAATTCGCGAATTAGTCGGTTTGGTTTGCCACACTTAAATTCCCGCACCAAAGCCCGATAGTACCAAAGGGTGCCAGCGCGCCTGCCATTGAAGCGTGCCCAGATTGATTCCCCAACTTCCCGATAATCCGAAAGAATAGAGCGCACATTATTGAGTTTGTCCGCCGCAGAAACCAGCCTGGTCTCGGTGTCGGTATCTTTCAAATGCCGGATATAACTTTCTTTGCGCTCACGCCATGGCGGCTTCGGCTCGATATCCGAGTCCGTGCAGCCATCCACAATCTTTGCTACCCGGCTGCCGAAACGCTTCTTCACTTCTCTCAGCATCGGTGCACCACCGCAATCTTCCACTACGTCATGCAGCAACGCTGCAATCGCCATGTCTTCATCACCGCCGAATTCCAGCGTCAGCGAAGCCACTCCCATCAGGTGAGCGATATACGGCGTTGTCGAGGCCTTGCGAATTTGCCCCGCACGTTTCTCGGCGGCAAAAAGAAATGCCTTCAAAAACCGTGGACCCAGCTTGATTGCGTTGCCCTGCTTCCGGCCCACTATTTCTCCTGTTTCTCTCCGCGCCGCGCCAGCAGATATGCGCGGATGAACGGTTGCAGATCCCCATCCAGCACGCGATCGACGTCCCCAACTTCAGTTTTTGTACGGTGATCCTTGATCATGCGGTAAGGCTGGAGCACGTACGAGCGAATTTGCGATCCAAAATCGTTATCGAGCTTTGAGTCTTCAATCTTCTTCGTCGCCGCGCGCTTTTTTTCCATCTCGTACTCGTAAAGCTTCGAGCGCAACATGCTCATCGCGCGCTCGCGATTTTTATGCTGCGAACGCTCATTCTGGCAGTTTGCTACCAACCCGGTTGCAATGTGAGTAATCCGCACCGCTGAATCCGTAGTGTTGACGTGCTGGCCACCCTTACCGCTGGAACGGTAGGTATCGGTGCGGATGTCCTCAGGCTTAATTACGATATCGATGCTGTCGTCGATTTCCGGCGAGACGAACACGCTGGCAAATGACGTATGTCTCCGCTTCGCCTGATCGAATGGTGAAATCCGCACCAGCCGGTGCACGCCAATCTCGCTCGAAAGCAGTCCGAAGGCATACTCCCCATTCACGGCAAACGTCGCCGACTTCAATCCCGCTTCTTCGCCCGGCTGGTAGTCGTAAAGAACAGTTTCGAATCCCTGCCGCTCCGCCCAGCGCAAATACATGCGCAAAAGCATATCGGCCCAGTCCTGCGATTCGGTGCCGCCCGCGCCGGGATGAATCGTCACAATCGCGTTGAGCGCGTCGTTGTCACCGGAAAGCAGGGTCTCGGTCTCGAGTTTGTCTACCAGTTCGCGCAGCGAGTCGATCTCACGGCGTAACTCGGCATCAACTTTCTCGCCTTCTTTCGCCAGATCAAAATAGGCGGCAATGTCGTCGCTGCGCCGCGCCAGATCCGCATCGGTGGCGAGCAGGTGCTCCAGCCGCTTTTTCTCGCGCATCACCTGCTGCGAGCGTTGCGGATTCGACCACAAATTCGGGTCGGCAGACTGCTTCTCAATTTCGGCTAATTGCGGACGGAGTTTGCCCGCGTCAAAGATACTCCCGGAGCTCGCGCACCTTCTTGCTCAACAACCCGTATTCCTGCTCGAACTCTTGATTCATGAGGATGTTTCTGCTTTCTTCCCTGGCTGCGCGCGAAGTGTGAAGCGCATGAGCAGCGCTGCTCCTGAAATTATCGCACACAGATAGGCGAACCAATCTCCGTGCCGCGTGTAGAACGTGGTTACGGAAGTGAGGGCATAAGGCGCAACCAGTACGCCGCGTTCCTTCCGCGGAAGCTGCGCCACCGTCCGACCATAAGGATCGATTGACGCCGTTACTCCCGTGTCGGTGGCACTCAAAATCCAGCGGTCATTCTCGATCGCCCGCATCCGCGTCTGATTCAAATGCTGCGCGTAGGCCCCGCTGTCTCCATACCATCCGTCGTTCGAAATGTTTACGAAGACTTGAGCGCCTTGATCCGCAAACTGCCGCACTTCATCCGGGAATACTGACTCGTAGCATATGAAAATCCCTAGCCGTTCGCTTCCCGCGTCCAGGGGCGCGCGCGATTCTCCGGCTTTAAACTCACCCACTTCTTTCGTAAGCCCGCCGGCAAATGCGAACAACTTGGGAAACGGCAAGTATTCTCCGAAGGGCACCAGATGCACTTTGTCATAGCGCGCAGTCCAATCGCCCGTAGGACTGACCAGCGCCGCCGAGTTGAACACTTCCGATGCGGCTGCCCCGCCTGGCGTTGCCGGCGTACTTCCGATTGCGCCCGTGACTACCCAACTATGGGTTTCGCGAGCCATCTCGCTCACCGGTTCTCGAAACAACGGATCATTCGCAAAAAAAGGCGCGGGAGATTCCGGCCACACAATCAAGTTCGCGCGGCCATATGCCGATTCGGTCACACGCGATGACGAAGAACTTGAAGTTTCAGCCTTTACGCTAAGGTCGGTCAGCTCATGCAGCGTGCGCTCGAAAGTGTCACGCGTCCAGTTTTCATCCACTGGAATATTTTCCTGCACCAGCAGCGCCGCGCGATCTGCGGGAATCGCCGGAGCATCCACCAGTCTTCCTGCTTGCAGCACGGCGGCTGCCGCCAATGCCGCCGCCAGCAAAGTGGCCCGCTTCTTTCTCGGTACCAGAAACGCCGCAGCCACCGCGACGTTTACCAGCATGATCTCGAACGATATCCCGTACACCCCGGTCCACGTGCTGATACGGCTCAGCGAAATATTGTCGACCTGCGCGGTGCCCAGCAAATCCCAGGGAAACCCAGTGACGCGAGTTCGCGCCAGCTCTGTCGCAACCCACAGAAAAGGTACGGAGACTAATGCCAGTCGATTATCGCGCCTCGGTCCTGCCGCCAATCCCAGCAGCAACCCAAACAGCCCGTGATAAAGACCGAGGTAAAGACAGAAGAGAAACAGCGCCAGCGCGGCCGCCGGTACGCTCAGCCCGCCATGCTCGTGCATGGTGTTGTAGATCCAGTAACACGTGCCTGCGTACCACAGAATGCCGGAAATGTAGGCCAGCAAAAACGCCTGCGCCGGAGTCGCAGCCTGAAGGTTAACGGAGCCATCTATCTCAAGCGCGCCCGCTGGCCGCGCTCGCAGCAAAGCAACGATCAGAGGAGCGAATGCCACCCACGATAAAATATAAAATCCAGGCAGGGGAAAAATAAGAATCTGCAACAGCGACGACAGACCAACCAACAACCACGCGCTGTAATGAATTTGCCTCACCAGCAAGAATAACAAAACGCTCTGGTGTTGACGGAGAACAAGAATATTCCCGTCTATAAAATGACTCTTGTCATTCCGAACCGAGCTGAAAGCTCGGTGAGGAACCTGCTGTCGCCGTTCCCACAACCCCACGCACGAAGTCAACAATCTCAGCCGTCACATAGGGTGGAGGCGAGATTCTAAATACCGGGCGACCCGCCACTGGCTTCAACGAAACCCCATGCCATGCAGCATGGGCACGATCATGCAAAATCACTGCGCCAGCACGATCCATAAACTCCTGCGCCGACTTCTTGAAATCTTCCGTTCCGGGATCAAGCACCGTTATGTATAAATCCGGCCGCAAAAATTTAAGTAGGCTGTTCGATTCCACAATCACATTGCCTGCCGATTCGATCCGCCGACGCAAAGCCGGCATCGCCTCCGCCAACATGCCCTGCTCAGTCCGAACCCACAACGACCGCGCCGCGCCTGCAACCAGAAAACGGGATGTGTCGGATTCGCCGCCACGATCCTTTTCCTCGGAAATCGCCCACGAGTGGTCGCCTGTTGCACAGTCGCACGCTTCCCCATTTGCCGAACAAATTCCGTGCCCATATTGCGTGATCTTCACCGCTGTCCAATCGTACTCAGGCAACGCCGCGATCAGACCAGCGACCACGCTGGTCTTGCCCACGCTTCGCGAATGCCCGCCGATCACCACGATGGCCACGTCTACCTCTTTTTCGCCAACTTCGCCAGCGCCGCCAGTTGCTTCAGATATTGCCGCACCGGTTGCGCCGGAGTTCCCCAGAACGCCACGCCCTTGCCCCGCAAAACTTTATTGGGCAGCACGCCACCCTGTCCTCCAAGCATCACGCCTTCTCCAATGCGGGCGTGCTCGCCAATGCCCACCTGTCCGCCAAGTACTACATCGTTTTCGATCACGATGCTGCCCGAAAGTCCGGTCTGGGCCGCAATCACCACATTCTCCGCCAATTGGCAATTGTGTCCGACATGCACCAGATTATCGATCTTCGATCCGCGTCCAATTCTCGTTTCATCCAGCGCTCCGCGGTCGATGGTTGTGTTGGCCCCAATCTCAACGTCGTCTTCAATCACCAGCGTGCCGACCTGGGGAAACTTCTCATAGCGTCCACTCTGCGGATCGCGCACATATCCGAAGCCGTCACTTCCCAGCACCGCGCCTGCGTGAACGATCACGCGATCGCCCAGTGTCGTTCCCGCATAAACCGTTACATTCGGATAAATGTGGCATTCGTTCCCAATCTTCACTCCGCGGCCAATCGCGCAACCCGCGCCGATTCGCGTCCCCTCGCCGATTTCCGCATCCTCAGAAATCACTGCACGTTCCTCAACCATGACTCGCATCCTGAGTCGTACGGAGGAATGAATCACCGCACCCGCGTGCACTCCAGCAGCGGACGTCTCACTATCTTCATCCCGCAAAAAGCGAGCTGCCCTGGCAAACGCCAACTTAGGATGACCACAGATCAATAGTGGCTTTCCCTCCGCCGCCGACGCGAACTTTCCCGCAATCACCGCTCCGGCGCGCGACTTCAGCGCCTGCGAGAGATGCGTTTCATCTTCCACGAACACCAGGTCATTCGAGGAAGCCGACGCAATGCTGGCCACGCCGCTCACCTCAACATCTCCGTCCCCCAGCAGGTGAGCCTTCACAGCTTCGGCGATATCTTTTACTTTGCGCGTCATGGCTCCCACTCTATCTCACAGCGCCATGCAGACGAAAGTCAGAGTTTGGCGGTTGGCGAAAAGACCGTTCCAGACGATAATCGAAGAAAGCAGTCCTCGCGAAACAGAATTGAAACGCAAATCGGTACATCCATGAATCTCCGAATCACACCCCTGAACGGCGCCTTGATCGCAATGTTTATGTTCGTCACGCTTACGCTCGTGATTCCTGATTCCGCGCAACAACTCGCCAGCCGCCTTATCCTCAAGGATGGCTCTTATCAGTCAGTCACGAAGTATGAAGTCAAAGGCGATCGCGTCCGCTACTATAGCGCCGAGCGCGAGGAGTGGGAGGAACTTCCCTCATCCCTCGTCGACTGGCCCGCCACAGAAAAATACGAGAAGGATCGGGCCGCGACTCCTGCCATTCCCGAAGCCGCCCTCATCGATAAGGAAAGTAGCGCCGACCGTGCAGCCGAAGAGGCCCGGCTTCCACAAGTTGCTCCCGGCCTGCGCTTGCCCGAACTTTCAGGAATGTTTCTTCTCGACAATTTCAAGGGCCAACCGCAGCTGATCGAAGTACAGCAGGGCGAAGGCGTTCTGAATCGCAACAGCAAGAGCAATATCCTGCGCGGCGCAGTCGCCAGCGGCAAGGAAACCATAGAACTGGATGGCGCTCACGCTGCCATTTACTCCCACGTCGCAGTGCCTTCCATCTACATCAAGATGGATGAAGACTCAGATCAAGCCCCGCCGCCGGGAGAGACCGCTTCCGACAAGCCATCTCTGCCCAGCCTCGACGCTCCGCGTGCTGAACCCCAACATCCCGAACAGCCCGAACAAGCTGCTGCTCCCAATCGGTTTCGCATCGTGCGTCTGAAAGTAAGAAACGGCAAGCGCATCGTCGGTGATATGAAACGAGCCAGCACCGGGAAGGTCAGTCAGGAAGAAGATTCGGTGAAGAGCACTACAGACCACGTGGGCACAGGATGGCTCAAGCTAACTCCAACTCAGGACCTCGCGCCCGGCGAATACGCCGTCGTGGAAATGAAGGGCGACGAGGGCATGAACCTTTATATCTGGCCCTTCAGCGTCAATGCAGATGGCGCTGCCAATACAAATCCCTGGACGCCGGATGTCAAAGCGAAGACCGCGGAGCCCGCGAGTCCGAAGTGAACTGAATCGAGCGGTTGACTCTCTCAGGCGGGCGAAGCGAGGAGCAAGCAGCAAGAGCTAGAAGCTGTCCTTCTACTTCATCACGCCACGCTGTGCAATTCCAATATTGTCCCGCGTCGTGTTCTTCACCAGATACATCATCTCGTCGGCCTGGCGGATGATGTCATGCGCATCGCGCGCGTCGTGCGGATAAGTGGCCAGTCCAATCGAAGCCCGCACATTCAGATTCAAACCTTCATCGCGACAGAAACAACTGGCTCGCATGCCATCGCGCAAACGCTTGGCCACCACCAATGCTTGATCTTTTCCGGTCTGCGGAAGCAGCACCACAAATTCGTCTCCGCCATAGCGGAAGGCAAAATCAATCAACCGCAGTTGCGCCTTCACCAGATAGCCAATCTCCGCCAGGAGCTTGCTGCCGATCAAGTGCCCGTGAGTATCGTTTACCGCCTTAAAGCGGTCCAAGTCGATAAATAGCACGCTGAACTCATAGCCAAAACGCGATGACCGGTACACTTCCGTTTCCAGCGTTTTATAAAGATGGCGAGCATTATAGAGTCCGGTGCAGTCATCCGTAATCGTCAACTCCTGAATCTTCTCTACCCAGCGTGCATTTTCAATTGCGATTGCGGCGTAGTCGCACAACGCCTGCAAAAAGAAAATCTCCTGCTCGTTAAATTGCGAAATATCCGCATTCACCAGCTGGATCACTCCCAGCACACGCAAACGCGACCGCAAGGGCACGCAGATCACGGATCGCGTCTCGCAATGCGTGGCTTCATCGATACGTTTGGCAAAGCGAGGGTCGCTTTCCACGTCAGCGAGAACTACCTGCTCGCCGTGCTTCGCCACCCATCCTGCAATTCCTTCGCCTAATTTCAGGCGAATATCTTTCAGCGCTTCGGCCGCCGCGCCCACTGCAATCGCAAAGTAAAGTTCATCCTTCTGCTCGTCCACCATCAGCAGCGACCAGGTATCCGGACGGAAGTATTCCGCCATTTTTTCCATGATGGTCTGCAGGATCGAATCGAGGTCCAGCGACGACGTGAGCGCTTTCGCTACGTCGTGAAAGATATTGAGTTCCTGGCTCTGGCGGGTTAGTTGCGTGCCGGCGGCCTCGGACATGGGGGGTTCCTTCATCTCCCGTAACTGCGGGCGCCATCGCCCGCGAGCCTTCTGCGCTGAGCCTTGATCGTCGAATTGTTGCCCAAGCTTCCAGCCAACAATTCGTTGAATGGACGAGTGACAGTTCCAAAAATTATAGATTCGCATCCTCCGGGCGGCAATAACCGTTGGTAACCAGTACCCGTAACGCCAATGGATACATCACATAGAAAGCCGCTTGGCAGGCGAGATTCGCCCTTAACGCGGCATCCACTCTGGGCGTATTCTGATGCTTATGCCATGCATCACCCCCCGCCACTCTTCGCTCGCCGTCGCGATTGCCGTTTTCTCTCTAGGATTGGCAGCGCTCGCAGCCGCGCCGGTCGACCCCAAAACTGTAGCCGAAGTCGACGCCGGCCTCGGCCCGTGCACCGCTGATTTCACCATTACAGACGAAGCGGCCAAGCCCATCTACGCCGCTAATATCCGGGTACACATCGCTTATGGATTCATGGGCCTGCACAAACTGGATCTTCAAGCCGGCACCAATGCCGACGGCAAGGCCCGTTTCGTAGGCCTCCCTGAAAGTTCCAAGCAGGGATTCTTTTTCGTCGCCTCCGAGGGAGATCGTGAAGGCTCGGCTTTCGATGATCCCGCGAAGACCTGCAAGACCCAGTTCACCATTGTTCTGCGAAAGAAGCCACCGGAACAACCCTGAAAGGCCGTGGTGTGAGGCAGCAGCCAAATACGGCCGTAACGTGGCTTCGAACAACGTTGTGGCATCCGCGACCGCCTTCGCCTATGATGATTGTCATCTCGACGCGGGCTGGCAGACGTTCCGCCCGCCGGAGTTCCTTTTGCCGACCTTCGGGGAAAATCTGCGCAAACAGCGCGAGCAGCGTGGCCTCTCGCTCGATGCGATTTCGACTATCACAAAAATCAGCCCACGCATGCTGCGCGCCATCGAGGAAGAACATTTTGAGCAACTTCCCGGTGGCGTCTTCAATAAAGGGTTCGTCCGCGCTTACGCCCGCCTCGTCGGCCTCGATGAAGACGAAGCTGTATCAGATTATCTCGCGGCTCTGCGCGAGAGCCAGATTCAATCCCAGACCATTCTTCCCAACTTCCGCAACTCGACAGAAACTGCCGAAGAGGACGAAGCAGACCGCCGCAGGATCAATTCCGATGCGGGCGTGACGCATCTTCGCAACCGCGACCATGCGGCGAGCGCGCGCGTCAACCGCGTAATAAACAATCGGTCCATCGATCCGCCTCCGAATCGCCGTCTACATCAGGAAGACCGCCGCAAAGAGGCTCGCCGCAGCGACGACCGTGAGACTCGTCCTCAGACTCTCAGCAACCTGGATCCCAACAGCCACGGTCCGAGCAGCCAGGATCCAAACAATAAAGATCTAGACACAAGAGATCGAGTTAGCAGAGATCAAAGCAGCGAGGTCCGTTCCAACGGAGATCATCCTCAACCTGCAGTCGACGAGTATGTTCCGACGCCGCCCCTGTCTTTTCTGAACCTGACGTCCCCACCGCCGGATCGCCCTATGGAGGCAGTTTCTCGACCTCGCGTTAACGAACAGGATGGCCCTTCACGCCCTATTCCCTGGGGGAAGTTGGCCGCAGCCCTGCTGGTCATTACATTGATCGTAGCTTTCTGGACACTGCGACGCCGCAACCAAACATCGGCGGCAGTGCAGCCTTTGACTGCGGCTTCCGTACCCTCTTCCACGGAGAGCGCCACTTCGCCAGTCGCCGTCCCAACCGCGGTCCCAGCCCCGGTCTCGGCCAAGCCCACTCCCGCCGCTACGACCGCGAGCCGTCCCCCGGTATCGACGACATCTGCTACCGCCGCTCCGGTCGCTGCGGCCGCCGCAGTCCCGGCTGATGCCGATGTCAACCCTCCAGTGCCGAAGCCGCGCTTGCATGTAGTTGCGCCGAAGCCGCCACGCGCCTTCACGCTTCTGATCCGCGCGGATCAGACTTCGTGGGTTTCAATCATTGCCGACGGCCAGCCGGTAGCCAGAGAAACTCTGATTGCGCCGGCCAATACCTCAGTCCGCGCCAATCACGACATCACGGTAAGGGCAGGCAACGCCGCCGGCATCAGCTTCATGCTCGATGGCAAAGAGATCCCGGCTCAAGGCAGTCCTGGGGAAGTTCGCACCTTTACCTTCGATGCTACGGGCCTGCGATCCTCCGCCGTGGCACAGCCTGCGAACCCGGCTCCCTAGCCGTTCCTAAAATCTCAAACGGGAAATGTTCGCATGGCGCACCGGCGCTTCATTCCTCCCCGAATTTCTTTAGATCCTCGGGTCCATCCGCTAGAGCTACTGCGTTCTTTCCCTGGACCATCTCCCGAACCTTTTCGACGACATCGGGATTGGCCAAGGTTGTGATATCGCCAGTGCTCATGTTGTTTGAGAGTGCGGCGAGAACCCGGCGCATGAGTTTGCCGGACCGGGTTTTCGGCATGTCCGGAACGATGAGAACTCTGCGCGGGCGGGCAATCTTGCCAATCATGGTTTCGATGGCCTTATTCACTTTGTCGATGATCGCCGGACTTGCCTGCACTCCGGGTCGCAGCGCGATATAAACCTCGGGCACGCGGCCTTTGATTTCGTCCACCACCGGCACTACCGCGGCTTCCGCCACCTCGGGAACGGTCAGGCACGCAGATTCGATCTCTTTCGTACCCAGCCGGTGGCCGGCGACGTTAATGACGTCATCCACGCGCCCCAGAATCCGGAAATAGCCGTCCGCCGCCAACACTGCGCCGTCCGCCGCAAAATACGGCCAGTCATGCCAATCCTTGCTGTTACGATCTTTGCAATATTTGCTGTAGTACTGTGTGACGAAACGGTCGCGATCACCCCAGATGGTCTGCATAATTCCCGGCCACGGATTACGAATACAAATGTTTCCTGCTTTCCCCGATCCAGCCGGAATTTCCTCCGAGTTCTCATCCATGATGCTCGGATAGATGCCGGGCATGCCGGGACCGGCGCTTCCGGGCTTCATCGGATCCAAGGCCGGCTTGGTGCTGCACAGAAATCCTCCGTTTTCGGTTTGCCACCAGGTATCGACAATCACCGCTTCGCGCTTCCCTACCGTCTCGTAATACCAGCGCCAGACCTCGGGCTCGATGGGTTCACCCACCGTGGTCATGTGCTTGAAGTGGTAGTTGTACTTAGCCGGTTCATCATGACCAGCTTTGCGCAACATGCGTATGGCGGTCGGCGAGGTGTGGAAGATATTGACATCCAGACGCTCGGCGATTCTCCACACTCGGCCCGCATCCGGATAAGTCGGAACACCTTCGTAGAGCACACTTGTAGCGGCCAGCGCCAACGGACCGTAAACAATATAGGAGTGGCCCGTGATCCAGCCGATATCGGCCATGCACCAATACACGTCCTCGGGATGAATGTCCTGGATGTATTTCGAAGTACCGGCTACATAGGAGAGATAACCACCGGTACGGTGCTGGCAGCCTTTCGGTTTTCCAGTGCTGCCGCTGGTGTACATCAGAAACAGCGGCGCTTCTGCATCCATGGGAACGGGAGGAACGATCTGGCCCGAATACTTCGGCAGAATCTCGTCCACGAAGAAATCGCGTTCTTTCACGAATGGCGAGGCCGACGCGTTCTTGCCGGGGTGGCGCCTCCAGACTAAAACCTTGTCTACGATTTGACCTTCCTTCTTAGCGATTTCAAGCGCGATGTCAGCGCCGGCTTTGTGATCGATCATCTTGCCGTTGCGGTAGTAGCCATCCATCGTGATGAGGACACGGCTGCCGGAATCGGCAGCGCGCATGCCGCAAGCTTCGCCGCTGAATCCGCCAAACACGACAGAATGAATCACGCCCAGGCGGGCGCAGGCCAGCATGGTAATCGGCAACTCGGGCACCATGGGCATATGAATGGTGACGCGATCTCCGCCCTTAAGGCCGCAGAAATCGCGCAGCAGGGCCGCGAATTCGTTCACTCTTATATAAAGTTCGCGGTAGGTAACAGAAACAGTCGCTTCGGATTCCGGCTCGGGAACAAAAATTAATGCAGCTTTATTTTTGTATTTCGCGAGATGACGATCTACGCAGTTGTACGAAGCGTTGATCTTGCCGCCTACAAACCATTTCCAGAATGGCGGATCACTGGTGTCAAGCGTGGTGTGCCAGTACTGATCCCAGCTCAACAGGTCAGCATATTCACGAAAACATTCCGGAAAATTTTTCTCGCCGAAGCGCTCCATCACGCCGGGATCGGTAAGATTCGCCTGGCCGACAAATTTAGCGGAGGGGTAATAGTATTCTTCCTCCCGCCAATGAACTGCGATCTGAGCCTGAGTCGTCTCGACTGCTTCCTTGTTCTTTTCTCGAATTTCAGCCATGTCCATCACACTCTCTGCATGCGGGATTTTGTATTGCGGGAAATGCCAGCCAGATAAGATTCTAAGCGAATTGTCGTGCAATTATTAAGACAAGCCTCGGCTCTGGCTGTGCGAACTAAACCTCAGCTAAGAACAATACGAACTCGCAGCGCGTGGAATAGCGCCAGCAGTGTTCTGCTGGTCGAACCCAAACGGGTGTACGCGATACGAGCGTGCCCACAGAGGCTAAAAGTTCCGTTGGTATCAGGCCGCCGGCGTGGCACGACCTCCGGCCTCATCCCAAATGCGTGTAGACCGCGTTTCGCGCAGCAGGAGGCTTCCTACGATGAACGTCATACCGGCCACGGCTATCGGATAGTACAGACCGGCATAAATATTGCCGGTTTCCGCTACCAGCGAGAGGCCAATGAGTGGCAACAATCCTCCGAACACACCATTGCCTATGTGGTAGGGCAACGAGAGTGACGTGTACCGAATCTTCGCCGGGAAAGCCTCGATTAAGTAAGCGGCAATCGGACCATAAATCAGGCATACATACAGAACTTGTATGAAAACCAGAAGCACGAGCATCGTGCGATCTGGATTTTGAGCTTCCTTGGCAGGCACAAGCGCTCCAGTCGCGTCTGTGGTCATGGCGGCAAGGCCGATGGCGCCGGTCACTTTGTTACGCGAGGATCGGACCGTAACAACATTATTCCCCGCGGCGCGCTGCATGGCCTTGTAGATGGGAATGTAAGTCAGTACTCCTAGCAGACAGCCCGCCATCATAAGTTTCTTCCGGCCGATCCGGTCCGAGAGCGCTCCCACTACCGTGAAGAACGGCATACCCAAGAGCAATGCGATCGCCACCACGATGTTCGCGGTTTTAACATTCACTTTCAGAATGGTCTGCATATAGAACAGCGCGTAAAACTGCCCCGTGTACCAAACTACGCCCTGTCCTGCAGTGGCCCCGAACAGTGAAATCAAGACATTCTTCAGATTGGGCCACTTGGTGAATGCATCCTTGAGGGGTTGCGTCGAAGTCATCCCGGTGCTCTTGAGTTCGGCGAAGATCGGCGATTCCTTCATCTTCAGGCGGATGTACAGCGAGATGACGACCAGAATGATGGAAACCAGGAACGGAATGCGCCAACCGTAGGCGGCAAAATCTTCTTTCGACATTGCGTTCTGCGTCAGCAAAATCACGATGAGCGAAACGAAGAGACCCAACGTCGCCGTGATCTGGATGAAGCTGGTATAAAAGCCGCGCTTATTATCGGGAACATGTTCGCCAACGTACACTGCGGCTCCGCCATATTCTCCGCCCAGCGCTAGTCCTTGTAGAACGCGGATTCCGATCAGAACAATCGGCGCGAACCAGCCAGCCCTGGCGTAGGAGGGCAACAGGCCGATAACGAACGTCGAAAAGCCCATGATGGTGAGCGTCACGATAAAGGCGTATTTGCGGCCGACCAGATCTCCGATCCGGCCGAAGAATAGCGCACCAAAGGGCCGCACCAGGAAACCGACCGCGAATGTGGCAAGATACGCGAGGTAGGCGAAAGTGTCGTTGCCGGGGGGATAAAACTTCAGCGCCAGGATGGCGGCCAAACTGCCAAAGATATAGAAGTCGTACCACTCGATCATGGTGCCAACGGATGAAGCCATGATCACGCGCCAGATGCTGTACTCGGCCGCCTTACCTGTTCCTGCCACTTGAGCAGCATTTGCCATAACTTCCTCCGTTTACCTGTGTATTACTCCGGACCCGTATGGGTCTCGGACGCTCCACAGCATCACAAAGATAGCTGGCCCGACTCCGCAAGCAAAGACCCAAACAAACTCGACAAGTTTCTACAGCGACGCTACCCCACACCCTTTAGAGCTAATCTTTTTGCAAAATCGCGCTTACGGTCAGCTCTGACCCAGGCAACACCGATAGCTCACGTTTCCACTGGCCAAATCCCGGCATGGAAAACGTGATTACATGCGTGCCGGTGCTCACCTCGATTTGCGATGGCGTGCTGCCTACATATTTACCGTCAAGGTTGATTTCCGCGCCCGGCGGCGTTGAAGTGAACTTGCAACGCACCTTTTCCTTTTCCGCTTCCGCGCTCCCCTTAAGGACAGCCGGTGCGGAAGTAGACGGCGCAGCAGGCGGCGGTGAAGTTTGCGCCGGCGCCTCATTTTGCGGCTCGACAGCCGCGCCGGACCGGGCCGCTGGCGCGGGAGCCGATGAACTCCCCGGCGGCACAACCGGCTGCGCCTTTATCGCTGTGTCTGGCCTCGGCTCCGCTGCAGCCGCAACCACCTGAAAGACCTCCTTCTTTTCCTTTCCCTTTGCATTTCGCAATAGGACGGTGATCCCGTGCTTATCTTTCCTGGCTTCGAAAGTCTCCCCTACGGGCAAGGAAGCGCACCTGGACCAGCGCGAGTCCACCGTGCAGGCAATGCTGAAAGATTCTCCCTCCGCGTCGCGCACTCGCATGATGTTCTGCACGGTAGGGTTCTTGCTCTCATTGCAGTAAGCAGAGAAATTTGTCAGGTCGCAATCTTTCGGGACGGGGGTTCCTGGATTTAACGGATGAAACTCCGCACTGAGAACGGTAATGTGAAGCGGATACTGCTTCGCGGCTTCCGCGAACATAATGTTCAGCAGAAACAACACCGGCAACAACTTGATCAGAGAACGACCGACAGCCATACGCCTCTCCAGTATGGGAAGGAGAGGCAACATTGTTTCGCTGGGGAACAAGGTTGCCCTAACTTCCAGTTGCCGACATTCTAGCCCTGGCACTCCCTGGGCGGACCAACTTAATACTAGAAAGTAAATATAGGACCAAACTCCGTCCGATGATCCTGCCAGAGATTGTCCAGTTGTCCGGCAATCGTATAGCTTTCGCCGGGTTTGAGACGCGTGCCGTAAACCGACTGCTCGATGGCAAACGTACAGTATGGGTTAACTTTGTAGTATAGGGTCGCGGCAAAAACCTTGCCCATCTGAAGCGCGTTTACCCCGGTGAAGTGCGCGTCGAAAAGGTCATGATGGACGATCTGGTCTTTGCCCATATGCAGGAAAAGCTGCCAGCCTGCATTGTGGCCTCTTGGGTTAGCGTTAAACCAGCGGGAAAGCGGTAAGCCGAGGTTGGCGAATCCGCCAAAGGCGCGAATCGGCCTCTCCGGCGCAATCACCACATCCCCAGCGGGACAGCCCGCGCCCGTGGCTACGACCACGCTGCAAGCTACAGTCGCATTGCCCAGACCGTCAACCGTATCAAACTTGATGGGACTCGAGAGCCCGGTCAAGTCGGTGGCAAAAGAATCGGCCTGGCTACCGAACATAAACCGCAGGTCGCCACCAAAATAAGCGCTAGCCACAAAAGTAAACCAGCGTGTCGGCAACTGCACGCCAATCTGGTTGCCATACATATGACTGGAAGCGCTATAGCCGTTCGGCAACGCCGCCGCATAAGAACTGCACAGCGCGCTGATCGCCGGCGGAGTACCTGTCAAACAACTTGTCGGCAACAAGTCTGCGGCATAGTCGCCGCTGGTCACGATCGACGTACGCTTGCCGTAAAGGCCGCTCCAGAAGACTTGCGCAGGGGCAACCGCCTGCGCCTTATCAAGTTGCCACTGAAAGGCCAGTCTGCCTTCATATTCAGGACGGTCAGAGTCGGCGCCTTCGCGCTCAGCCTGTCCAAGCTGGCCCGCCAGCCCACCCACGGTGTTCGAACTCTTCTCCACTTGACCCGAACTCGGCATCATGATGGCGAAAGTGGGGGCAATTTTGAACGAGCCGCCCATCTTCTGAACGAATCCCACCATCATCTGCGGAGAACGTTCGTAAATGTCGCCGTAGTACGCGCCGAGGAATGTAGTTTCGAGAATATTGGGCAGGGCACTCGAGCCGAACAGGGTCCAGTCCTGCCCGCCTTCAAAAAAGATGTCAGTGGCACTGGTGGCAGCGAAATCCATGCGTACATAGGCTAAGCGCAGTTGAGGCTCATTGCTTCGAATCGACGAGACGTTGCGGTTATCGACGGCGCTGAAGTTGCCTTCGAAATCGCCTTCGACCCGGCCAGTGAAAGTGAGCCTGGGAGAAACGTCCGGCCATTCAAAGTTTGCGCCAAAACGCGATGAGCGCGCCTTGATGTGAAATTCAGGGTCGGCAGTGGGGCCAGTGTTCGTGTCCGTTGATGAAGCCGTAAACAAACCGATAAATGGAAAGTCATCGCCGTTGGGGGCGCTGGAGTCATGCGCCGCCGTAGCCTTGATAAAACCATAGGGCGTGACCTTGACGCCGCCCACTTTGAAAGCTGGGACCAAGCCATCTTTCACCGGCGGGTCGACCGGAATGACGCGCACGGGAGCTATCGCCGGGACCACTGCTACCGGAATGGGTTTCTCGTGCTGCGGCGTCTGTTGAGTAGATGCGACGGGCGGTTGCTGGCCCTGTGCGCTTGAACTCGAACTCAAAACCGTCGCGGATTCTTCTGCTGGTGACGCGGAAGCGAAGGGTTGCGCTGCTGCATTCGTCGCTGCGGACGATGCCGTGGCACTGTTATCGGCTGCAGCTGGAGCTAAGCTTGGGCTGGCCGGAGCGGGGGTAGCTTCCGCATTGGGCGCCTTCGCGTTCGTCGGATTCGCGTCGTTGGTGCCCGCCATGACAGGCATTGCCGTGACAACAAAAAGCGATAGCATGGACAGCAACTTTTTGAAATTCAGCATAGACGGTAATCTCCTCTATTACGGCTCTCGAACGAACCTAGGACAGACTATGGGCCGCCATCATAATCTGATTCTTGTTGTTGTCAAGCGAATCCAAACGGCAGCTCCGCTCGGGACCTTCTTTGTGCGCTGTTTGCAAAAAGGATGCAGTGATTCCGGTCACAGACCACGGTGACTAACCGCCGCAGTCCTAATTCCAAAGAAGGCCGCGAATGCAGCATTTTCCGGCAATTTCTTTAGGGATATAAATCAGTTTCGTCAGTGTTCAACCTGACCTATAAGAGTAGAATCACAAAGGCCAGAGGCTTTCCCATTGTGGTACGAACACAGAGTTCGGTGATCCGCGGCACTGTCGCATAGCCAAGAACAGAGCAGAATCGACGCCGGTCTGCTTTCCCATCCGCCCGCTCGGAGGTTCCCATGAGCGCTGTTACCGTCGAAAAGCCAGAAAACATTTCCAACCTGTTGGCCATGGATGAGGAATACGCCGCGCCTCGGATTGTCGCCGGGAGCGCGATCCAGAAAGACTGGTTAGGAGAGTGTACCCGCTCGCAAAAAAATCCCGAGGCTTTTTGGGAGCTACACTGGGGAATCTGAAAATCTCTCGTGAGTTCGAGCGGAGGGAAGCTCGTGCACCCGGATCTGAATGTGATAAAGCAGACGGTTCCTGTGCGGCCTAGCCTGGACGCGATGTTCACTCCCGGTTCCGTGGCAGTGATTGGCGCGACTGACCGCGCCGGTACCGTGGGCCGCACCGTTCTGGAGAATCTGCTCCACGGCCGCTTCCAAGGGAAGGTCTACGCGGTGAACGCCAAGCATGAGGAAGTACTCGGCCTCAGGGCTTACAAAAGCATTCGCGATATTCCTGCGGTGGATTTGGCCGTGATCGCTACTCCGGCTGCAACCGTTCCGAAGATTATCGGAGAATGCGTCGCCTCCGGCGTAAGATCCGCCGTCGTGATTTCTGCCGGGTTTAAGGAGCGTGGGGCAGAAGGCGCTGCACTCGAACAGCAAATTCGCGAACAGCTACGCGGCGGCTCTATGCGCTTGCTGGGGCCGAACTGCCTGGGCCTGATGAATCCGACCATCGGATTGAACGCTACCTTCGCCAAGGACGCGCCGAAATCCGGCAACGTCGCGTTCCTGAGTCAAAGTGGAGCATTGCTGAGTGCGATTCTTGATTGGAGTGTGCGCGAAGAGGTCGCCTTCAGTGCCATCGTATCGACTGGTTCGATGCTGGATCTTGGCTGGGGCGATTTGATCTATTACTTCGGCGATGATCCGCATACCAAAAGCATCCTGCTCTATATGGAATCGGTGGGTGATGCGCGATCGTTTCTATCCGCTGCTCGTGAAGTCGCGCTCACCAAGCCAATCATCGTGATCAAGGCCGGGCGCTCGGAAGCGGCCTCGCGCGCCGCCGCTTCCCATACCGGCGCACTTACCGGCAGCGATGAAGTTCTGGACGCAGCCTTTCGCCGCACGGGCGTGTTGCGCGTGCACAACATTGCTGATCTTTTTTATATGGCGGAAACCTTAGGCCGGCAGCCTCGCCCCAAAGGTCCGCGGCTCACCATCCTGACCAATGCGGGCGGACCTGCGGTTCTCGCCACCGACGCACTGGTGGCCAACGGTGGAGAACTGGCGGAGCTTTCCGCGGAAAATCTGCAGCGATTGAATGAGTTTCTTCCCGCGCACTGGAGTCACAACAATCCCATCGATATTCTCGGCGATGCTGATTCCGAGCGCTACGCGCGCGCCCTTGAAATTGCTTCGCAGGATCCGAACAGCGATGGACTGCTGGTGATTCTTGCGCCGCAGGGAATGACGGACGCGGCGCAAATTGCGCTACGACTGAAGCCATACGCCAAGCAATATGAAAAGCCCGTACTCGCCAGCTGGATGGGAGGCAACAGCATAGCGACCGGAGAAGCGGAACTGAACGCGGCGGGGATCCCAACCTTTTCCTATCCTGACACCGCCGCTCGCGCCTTCACTTACATGTGGCGCTATACCTACAACCTGCGCGGGCTCTACGAAACTCCCACCTTGACGGAAAACTCCGAATTGGAAAACTCCGCCCGCGAGCAAATCGCGCGGATCATTGAAAATGCGCGAAGTCACGATCGGGTCCTGCTGAACGAATTCGAATCGAAGCAAGTGTTGTCGCTTTATGGAATCCCTACCGTCGAGACTCAAGTGTCGGCTGGTGAAGACGAAGCCGCCGTGCTCGCTGCGAAACTTGGTTTTCCGGTGGTGCTGAAAGTTTTCTCTGAAACCATCACGCACAAGACGGACGTCGGCGGAGTCAAGCTGAATTTGCCGGACGAAGCGGCGGTCCGGTCAGCCTATCGTTCCATCAAGACTTCTGTCGCTCAGAAAGCCAGCCTGGACGACTTCTTAGGCGTCACAGTTCAGCCGATGGTAAAGGTGGATGGCTACGAATTAATCCTCGGCAGCAGTGTCGATCCGCAATTTGGTCCAGTAATTCTATTCGGCTCCGGCGGTCAGCTTGTTGAAGTCTATCGGGACCGTTGCCTGGCTCTTCCTCCACTCAATACCACGCTTGCCCAAAGGATGATGGAGCAGACAAAAATCTATACTGCTCTAAAGGGAGTCCGAGGACGTAAGCCGGTGCACATTGCCGCGCTCGAACGACTTCTGGTGCGCTTCAGTCAGTTAGTGCTCGAACAGCCGTGGATCGCCGAAATTGATATCAATCCTCTGCTGGCTTCACCAGATCGCTTGCTGGCCCTCGATGCCAGAATTGTTTTGCACGACCGCAAAGTCACGCTCGATCAGTTGCCGCAACCGGCGATCCGTCCCTATCCGATGCATTATGTTGCTCCCTGGACGTTGCGCGATGGAAACCAGATTGTGATCCGTCCTATCCGTCCGGAAGACGAACCACTGATGGTGAAGTTTCATGAGACTCTCTCCGATCGGAGCGTCTATCTGCGCTATTTCTGCTCTTTGAGTCTGAGCCGGCGGGTTGCGCATGAGCGCCTGTTACGAATCTGCTTCGGAGATTATGAGCGCGAGATGGCTTTGGTCGCGGAGCTTACCGATCCGGGCACGGGAGAGCGCAGAATCATGGGCGTTGGCCGTTTAAGTAAGCTTCGTTCCGGAAACGAAGCCGAAGTCGCGGTGCTGGTTTCAGATCAGTATCAAAAACTCGGCTTAGGATACGAATTGCTGCGCCGTATCATCGAGATCGCCCGCGATGAAAAACTAAGTCAGGTCTCCGCCGAAATGTTGCCTGACAACCTGGCGATGCAGGTCATTATGAAGCGCCTTGGCTTCCGCGTCCGGGCCAGCGACGATCTCACTTCGTTGCGCGCCTTTCTGGAACTTGCATAATTTACGCGCATGCGGCGTCGTCCAATTTGCTCTCGCTGAGGAGTGCTTCCTATTCCGGCGCGTACTCTACTAGCAGTTCGGCGTCGGCAGAGCTTGCAGGAGCACTTGAGGCAATCGTTCCGTATTCCAATCCCTTCTCGAACGCCTTGAGGTTCAGATCGAGAAAACTTTTCGGAACGGAATCCGCCACCGCTTTGCGGACGGCATCGGCATCCAGCAATTGGGTAATGGCGGTGAAGAACCCGACCATCACGGAGTTGAGCACCATGCGTTTCCCGAGCTCCTCTGCGATACGGGTAGCGGGGATGCTGTAAACCTGGATCTCTTTATTAATATCGGAAACCCGCACCAGATCCTGCTCGACGATCAGTATGCCGCCGTCTTTCAGTTCCGGAATAAAGCGTACGTAGGCTTCCTGCGACATGACGACGAGAATGTCGGGCTTGGTCACGTAGGGATACAACACGGGCGAATCGGAGAGCACGAGTTGCGCGCTGCAAGCTCCCCCGCGGGCCTCCGGTCCGAAATTTTGTGTCATGGTGGCGTAAGCGCCCTGATAAATTGAAGCCGCTTTGCCCAGGAGAATGGCCGAGAGAATCACGCCCTGGCCGCCAAAACCCGCAACTCGAATCTCTGTTAGCTGCATACTGTCTCCGGTTCATCTTGTTCTATGTATTTGTCACCCAGCGATTGGACAAATTGGCCGCGCATCATGGTTTGATAGTCGGGACGGTCGCGGTCCACGAATTTACCCACGACGATTTCGCCGGTCATCGAGAGCCCGACTTCGTTGGTGGGCGCTCCATGGCGCACTTTGCTCTTCTCCTTGTAGTACTTCATGGTGTCGAGCCCATCGCCCAGCTTGTTGCGGCGCTGGTAAAGCGTGGGGCAGGGCGAAATAACTTCAATAAACGAGAAGCCCTTTTTCTTGAACGCTTCGCTGATGGATCGCGCCAGTTGCCGCACGTGGAACGTAGTCCAGCGTGCAACATAGACCGCGCCGGCTGCTTCGACCAGATGCGGCAAATTGAACGAAGGCTCAAATGTTCCGTAAGGATTGGTCGAAGTGGTCGAGTGATCGGGAGTGGTGGGCGCGGTCTGGCCACCAGTCATCGCATAGATCAGGTTGTTGACGCAGATCACTTTCAGATCAATATTGCGGCGAGCGGCGTGGATCAGATGATTGCCGCCGATGGCCGAGAGATCGCCGTCCCCCGAATACACAACGACGTTTAGCTTGGGATTCGCGAGCTTGAGGCCAGTGGCGAACGGAATGGCGCGGCCATGCGTGGTATGAAATGAATCGAGCTTCACATAACCCGCAACGCGACCGGTGCAGCCGATACCCGAAACCAGAGCCAGCGATCCCAAATCGATTTTCGAATCGATGAGCGCGCGAGCAAAAGAATTCACCGTAGTACCAATGCCGCATCCCGGGCACCAGATATGAGGCATGCGGTCAGTTCGCAGAATCTGATCGACCGGGTTGACGCCGGCACTGACGATATCGCTGATTAACTTGTCTGACATCTGCTTGCCTCCACGATCACTTTGAGGATGTCTTCCGGCCGGTGAACCCCGCCGCCTGCGTGCGACACGGCAAAAGTTTTTGCCTTGCCCGCAGCGGCTCGCTCGACTTCACGCACCATCTGACCAAGATTCAGTTCGGGAACCACGAAGGCTTTCACTTTCGCTGCCAGATCACGGATCTTCTTTTCCGGAAACGGCCAGGCCGTGATCAAGCGCAATTTGCCGACACGCAGACCACTTTCACGCGCTACGCCAATCGCTCGCTGCGCCACGCGCGACGTAATGCCATAAGAAACAACGACCACATCGGCGCCGTCGAGATGATCTTCCTCGAACAGAGCGATGCGGTCGGCGGCATCGCGAACTTTGCTTTGCAGACGGCGAACCAACTGGTCCTGAACTGTCGGAGTCATGTTGGGATAGCCGCGCTCGTCGTGGGTCAGGCCCGTGACGTGGAAGTTATAGCCTTCGCCGGCATGCGCCATCTCCGGTACCTGGTCGCCATTGGTACCGTAGGGCAGGTAATCCTCCACGGATTTATGAGTATGTTTGCGAGGCACGACTTCGATCTGATCGGCGCGCGGAATCACTACTTTCTCGGTCATGTGTCCGACGACTTCGTCCATCATGAACATGACCGGCACGCGGAATTCTTCAGCCAAGTTAAAAGCGGTGATGGTGAGATCAAAACATTCCTGTGGAGAGTTCGGGCAAAGCGCAATGATCTCGTAGTCGCCGTGCGAGCCCCAGCGCGCCTGCATCATGTCGGCTTGCGCGGGCAGCGTGGGCAGCCCGGTGGACGGGCCTCCCCGCTGCACGTCGACAAAGACGCAGGGAGTTTCCGTCATGGCTGCGTAGCCGATGTGTTCCATCATTAATGAGAAGCCAGGGCCGGAGGTAACGGTAAATGCCTTGGCTCCGCCCCACACCGCGCCTTGCAACGTAATCGATGCGGCGAGTTCGTCCTCCATCTGAATGAACGTTCCACCTACCGTCGGTACGCGAGACGCGAAGCGCTCAACAATTTCGGTGGAGGGCGTGATGGGATATCCCGCCGCGAATCGCGCGCCGGCCGCCAACGCACCTTCGCAGCAGGCATGATCGCCATCGATGAAATGTGTGCCGGTCAATACTCCGCGAGGGTCAGCCTTCATTTGTCACCTTCCTTGGAGCCGGCATTCTTGGTGGCGAAAATTGCAAAATCGGGACAGTACATGCCGCATAAATCACATCCACTACATTTTTCGGGATGTACCGCGTGCGGCGGATGGTATCCCTTGGAGTTGAAAGCCGAAGATAAGGCGAGCACGTGGGAGGGACAAAACTCCACACAGAAGCCGCATGACTTACAGTGCTCAACTACGATAGAAACGCGTCCTTTTGCCATGAGAACCCCACACTCAAGTGGAATATCAATTACCAAATCTGCGTAATTATGACTTGTGGGCGCGCGATTGTTTGTGACTGAAGTCACAGATCTATGTGCAGCCGCGCACGTTTCCGGAGACAAATAGAAAAGCCAGAACTTTGGTGTCCGGCGTCTTTCTTCGTTGGTGATGAAAAGCACAACAGTTCGTGCCTTTGATCACAGCCAGTGCAGCAATCGTGGACTAGGAATAGTGGAGAGGAACTAACGGTGACCTTCTTCTGCGGCTACTCGGGCAGCAAGGTTATCGCCTTTCGTTTTCAAGAGCGTTTGGGTTTCGGTAAAGAACTCGGCCTAAAAGGAGAAAGTGCGATGTCGCCAAGGAAATTAATTTTGATATTTACAACTTTGTTCGTATCCGTCTGCCTGATCGCTGCACAGGACAAAACCGACGATCAGTCGAAAACATCCATCAAGCATGTGCCGTTGACCACAACCTCGCCGGTTTCCGGCAAGGAAATGTATACGGCTTACTGCGCCGTCTGCCACGGAACCAGCGGTAAAGGCGACGGGCCCGCAGCCAGCGCGCTGAAGACGCCTCCAGCCGATCTGACCCAGCTCAGCAACAACAATGGCGGCAAGTATCCGGCATTGAAAGTCACTGCTGCAATCCGGGGCACAGGCGACGTGGCCGCGCATGGTTCAAAAGATATGCCGGTATGGGGAGAATTGTTCTGGAGTATGAGTCGCGGGCACGAAGGGGAAGTGCAGCAACGGGTTTCGAATCTCACTCACTACATCGAGACTTTGCAGGCAAAGTAGAGCGAGTTGAATCGTTGAAACGCATGCCATCGGACACGAGCTCTGGACTCGTGTCCCCGCTTATCCGGTCAATCGGGTAACGCGCGCGAGTGAAAAACTTCCGCCCGGATGGACGATGCGGCCGTGCGAAAATCGGCGGTGAGTGTGTCGAACTTCCGGCAAAGATATCTTCGGATAAACGATTCCTGAATGATCTCAGATCCGGGAATAATCCCCGCGCGCGATTGAGAGTTCAATTTCGGTTGTTCTATGGGAGTGTTCTAACTCGCGCTCGCCCATCAGTTCACTCTGACGTTCCAGTTGCTCGCGATAGGATTTGAGGTCGACCGGTTCTTGGGCGACTCCGGTATCCATCGCTGCCTGGGCAACAGCTGAAGATTCCCATGCCAGCACACGCGGATCAAATGGTTTGGGGATCAAGTAGTCAGGACCAAACTCCAGTCGCTCCACACCATAGGCGCGGCAGACTGAGTCCGGCACATTTTCCTTCGCCAGATCGGCAAGGGCGCGCGTAGCGGCGAGCTTCATCTCCTCATTAATGACCGTGGCATGCACATCCAGCGCGCCGCGGAAGATGAACGGAAAGCCGAGAACATTATTCACCATGTTGGGATAGTCGGAACGGCCAGTGCACATGATCACGTCTTTGCGGCAAGCGCGGGCGTCTTCATACGTGATCTCGGGGTCGGGATTCGCCATGGCGATCACGATCGGACGCGCGGCCATCGAGCGCACCATATCTTGCGTGACTACACCACCGACGGAGAGTCCAAGAAACATATCCGCGTCGACCATCGCTTCGGTCAATGTTCGTCGCTTGGTATCGCGGGCCAACCGTTCTTTGTACGGATTCATGCCTGCGGTGCGGCCTTTGTAAACTACACCTTTGGTGTCACACAAAGTGATGTGCTCCCGCTTCATGCCGAGGCGAATGTAGTGCTCCGCAGTGGCTACCGCGGAAGCTCCGGCGCCATTGATGACGAGACCAATTTTGCCAATGTCCTTGCCGGCAACTTCCAGGGCATTCAGCAGCGCAGCGCCAGAAATAATTGCGGTACCGTGTTGGTCGTCGTGAAAGACCGGGATTTTCATGGTCTTCTTTAAAGTCTCCTCGATATAAAAACATTCCGGAGCCTTGATGTCTTCCAGGTTAATCCCGCCAAAGGTGGGTTCGAGCAACTGGCAGACTTTGATGATCTCGTCTGGATCGTGAGTATCGATTTCGATATCGAAAACATTTACTCCGGCGAAGCGTTTGAATAAGACTGCCTTGCCCTCCATCACGGGTTTGCCGGCGAGCGCGCCGATGTCGCCCAACCCGAGTACCGCCGTTCCGTTGGTTACAACCGCTACCAGGTTGCCGCGGCCAGTGTATTTAAAGGCATCGTGCGGATTCTTTTGGATCGCGAGGCATGGCTCGGCCACTCCAGGCGTGTAAGCAAGGCTTAGATCGTGCTGCGTGCGGCAAGGTTTGGTGGGAGTAACTTCAATTTTTCCCGGTCTTTCACCGAAGTGATAGTCGAGTGCCTGCTGTTTCGTAACCATACAACTCCTCATTGTTTTTCTTACTGGCTAAATTGTTCCAACCGTAAAACCGAAATGCGGTAAGGCCGCTGGCTTCCACTCGAAAATGTCCAAGCTTAGCGGCGGATAAGTTCAACGTGCTGCATACTCTTCACTGCCTTCATATACTGCGCCCGCTCGAAGGCTGACGGATTGGGACAGCGGAGCTGACTCATGCTGCCCTTCATCTGCTGCACCGATTCGTATTCGTGTTTTTCCATCCATTCGAGCACGCCCGCTTCGACGTTGCGAAGATGCTCGATTCCATTTCGCAGGAGCGCGGAGCAGAGCATAGTGACATCGGCGCCGACCATCAGCAGCTTAATGACGTCCTCGGGCCCATGCACACCGCCAGTTGCGGCCAGGTTGGCGCGGATGCGGCCGTATAGGATTCCGATCCAGGTCAGAGGCAGCCGTAAAGCTTGCGGAGTGCTCAGCAATACATTTGGTTGAATCTCCAACTCATCCAGGTTGATATCCGGTTGATAGAAGCGATTGAACAGCACGAGCGCATTGGCGCCCGCCTGATCCAGTTGCTTCGCCATGTTCGCCATATTGCTGAAGAAGGGACTCAGCTTCACCGCAACCGGAATGCGAACCGATATCTTTACCTCCCGGAGAATGTCGATATAAGTTTTTTCGATCTCTGCGCCGGAGATTTTCTCGTCGGTTGGAATGAAATAGATGTTGCACTCGATGGCGTCAGCCCCGGCTTGCTCGATTTGCCGCGCGTAGTTGGCCCAACCGCCCAGCGTTGAACCGTTGAGGCTGGCGATGACCGGTATGGCTACCGCCTCCTTGGCGCGACGAATGTGATTCAAATATCCTTCCGGTCCCACGTGGAATTCGTTGGGCTGAGGGAAAAAACTGGATGCTTCAGCAAAACTGTCCGTGCCTTCGGCGAGGTGGTATTCGAGTTCGACGCTTTCCTGCCGCAGTTGCTCTTCGAAAAGCGAGTACAGCACGATGGCGGATGCGCCCACGTCCTCGAGACGCCGAATGCCGTCCAGCTCCTGGGATAGCGGTGAGGCCGAAGCCACCAGAGGAGTGCGCAAATGCAACCCGAGATAATTGGTTTTGAGGTCGATCATTTTAAAGTCGGTCATTTCGAAGTTACTCCCGGCTGCTCCTTGGCTGGTTCTTTATCCCCTTTGCGCTGCGCCAGATATTCGTACAAGTGGAAACGAGTTGTGGCGTCGTGTTGCGCTTCAGCCCAAAGGCGTTTCGCATCTTCTGGCTTGCTCTGGGTCAGCATCTTGAAGCGGGTTTCCATTGCCATGAAATCCTGCACCTTGCGGGTGGGTGTGCGCGAATCCAGGATGAGTGGATTCTCGCCCTGCGCGGCCCGTTCCGGGTGGTAGCGGTAGAGCAGCCATTGTCCGGAATCGACCGCAGCTTTCTGGTCCGACATTCCCGTCGTCATATTGATTCCGTGAGCGATGCAGTGTGAGTAAGCGATGATGAGGCTGGGGCCGTCGTAAGCTTCCGCTTCCAGAAACGCTTTCAGCGTGTGCTCGTCTTTGGCTCCCATCGCTACGCTCGCCACGTAGACGTTGCCGTAACTCATAGCGATCAGCCCCAGATCTTTCTTTGCCCCAGGCTTGCCGCCGGCGGCAAATTTTGCCACCGCGCCGCGCGGGGTTGACTTCGAGGCCTGTCCGCCGGTGTTGGAGTAGACCTCGGTATCGAGGACGAGTACGTTTACGTTGCGGCCGCTAGCTAATACATGATCGAGTCCGCCGTAACCGATGTCGTAAGCCCACCCGTCGCCGCCTACGATCCAGACACTTTTCTTAACCAACAGGTCCGCGACAGAAAGAAGCTGTTTTGCATCCACCGAATTAAGCGGCTGCAATTTTTCCTTCAGCAGATCCACGCGTTGGCGTTGTTCGTAGATGTCGGCTTCATCCTTCTGCGGAGACGCGAGCAGCGCGGTCGCCAGTTCATCACCGATCGTTCCCGCCAGGCGCTTGACTAATTCCTGAGCAAACTCAGTTTGTTTATCGATAGAGAGTCGGAAGCCCAGGCCAAACTCAGCGTTGTCTTCAAACAGTGAGTTGGACCACGCCGGCCCTCGCCCAGCTGCGTTCTTCGTCCACGGCGTGGTGGGTAGGTTGCCGCCGTAAATCGATGAGCATCCAGTTGCGTTCGCAACCAGGGCGCGGTCTCCGAATAACTGCGACATCAACTTAAGATAAGGAGTTTCACCGCAACCGGCGCAGGCTCCGGAAAACTCGAACAACGGCTCCTGCACTTGCTGTTGGCGAATGTTCCCCACTTTAATGTTGCGTCGGTCGAGTTCCGGGAGGGTGAGAAAGAAATCCCAGTTTTCGCGCTCGGGTGCGCGCAGCGGAGGTTGCGGCACCATGTTGATGGCCTTCAGCCGCGTCTCCGCTTTATTTTTAACCGGACAAATTTCCACGCAGATGCCGCACCCGGTGCAGTCTTCGGGCGCAACTTGAATCGTATATTTCAGACTCTTCCACTCTCGGTCGCGGCTCTCGGTGGATTTGAATGTAGTGGGAGCGTTTTCTAATTCTTTCGAGTCGTAGACCTTGATGCGGATGACGGAGTGCGGACAGACCATGGCGCATTTTCCGCACTGGATGCAGATATTCGGATCCCACGCGGGAATTTCGAGGGCCAGATTCCGTTTCTCCCATTTCGCGGTTCCGGTGGGAAATGTGCCGTCGATGGGAAATGCGCTGACCGGCAATTCGTCGCCGCGTCCCGCATAGATCATGCCGAGCACATCGCGCTCGAATTCCGGCGCGGAAGGCGAGAACGGCGGCGGCATCTCGATCGTGCTGGTGAGTTCCGCCGGAACTTTCACTTCGAACAAGTGCGCCAGAGTTTCGTCCACCGCCTTCATGTTTTTCTGTACGATCTCTTCGCCCTTCTTGCCATAAGTGTGACGAATCGATTCGCGAATCGCCTCGATCGCCTGTTCCGCAGGCAGGACTGCGGAAATGGCGAAGAAGCAGACTTGCAGAATCGTGTTCATGCGGCTGCCCATGCCGGTGTCGCGGGCCACCTGATAGGCATCAATCACATAAAATTTCGCGCGCTTCGAAAGCAGTTGTTGTTGAACGAGGCGTGGCAGATGATCCCACACTTCGTCGGCGCCAAATGGGCTATTGAGCAGGAACGTTCCGCCTGGCACCAACGCGCTCAGCATGTCGTAGCGTTCCAGAAAGATCCACTGATGGCAGGCGACGAAGTTTGCGCTCGAAATCAGATAGCTGGAGCGTATGGGCTGAGGTCCAAAGCGCAGGTGCGAGATGGTGGCCGCCCCCGACTTTTTCGAGTCGTAGACGAAATACCCTTGCGCGTAGTTGTCCGTGTTCTCGCCGATGATTTTGATCGAGTTCTTATTGGCGCCTACGGTACCGTCCGCGCCTAAGCCGTAGAACATAGCGCGCACCACGTTTTGCGGCTCGGTGGAGAACGCGGCATCGTAAGGCAAACTAGTATGGCTGACATCGTCCTGAATGCCGATAGTGAAATGATCTTTGGGCTGATCCGCTTTCAGATTGTCGTAGATCGCCTTCACCATGGCGGGGGTAAATTCTTTGGACGACAATCCGTAACGGCCACCAATCACGGATGGCGCAACTTGTCGCGGACTCAAACCCGCTTTGATTCCTTCGTGCAACGCATTTACAATATCGAGATAGAGCGGCTCGCCAATCGCTCCCGACTCCTTCGTGCGATCGAGGACGGCAATCTTGCGGACGCTGGCCGGCAAGGCTTCGAGGAATTCCTGAACCGGAAAGGGCCGGTACAAGCGCACTTTGAGCAATCCGAGCTTTTCGCCTTGAGCGCTTAAGGCGTCGATGGTTTCATGAGCAACTTCGGCGCCCGAACCCATCATGACAATCACGCGTTCGGCATCCGGCGCGCCCACGTAGTCAAAGAGGTGGTAGGAACGTCCCACCTGTTCTGCAAACTTGTTCATCACCGACTGGACAATTTGAGGACAAGCCTCGTAATAGTTGTTCGCCCCCTCGCGCATTTGAAAGAACACATCGGGATTCTGCGCCGTCCCGCGCAGCACGGGATGATCGGGGGAAAGCGCCCGCCGCCGGTGCTCGAAGACGCGGTCCATATTAATAAGGGAACGCATATCGTCTTCATTCAGCATCTCGATCTTGTTTACTTCATGCGAGGTGCGGAAACCGTCAAAGAAATGCAGAAAAGGAATGCGCGACTCCAAACTGGCGGCGTGAGCAATCAGCGCCATATCCATCGCCTCTTGCACGGAGTTCGAGGAAAGCAGCGCAAAACCGGTGCTGCGGATCGACATCACATCCGAATGATCGCCGAAGATGGAGAGCGCATGCGTGGCTAGAGTACGCGCGGAAACATGGAATGCGGTGGGCGTTAGCTCGCCCGCAATCTTATTCATGTTCGGAATCATGAGCAGCAGGCCCTGGGAAGCGGTGAACGTGGTAGCCAGAGATCCGGTCTGCAGTGCGCCATGCACAGCCCCGGCAGCGCCGCCTTCGCTCTGCATCTCCATTACATGCGGCACCGTTCCCCAGATATTCTGTATGCCTTGGGACGACCACTCGTCCGCCCACTCCCCCATGTTGGAGGACGGAGTGATCGGATAGATGGCGATAACCTCATTGACCCGGTAGGCGACGTAGGCCACCGCCTCGTTCGCATCCATTGTTTTGAACTTGCGTTTCATCATCAACAACCTGCCTTACTTTGCAAATGATTGCCTGATTTGGTTTTTCCCCGACTGCCCTAGGATGAACGAGGCTGGAAAAGAACGCAGCAAGGCAGGTCACAGCCGGTTGTGATTTGCATCACAACCGGCCAATGTGAGGAAAATCACACCCTCGTGTGCCCGGCAGCACAGCCAAGAGGGCACGCATAGATGGACACTGGCGTCAGACGAGACCGGTTCAGCACCTTCGCGGACTGCAGAACCCGCGCCGAGGCAGTAGATCAGTGCCCGAGTGCTCGAAGCCGGTGTTTGAGGAGGCATATCATGCTCTCGCCCTACGGGATGGAGATTGTCGAAAGCTGCCTTACATGCAAGTTGCGGGCTGATCGTATCTTTTGCGATTTGCCGGATCACGCACTGCAGGCCTTTGAGAAAATCAAGTTCGCCACTTCCTATCCTCAGGATGCAGTGCTGTTTGTGGAAGGGCAGATGCCTCGCGGCATTTTCGTAATCTGCAAGGGCACGGTAAAGCTCTCTATCAATTCTCCGGGCGGACGCACCATGATTGTCAAACTGGCCGAGGCCGGTGAAGTCCTGGGTTTGAGCGCAACCATTTCCGGCAAGCCCTATGAAGTGACCGCGGAGACCATCGATCCCTGCCAGGTAAACTTCGTCAAGCGCGACGAGTTTCTTGCCTTTCTGAAAAATGATGTAGAAGCCTGCTTCAAAGTGGCGGAGCAGTTGGGTGAAAAGTACCACAATGCATGCAAGGAAGTGCGTTCCCTCGGGCTGTCGCACTCCGCCGCCGAGAAGCTGGCAACGCTGCTATTGGAATGGACCTCGAAGAACGGAGAATCCGGCAAGCCCGAGCCCCGGCTGAAGCTTAGGCTGACGCACGAAGAAATCGCGCAGATGATTGGGACTTCACGCGAGACGGTGACTCGCCTTTTTGCCGAGCTGAAGAAACGTCAGATCCTGCAGACAAAAGGCTCGACGCTGGTGATTCGTAACACCCCGGCGTTGCGCGACATCGCAAACCAAAACTAGTCCCGCTTCAATCAGATTGGCCCCCGGTGACCAGGATCACAATTTCTAGTGATGATAGTCACCGCTGCGCCAACCGTTCTCTTCTATGGTTGCAGCGTAGGCGAAGTTAGCCGGGTTCAAGCGGGGAGGAACGACATGACATCGCTAAACGCCATCGGGCAAGACTCCAAAAATAATTCCGCAACTCATGCAAGCCAGAATAAACCCAGATTGATTTTCTGGGAGCTGACCAAAGGTTGCAACCTGCGCTGCATCCACTGCCGGGCCAGCGCCACGGAGTTGAGTTCGCCGTCCGATCTATCCACTCAGGCGGCGCGCGATATCATCGATCAGATTGCCGAGGTTTCCTCTCCGATTCTCGTGCTGAGCGGCGGCGAACCGCTCTTCCGTTCGGATATTTTTCAGCTCGCGCGCTATGGCACCGATAAGGGCTTGCGGGTAGCGCTAGCCACGAATGGCACTCTGGTCACCCGGAAAGTAGCCGAAAAGATCGTCGATAGTGGCGTCAAACGGGTTGCGATAAGTCTGGACGGCGCCGATCCCCAGACTCATGACACTTTCCGTGGAATTCCCGGAGCATTTGATGCCGCGCTGACTGGCTTCCGCAATCTCAAAGATCTCGGCATGTCGGTGCAGATTAATACCACGATCGCTCGGCACAATGCGCATCAGCTTCCCGATGTGCTGGAACTGGCAAAGTTAATCGGAGCAGATGCGCTGCACACGTTTCTGTTGGTTCCCGTCGGCTGCGGCGTGGATATTGCCGCCGAGCAAATGGTTCCCCCGGAAGAATACGAGAAGATGCTGAACTGGTTCTACGATCAGTCGCTGCAAGGCGGCATCGAGTTGAAAGCGACCTGCGCGCCTCATTATTTCCGCGTGGTTCGGCAACGCCGCGCGGCCGAGCACCGTTCCGTGGCCGCAGCCGCCCAGGCTGCGCAGAAAACGCCTGCGGGTGTTCAGAATTTTCCCAGCGCCCCCGTCATCGGTCCGACCGAGATGACGATGCCAGGTTCAACCGGAATCGAACTGAAATCGAATGGCATTGGAAAGGCCGTCGGACATCCCGGAACCCATCCTTCCGATATGAATGCCATGACCAAGGGATGTCTGGCAGGAACTGCCGTCTGTTTCATTTCGCATCAAGGAGAAGTTTATCCCTGCGGCTATTTGCCCGCGCTCGCCGGCGATCTAAAGAAGCAGTCGTTTGCCGATATCTGGGAAAACTCGTTTGTGTTTCATCAGCTGCGCGATGTCAATAATCTGAATGGCAAGTGCGGCTGTTGCGAATTCCGCAATGTTTGTATGGGTTGCCGCGCCCGCGCGTTCGCTGCAACCGGCAATTATCTGGATGAGGAACCCTTCTGCGTGTATGAACCCCGTACAAAAGGTTTAAAGGATATCGCCCCGCCAGAAGTAGCGCGCTGAACGTCGAAAAAAGTCGCCACGGGGTTTATCAAGAGCCTAACGCGACGTTTCAAACTTCTTCTCTCCGTGACTCCGTGCCTCTGTGGTGAAAAGTTCTGGTACGCCAAAACACACCAGGCGGGCGTGATATTCCACTACGCGGCGGCCGAAACTTCGATCTCCTTCCGACACCAACGCTATAAACCACTGAGAACACAAGGGAAATCCCCCGTTATATCGAGCTTGACTTTGGCATAGCGGATGCCCTTAGCAAAGGTAGTTGCTGGAGATGCACGTGGAACCCACTCTGATGGTGATTGGCCTGAACTACCGCACCGCGCCGGTAGCCGTTCGCGAGCGTTTCTGGATCAGCGAGAATCGGCGCTACGAGGCTCTGGTGGAATTATCCCGGGCGGAAGGCATCGATGAAGTGATCGTGCTGGCTACCTGCAACCGTACCGAGTTTCTGATGTGGGTGAACGACGTTACCCTGGCCGCGAACTCGGTGATGCGGTTACTGGGCAGCGAGTATGGTCTCATGCTCTGCGAATGGAAGCATTTCTACCGCCTCCTGGATGAGGCCGCGCTGCTGCACATTTTTCGCGTCGCATCCAGCCTTGATTCCATGGTGGTCGGCGAGCCTCAAGTGGTGTCGCAGGTGAAGCAAGCTTGGCAGCAGGCGCAAAAGCTTGGGGCGACCGGACGATTTCTCGATGCCGTAATGCAAAAGGCCCTGACGGTTTCGAAGCGCGTGCGCAGCGAAACGGCAATCGGCAACGCGGCAGTGTCCATTCCTTACGCCGCGGTGGAACTCACGCGCCAGATTTTTGGCACGCTGGAAAATAAAAAGGTTCTGCTGCTGGGCGCGGGCAAGATGAGCGAACTTTCCGCCCGCGGGCTGCTCAATCACGGCGCGAGTTCTGTCTGCGTGATTAACCGCACCATGGAGCATGCTACCGAATTAGCCACCAAGCTCGGCGGAGTCGCGATTCCCTTTGAGCAGCGCTGGCAACACATGACGGAGGCCGACATTATCATCAGTTCGACTTCCTGTCCGCACACGATTCTGAGCCGCGACGAAGCGGAGATGATCATGCATGATCGTCAGGCCCGTGAATGTAAGAATCGGCCCCTCGTAATCGTGGATATAGCGATGCCGCGTGACATCGACTCTGCTGTGAGCCAGGTCAAAGGCATTTTCCTTTATGGCCTCGACGATCTGGAAAATATTGTCGACCACAATGCGGGCGAGCGCGAGGTTGCCGCCGCCGAAGCGCAGAAAATTCTACAGAACGAAGCGCAAGGCTTCCGCCGCAAGCTGATGGCGGAGCGGGTGGTGCCGACGATCGTGGCACTGCGCCAGCGCCTGGACGAAATTTGCCGGCAAGAACTGGATTCCTTCCGACACGAGTGCGGGCCTTTTTCCAAGGACCAGGACGAAATGCTGAACGCAGTCATGTCCCGTATGACGCAGAGAATCGCAGGGTCCCTGGCCCGTGAACTCAAGGAACTTCCAGAAAAGATGGAACAGGAGCAAATGACCACTGCATTGCAGCGGCTGTTCCATCTGCAAACGCCTCAAGCGGCGCTTGCCGGCACCATATCGTAAGTCTGCAAAAATACTCAGGAGCAACTGGGGTTATGAATAACAATCAGAGAGAAAAGACAAATAGCAAATCCGCATGGACAGGCCCGCAGGCTTACATCCTGGCGGTATTTTGTCTGGTGTTAGGAGTCGCACTGGGATATCTGTTTCGCGGTTCCGCGCCCCAGAGTGCTGCGTCGCGACCGCCGCTTCCGCCACTGGCAATAGTTCTGCGCAAGGCCAACCCACCCAGCCGCAGCCTACTCCCGAACAACAAAAGGCGATGGTGGACGAAGCCGTCGCTCCCTTGCTGGCAACCCTGAAAAACAATCCCGACGATTTCAACTCGCTGGTGCAGGTAGCGAATCTGTACTATGACGGTCGACAGTATCCCGAAGCCGTCAAGTACTACCGGCTCGCGGTAAAAAGCCAGCCCACCAATCCGGATCTGCTCACCGACCTCGGAACTTCGCTGTGGTACATCGGAGACGCCGATGGTGCCATCGCCGAGTTCCAGACCGCTCTGAAGTACCGGCCCAATCATCCCGGAACATTGTTCAACCTGGGCGTGGTCCGCTGGCAAGGCAAGATGGATCCCAAGGGCGCGGTCGAAGCATGGGAGCAATTGCTGAAGCTCAACCCAGATTACCCACAGAAGCAGGAAGTCCAGGAATATATCGATCGCGCTAAGCAGCACGCCAAGGGATAGGGCAGAAGCAAGAGCGGGACAGGGTGAATGAGAAGTCCCACAGCGAACTAGTGGCTTTATACGATTCTTTGGAAGAGCGCTAGTTTCTCGATTTCATAAAGCGAACTATCTTTATTCTTGCTTTTTTCGGGCGCACCGACGATAAATACGGGCACGCTATGATTCGTCGTTGGTGCGCCCTTTGTCTTACCGCTGTGCTGGCCGTATTTGTAGCTGGCCACGCACAAACCTCACCGGCTCACATTCCTGCCAAGGGCGATTATTCTCAAGAGGCAGCGATCCTTGAGGAAACATCTACCAAGATTGCCTTCGATAACGATGGCAATCTTACCCACGAGCAAACCAGCCGAGTGCGCGTACAGACAGACGCCGGCGTTCAACAGTGGGGGCTGCTCACCTTTCCATTCCAGTCTGCAACGCAGACGGTGGAAATTGATTACGTGCGCGTCCACAAACCCGACGGCAGTATCCAGATTACGCCGCCGGATAATGTGCAGGACCTGGACGCGGAAATCACCCGCAGTGCCCCTTTCTACAGCGATCTGCGCGAAAAACATGTTGCCGTCAAGGGCTTGAGCAAAGGCGATATTCTCGAATACGAGGCACACTGGCATTCGATTAAGCCATTGGTTCCCGGCCAGTTCTGGTATCAGTACAGTTTTCAACACGAAGGCATTGTGCTGAATGAGCGCCTGGATATTAAGGTGCCCGCAGACCGCGCGGTCAAAGTAAAAGGACCACAAGCCACGCAGACCATCACCAACGAACCGGGGTTCCGGGTTTACTCCTGGACATACTCCAAGTTGGAGAGTGCAAAGGAACCGGGAAGCGAGGAAAACAAAGCAATTGATGCGGCGCGCGGACGCAATCCCTCGCCAGACGTGCAGATCAGCAGCTTTCAAAGCTGGGAAGAGGTAGGCCGTTGGTACTGGGATTTGCAAAAAGACCGAGTAGAACCCAGCGCGGCCGTTCGCGCAAAGGCTGCGGAACTTACCAAAGGCATGAACGACAACGCCGAAAAGCTACTCGCGATCTACAGTTTCGTGAGCACGCAGTATCGCTACATTGGAATTGCGTTTGGGATTGGACGTTATCAACCGCACACAGCCGATGACGTCCTCAGCAACAACTATGGCGACTGCAAGGATAAGCACACACTACTGGCTTCCTTGCTGCAAGCTTCTGGCATAACACTGTATCCAGCTCTGATCGGTTCAAGCTGGAAGCTCGATCCTGATATTCCCTCGCCGGGGCAGTTCGATCACATCATCGGCTATCTGCCGATGGGCAAGGACGGTCTTTGGCTTGACACCACAGCTGAGGTGTCGCCCCTGGGGTATCTAGCCACTCCGTTGCGCGATAAACAGGCATTGGTCATGCCCGGAGACAAGCCTGCGCAATTGAAAACTACTCCTCTCGATCCACCCTTCGAAAGCTCCCAAACCTTTACGATCGAGGGCAAGTTAAGCGAAAACGGCACGTTCGATGCGAAGGTAGAAGACACCGTGACCGGAGAACGGGAGGTTCCGATGCGCCTCGCCTTTCGCCGGGTACCGCAATCGCAGTGGAAAGACTTGATGCAGCAGATCTCGTATGGACTGGGCTTCGCAGGCACAGTCAGTGAGGTCACTGCCAGCACGCCCGAAATGGTCACTGAGCCTTTTCATTTTACTTATTCCTATAATCGCAAGGACTATCCCGATTGGAGCAACCATCAATTTACGGTTCCTGGACTGCCGTTTCTCATGCCAGCGCTCAGGGATGACGCGTCTGATCCGATTTGGCTTGGCTCCCCTCAGGAAACAATTTCGGATTCTAAAGTGGAGGTGCCCGAGGGATACGAGCCGCAAGTACCGGCAAATGTCGATCTGAAGTACGACTTCGCGGAATACCACGCGTCATACTCCGTGGTTCGCGGCGTGCTTACGGCAAAGAGAAGCTTTCTGGTCAAGCAGCACGAAGTTCCAGTCGCCGAGTTCAAAGACTATAGAAGCTTTGTTAAGACCCTGCAAAACGATGTGAATCAATATGTACAGACATCGTCTGTCGGTGCGTCGATCGCGCCGAAAGTCTCGGCTACGCCGAATGCCCTCGCTCCCGTGACGCCGTCTACCTCCCTAAGTCCACTTCGTGAGCTGCCTGAGAGCAATTCCAGCGACGCGAACCGACTAGAAGCCGAGGCGCGAGACGACATGATGAGAAGTGACCCGCAGAGTGCAGTTTCCTCTTTATACCGCGCCGTCTCGGTCGATCCGAAATTTACGCGAGCTTGGGTGATACTCGGGAGCCTGTTGCTCACGCAGAAGCAAAAGGATGCTGGAATCGATGCGTTTGAGAAGGCGATCGCCAGCGACCCGAATCAAACAGCTATCCCGAAGGCGCTGGGCTGGAGTCTGATGGGGAATTCGCAGTTCGGGGACGCCGTCCCGGTATGGCAGGACTATACAAAGGCGCATCCGGACGATCTGGACGGCGTTGCGAATCTCGGAGTATGTCTGCTGCAGTTGAAGCGATACCCTGAAGCAGTGACGGTATATGAGGCGGCTGTTAAAGCCCACGAAACTCGGCCAGAACTTCAAGCGAGCTTAGGTTCGGCATACCTGCTTGCGGGGGATCGTGAGAAGGCAGGATTAGTGTTTGCGAAACTCGCTCGCCTAGATCAGGAGGGAAAAACTTTCAACGACGTGGCTTATCAGATGGCAAATGCAGACTTGGATTTGCCCATTGCTCGGGACTATGCGAAAAAAGCCGTGCATGCAGCCGAAGAAGAATCGCAAAAGATCACGTTGGCTGATCTAAACACTAAGGACCTTGGGCAAATCCAGAAACTGGCCGCATATTGGGACACCTTGGGCTGGGTGTACAGCAGGATGTCAAAGTTGGATGAGGCGGAGATCTATTTGCAAGCAGCATGGAAGCTAACGCAGGATGGAGTGGCAGCTAGTCATCTCTGTCAAGTTTACGAGCGCTTGCATAAAACCGCGTCCGCGATCCAGATGTGCCGTTTGGCGGTCTATCGCATTCCGATGTCGGAACAACTGGCGCTCAACCAGTACAAGCCTGAGATGGACGAGGCACGGCATCGCCTCGATCATTTGACCGGTAGTTCAACGGCGTCGAAAGCCGCTGGAGATGCCTCCGACGTGGCAATCCGTGAACGCACCTTCAAATTGACACGATTCCTGCATGGAACAGAGAGTGCCGAGTTTTTTATCTTGCTGGCATCTGATGGGAAGAGTAAGACCTTCAAGGTCGAGGATACGAAGTTCATCAACGGGTCGGAAAAGATGAAATTTCAAGGAAAGCAGTTGAAGAACATCGATTTCAATGTTCCCGCACCCAGCGATTTTCCCACGCGTTTCGTGAGGCGCGGGATTCTCGGATGCTACGAGTACAGCGGTTGCTCGTTAGTGCTGCTCGAACCTGCATCAGTGCGCTCAGTGAACTAGAGAAATCGCGGCGCAACTAAATGTCGCCCTCCCCTCATTCGCTTGCCGATGACGGCTGTCATTGCTCATCCGTGGAAACGGTTTGCGCGCCCTCTTCATCGCCGCGAATCAAACCGAATTTCTTTAGCTTGTAGCGCAGCGCATCGCGGCTGATATCGAGCAGCTTGGCGGCGTGGGTTTGATTGCCGTTGGCTTGGCGCATGGCCAGTTCGACCATGGCGTGCTCTACCTCTTCCAGCGAGGTTCCACCTTCAGGAATATACAAACGCGGAAGCATCCGGCCATTGGGCAAGGGCTGTCCGCCATCGGCGGGAGTAGTGCGTTCGAAGACGGTGCGGCCGCCAGACTCCCCGACCGAGAATGGCAGATACAGAGGGCGCAAGAGAGGTTCGTCCTCGAGGATCATGCCGCGCTCGATCGTGTTCTTCAACTCGCGAACGTTGCCCGGCCAATTGTGACTAAGAATGAGACGCCGCGTCTCTTCCGTAATGCCGCGGATCGACTTCTTGAATCTCCGGTTATATCGCTCGATAAAAAAATCCACCAGCGGCATGATGTCTTCCTTGCGATCGCGCAGCGCGGGGATGAAGATCGCGATAATCGCTAAACGATAGTAAAGATCCTGGCGGAACTGGCCTTCGCGCACCGCCTTCTCCAGATCGCGATTCGAAGCCGCGATGACACGCACGTCGACTTGCATGTCCTTGAGACCGCCCACCCGGCGGATCACCTGATCTTCGAGCACCCGCAAAAGTTTGGCTTGCAGCAGAGGAGACAGTTCGCCGATCTCGTCGAGGAACAACGTGCCGCCGTCAGCCGCCTCGAACAGCCCTTTCTTCATCTGCTTGGCGTCAGTAAATGCGCCTTTCTCATGGCCAAACAGCTCAGCTTCCATCAGCGTTTCCGGAATGGCGGAACAGTTGATGGCTACGAAAGGCTTCTGCTGGCGGGAACTCTCGTAG
This sequence comes from uncultured Acidobacteriaceae bacterium, assembly GCA_963724815.1. Taxonomy (GTDB): domain Bacteria; phylum Acidobacteriota; class Terriglobia; order Terriglobales; family Acidobacteriaceae; genus Sulfotelmatobacter. Next base: position 132,398 of record CAVRWS010000052.1, read on the forward strand.
TGGATGGCTTTGGCGATCAGATCCTTGCCGGTGCCGCTCTCGCCCTGAATCAGAATCGTGGTAGCTTCGCTGGCGGCAACTTTGCGGACAAAGTTCATCAGCTCCGTCATCTTCGAAGAAACGCTCACCACACTTTCGTATCCCGCTCCGCGGCGTACTTCACTGCGCAAAGTTTGAACTTCGGTGCGCAGGCTAGTGGCCTCGAGCGCGTTCTTGATGGTGACGCGAAGCTCATCGAAATCGACGGGCTTGCCCACGAAATCGTAGGCGCCGAGCTTGAGCGCGGCTTTCACGTCATCGAGCTGAGGATCTGCGGTGATCATAATGACGGCGCGTGCGTCTCCACTTTTCTTCAGCGCGTCGAGTACCTCGATGCCAGTGAGATCGGGCATGCGCACATCGAGAAGCACGAGATCAGGGGTCTCATGTTGCGCAAGCTTGAGCGCGGGTACACCAGAATCGGCCTCGATCACGTGGTAGCCCCACTCTTCACACTTCTGGCGCAACGACCAACGCACCAGACGTTCGTCATCCACGATCATGATTTTTTCAGCAGGCATTCGTGTTTTAATTTACTACGAAATGGTGGGGGCTTGCTTTGTTCAGGGGAATGCGTGCTGGAGCAAATTTCAGGAAGCTGCGATATGCACGGAGGGCATGTGAAACGGTAACAGCACCGTGAAGGTGCTTCCCTTCCCGACGGCGCTCGTCACTTCAATGCGCCCATGATGGTCTTCGACGATTCGATGCGCGAGAGAAAGGCCGAGCCCGGTGCCACCGCCTTTGGTGGTGTAGAAAGGCCGGAAGATATTCGGCAGATTTTGAGGAGAGATGCCGCGGCCGGTGTCGCTGACCAAAACGCTGGCGCAATTGTCTCGCGCGCCGATCTCCACGCGCACCGTTCCCGCGCCTTCCATTGCTTGAACTGCATTTAGCAGCAGGTTCAGCAGCACCTGGTGCACCTGATCGCTGTCATGTTCGACTTCCGGCAGATCGGGAGCTTTCTGCAATTCGATCTTGATCGGTCTGGAAAGCACTTGCTGTCGAGCCAGCATCACCGCGTGTTCGACTGTCGTGTTGAGATTGCTCAGCCGAACCTCGGGCCGGCGTGGACGCGCCGTTTCCAGAAGATCGGTTAACGTACGGCTGATACGCCCGATCTCCAGCCGAACATCTTTCACGACCGCCCGCGCGGGACTGGTGGCAGGCAAATCGCGACCCACG